>CBFDAH010000181.1:0-5860 GCA_965602785.1 uncultured Syntrophobacterales bacterium
CGGGGGAGCGCGGCTCCCCCGCCCTCCCCTCAAACTCCCCTCCCAACCCCCTTTAAAGGGAGCCAGGGAAGGCGAGACCAAAGGTCTCGCCTTCCCCGGCCTAATGGATGGGGTTGGGGAAGGGGGTTTGGGGGAAGGGGCAGGGGGCTTCGACCCCTGGCCCCTTCCCCCAAAAACTCACGTTCCCAGGTCGTAGGAAGCCAGGTATTTTTCCTGTTCCGGGGTGAGGGTATCGATTTCCACGCCCATGGCGGCCAGTTTCAGCCGGGCGATTTCCCGGTCGATGGCGGTGGGCATGGGGTAGACTTTCTTTTCCAGCTTCTCGTGGTTTTTGGCCAGGTATTCCGAGGCCAGGGACTGGTTCGCGAAGCTCATGTCCATGACCACGGAGGGGTGCCCTTCAGCCGCGGCCAGGTTCACCAGGCGCCCTTCACCCAACACGAAGAGGCTCTTGCCATTTTTCAGGGTGAATTCCTGGACCGACTCCCGGATCTGCCGGCTGTTGGTGCTGAGGCGGGCGAGGGACTCCAGGTCCAGTTCCACGTTGAAGTGTCCGGAGTTGCACAGGATGGCGCCGTCCTTCATAGCCAGGAAGTGCTCTTCCCGAATAACTTTGATATCGCCGGTGACGGTGCAGAAAAAGTCACCGATCTGGGCGGCCTGGTCCATGGGCAGGACTTGATAGCCGTCCATCACCGCTTCCAGGGCCTTCAAAGGGTCGGCCTCGGTGATGATTACCCGGGAACCCATGCCTTGGGCCCGCATGGCCACGCCCCGGCCGCACCAGCCGTAGCCCGAGACCACGAAGACGCTCCCGGAAAACAGGCGGTTGGTAGACCTGAGGATCCCGTCGATGGTGCTCTGGCCGGTGCCGTAGCGGTTGTCGAAAAGGTACTTGGTCTGGGCGTCGTTCACCGCAACCATGGGATAGCGGAGCACCCCGTCATTGGCCATGGCCTTGAGGCGGATGACCCCGGTGGTGGTCTCCTCGGTGCCGCCCCAGACGCCGTCGATGAGCTCCTGGCGCTTGGTATGGACGGTGAACACCAGGTCGGCCCCGTCATCCATGGTAAGATGAGGTTTGAGGTCCAGGGCCTGGTTGATGTGGCGGTAATAGGTATCGCTGTCTTCCCCTTTGATGGCAAACGTGGGAACGTCCTCGTACTTGGCGAGATAGGCGGCCACGTCGTCCTGGGTGCTCAGGGGGTTGGAGGCGCAGAGGCTGAGGCTGGCCCCGCCGGCCTTCAGGGTCATCATTAAGGCCGCCGTTTCTGTGGTAACGTGCAGGCACGCGGCCAGGCGCACCCCCTGCAAAGGTTTTTCCTTGGCAAAGCGGGTGGAAACGGAGGCGAGCACGGGCATTTCCCGCATGGCCCACTCCACCCGAAGACGGCCTTTGTCGGCCAGATTGAGGTCTTTGACGTCGTAGTTCATAGGTATCTTCACTTCCCTCCAGCTTGCAGGAGCTGGGAGGCCGGCACGCCGGCCTTGTCCCTCAAGCGCTCCACTTTATTGATGTATTCCCAGGTAAAGTCCGGATCGGTGCGGCCGAAATGGCCATACGCTGCGGTTTTCTTGAAAAATGGCCGCTGCATGTCCAGGTATTGGATCATGGCGGCGGGTTTAAAGCTCCAGGTTTCTTTAATTAATTCCAGGATCTTGTCATCCGGAACGATGCCGGTGTCATAGGTGTAAACCATGATGGACAGAGGATCGGGCAGGCCGATGGAGTAGGCCACCTGGACTTCGCAGCGCCGGGCCAATCCAGCCGCCACGATGTTTTTGGCCACATGCCTGAGCATATAGGAGGTGGTGCGGTCCACCTTGGTGGGGTCCTTCCCTGAGAAGGCTCCGCCCCCGTGGTAGCCCCGGCCGCCATAGGTGTCCACGATGATTTTGCGGCCGGTCACGCCGCAGTCCGCCAGGGGTCCCCCCACCACGAAGCGGCCTGTGGTGTTCACCAGATACTGGGGATTGTCCTTGAGCAACTGGGCCGGGATAACCTTTTTGATGACTTCCTCGACGATGGACTCTCTGAGCACCTCGTAGGTGACGTCGGGGTTGTGATGGGCCGCAACGACCACGGTATGGATGTTTTGGGGCACCCCGTTCTCATAGCGTACCGTCACCTGAGTTTTGCCGTCCGGGCGCAGGAATGGCAGGGTGCCGTTCTTGCGCACCTTGGCCAGACGCTCCGCCAACCGGTGGGCGTACCAGATGGGCATGGGCATGAAGTTCTCGGTGGAATCGGAGGCATAGCCGAACATGAGCCCCTGGTCCCCGGCCCCTTGTTCGGGAGAAAGGCCCCGGCCCTCCACTCCCATGGCGATATCCGGGGACTGGCGGTCGATGGAGGTGAGCACCGCACAGGTCTCCCAGTCAAACCCCATAGCGGAGTCGCTGTAGCCGATTTCTTTGATGGTTTCCCGGACAATGGCCGGCATGTCTACCGTGGCCGTGGTGGTGATCTCTCCGGCAATAAAAGCCAATCCCGTGGTTACCAGAGTCTCGCAGGCCACCCGGGCGAACTTGTCTTGGCCGATGATGTTGTCCAAAATGGCGTCGGATATCTGGTCTGCCACCTTGTCGGGATGACCTTCGGTGACTGACTCTGAAGTGAATAGAAAATCGGATGTGGACATCCTAAAAGCTCCTTTTCCGGTAAATCAGACGTAATCTAATGCCTGTGGTTAAACCTTTAAATTATCGCAAATTACTCAAAAAACCTCAAGGAAATTTCCCCAAGTATTTAATTTTATTAAATTTCTTCCAGGACTTTGACACAAGGGACCGGCTTACCGGTCCCTGGATGGGCAGGGGTCCCAGAGGAGGGGGAGGGGCACCTTACCCCTCAAAGGTCCGCAGCTTGGAGGCCCTTCCCCTTGGGTCGGTTGTTAGTGTCCACCAGGATGATCTTGGGGGAGTGGTGGTTGAGTTCCTCAGGGGGATAGCCGGAGTAGGTGTTAATAATGATGAGGTCCCCGGGCGCGCCTTTGCGGGCCGCCGCGCCGTTTAGGCAGATGACGCCGCTTCCCGCGGTCCCTTCCATGGCGTAGGTCTGAAAACGCTCCCCGTTGCTGATGTTGTAGATATGGACCTCTTCGTACGGCAGGATGTCCGCCGCCCGCATAAGGTTGACGTCAATGGTGAGAGAGCCTTCATAGGCCAGGTCGGCCTCAGTTATGGTGGCTCGATGGATCTTGGATTTTAGCATGACGCGCCACATATTAGGGTACCTCGAGTAGCATGTTGTCGATGAGCCGGGTGGTGCCCACCCAGGCGGCCAGGGCCAGCCGGGCTGCGCCCCGGATGGTCTTCACCTCCTCCAGACTGTCCGGGTTCACCAGCGCGGCGTAGTCCAGACGGGTGTGGGGGGTGGAGGTGATCATGTTCCGCACGGTTGATAAAATTTTATCGGCGTCGGTTTCGCCCCCCGCGGCCAGCTCCCGGGCCGCAGTGAGGGCCTTATAGAGACACAACGCCGATTGGCGTTCTTCCGGACTCAAATAGGTATTCCGGGAACTCAGGGCCAAGCCGTCAGCTTCCCGGACGATGGGGCGGCCCACCACCTCCACCGGCAGGTCCAGGTCAGCCGCCATGTGCTTGATGACGGCCAACTGCTGATAGTCCTTTTCCCCGAAGACGGCCAGGTGGGGCAGGACCTGGTTAAACAATTTCAAGACCACGGTGGCCACCCCCCGGAAATGTCCGGGCCGGGAGGGGCCGCACAGACCCTGACTCAAGCCCTCCACCGCGACATAGGTCTGGTAGCCCTCGGGGTACATGGCCTCAGCCGTGGGGCTATAGAGCACGTCCACCCCCACTTCCCGGGCCAGGGCCGCGTCCCGCTCCGGCTCCCGGGGGTAGCGGTCCAGGTCTTCCGTGGGCCCGAACTGGGTGGGGTTGACAAAGAGACTCACCACCAGACGGTCCCCCATCTCCCGGCCGTAGCGCATCAGCGACAAGTGCCCCTCGTGGAAAAAACCCATGGTGGGCACGAAGGCGATCTTCACGTCAACTTTGCGCCAGGCCCGGGAGAGAGCCTGCATGTCCCCGGGATCGCTGATAATTTCCATAAAAAAACCCCAGACTGATTCTCCGGGGTTAACTGTCGCCACCGATTGAGTCTCAGTCCGCCTGCTACGGATCCAAGCTCTTGGTTACGGATCTATTTGTATCAATTTTAACAAGGATTGTCAAGATAAACTGCAAGGAATTCTGTTGTTTGAAGATGGGAGGGGAGGATTATCTTTAGGAAGAGAACTCGATTTTCTCCGGGATCTTGGGCTGGATTTCCTCATAATGCCGGTGGCAAAGCCAGAGATAATCCCCGGTGTAGGTGGGCACTCGCTTGAGGCCCAGGCGTTCATGGTTGGGGTCTACTTCCCGGAGCAGCCCGTGAAGCACCAGGATGCCCGAGCGTTCGGCCTCACTCAGCACCCCTTTCCGCAAACGGGGGTGATCGACAATCTCAATGTCCTTTAAAAGGCGGCCCGTTCTCTCTTTCATCAGGTCCGAGGCTCATACCCATTACCTGGATCCCCCCAGCCGCCGCCCCCGGGGGTGCTAATCGACAGTAAACTGCCGGCGGGAAGGGTCAGGTTCGCCTTGCCGGGGAGCTCTTTCGCCCCTTCGGGGGTGACCAGAACATTGGCCCCCCGGGCCCCGGTCCGGCCGCCGGCGAGGCCATAGGGCGCCTGACGTCGGCGCTCAGTGAGAAGGCTTACGGTGACCTCGACGAGAAAGCGGAAGTCCCGCACCAGTCCCAATCCGCCGGGGTGCTGCCCCGCACCCCCTGAGCCCTCTCGCAGCGCGTAGCGTTCCACCAGCACGGGGTAGTCGTGCTCCAAGACCTCCACCGGCGTGTTGCGGGTGTTGGTCATGTGGCTATGAATCCCCGAGAGCCCCGCCCCCGCCGGGTGGCCCCCCGTCCCTCCCCCCATGGTCTCGTAGTAGGTGAACTCCCGGCCGGTTTCGGGGTGCACGCCCCCGAAGGCCAGGTTGTTCATGGTCCCCTGGCTGGCCCCGGGGATGAGCCCCGGCAGAGCCTGGGACAGGGCCCCCAGGACCACGTCCACCAGGCGCTGGGAGGTTTCCACGTTGCCCGCCGCCACCGGGGCCGGGAAGGTGGGATGCACCAGGCTCCCTTCCCGAGTGATGACCGTGAGGGGCCGGAAGCAGCCCTGATTTATAGGATAGTCCTCGGCCAGGAGGGTTAGAAAGACATAGTAGCAGGCCGCCTCCACCACCGGGGGGACGGCGTTCACCCCGCCCGTGGTTTGGTCCGCGCTCCGGGAGAAGTCCAGAACCGCCGCGTCCCCCGCCAGGGTCAGGTCCAGGCTCACCGCCAGGTCCTTATTCCCACAGCCGTCGTCGTCGAGAAAATCCGTAAAGGCATAGACGCCGTCCGGTATCTCCCGAATAAGGGAGCGCATGGCCGCCTCGGAGTAGTCCAGGAGTGCCTGGCTCATGACCGCCAGTTTTTCCGGGCTATAACGGGACGCCAGGGCCAGGAGGCGTTCTTCGCCGCGCTTCAGGGCCGCCAACTGGGCCGCCAGGTCCCCCTCTCGTTCCGCCGGCACCCGCATCCGGGCCAGAAGTTTCTGCCAGACCTCCTCCTGGCGCACGCCCCGTCGGTACAGATAAGTGGGGGGGATGATGACTCCCTCCTCCCGCACGTCCCGGGCTAACGGCATGGAGCCGGGGGTGGCGCCCCCCACGTCGGCGTGGTGGGCCCGGTTGGCCAGGTAAAAAGCCGGTCGGGACCGGTTGGGGGAGGGGGCAAGGGGTCGCAGACCCCTGCCCCCTCCCCCAAACCCCCTCCCCCAACCCCTTAAGGGGAGAGAACTGCCAGGCAAGG
>CBFDAH010000182.1:0-5840 GCA_965602785.1 uncultured Syntrophobacterales bacterium
CAGGGGTCTGCGACCCCTGGCCCCCTCCCCCACTCTTCTCTTTTCGGCCTTCCTGACCATCGCCTCACCTCAAGCTGCGGCCTTCCAGGGAGCGGTACACGCCCACCACTTTGCCCAGGATCTGGACCATCTCGGCGGCCTCTTCCGGGGCGAAGCGCAGGGGCGCGAATTCCGGGTTGTCTCCCTTCAGGACCAGGCCCCCGGCCTCTTCAAAGACCCGTTTCACCGTGGCCTCCTCGTCCACCAGGATCACGGCAATCTCGCCTTTGCCCACCCGGGGCTGGACCCGCACCATCACCAGGTCCCCGGGCAACAGGAGGGGCGCCATGCTTTCGCCGGAGACCCTCAGGAGAAAGACCTCCTCCCCCTGGACCCAGGCCCGGGGGAGGGTGAGGGTGTCTTCCACCTGCTCCGTGGCCAGGAGGGGCTGCCCGGCGGCGATGCGCCCCAGGATGGGCACCTCCACCACCTGATCCTCCAGGCGGGACACCAGGGACAGTCCCCGGGAGCGCCCCGGCTCCCGGTGGAGGTAGCCCTTCCGTTTGAGGGCCGTCAAGTGGTCCACGGCGGCCCGGGGCTGAACGCCGAGGTGAGCCGCCACTTCCCGCACCGTGGGGGGATACCCCTGCCGCCGGCAGAATTCCTCCACAAAAGTGAGCACCAACCGCTGTCTGTCTGTCAAGGGCTTCATGGTTTCCATATACTATACAAAAGAATACGTGTCAAGAGAATAGTTTATTGAACGAAGCTGGAGGAAGACCAAGGGCCTGGGACCCCTCTAAAAATCCTTGCCGCTCTGTTACGGTCTTGGTATGTTAGGTTTCCATGAGAGACAAGGTGAGCAGTGCGGTCTCCCACCGGGCCCAGGAGATTACCCCGTTTTTGGTAATGGATATCCTGGAGCGGGCCAAGGAGCTGGAGCGCCAGGGGGAGCATGTCATTCATCTGGAGATCGGGGAGCCCGACTTCGATACCCCCCAGGTAGTCAAGGAAGCCGCCCAACAGGCCATGGCCGCGGGGGAGACCCAGTACACCCACTCCCAGGGCCTCATTGAGCTCCGTGAGGTCTTATGCCAGCACTATCTGGAGAAGTACGGGGTCAGGCTGTCACCGGAGCAGTTCATCGTCACCTCGGGCACCTCCCCGGCCATGATCCTTATCTTTGCGGCTCTCCTGGACGCGGGGGACGAAGTGATCCTGAGCGACCCCCACTACGCCTGTTACCCCAACTTTCTCCGCCTGGTGGACGCCCGGCCCCACTACGTCCGGGTCTTGGAGGAGGAGGGCTTCCAGTTCCGGCCCGAGGAGCTCAAGCCCCACCTGACGCCCCGCACCAAGGGCGTAATCATTAACTCCCCGGCCAACCCCACCGGCACCCTGCTGTCCCCGGAGCGCCTGAAGCAGCTCGCGGAGTTCAGTCCGTACATCGTCTCCGATGAAATCTACCACGGCCTGGTCTACGAAGGCAAAGAGCACTCCATTCTGGAGTTTACCGACCGGGCCTTCGTCATCAACGGTTTTTCCAAGCTCTACGCCATGACCGGCTGGCGCCTGGGGTATCTCATCGCTCCGATGGACTTCGTGCGGCCCATCCAGAAGCTCATGCAGAACTTCTTCATCTCCGCCAACGCTTTTGTGCAGCGGGCCGGTATCGCGGCTCTAACCCAGGCAGGGCCGGAGATTGCGCACATGCGGGCGACCTATGACGAACGCCGCCGCTTTCTCCTGGCGGGGCTCGAACGCCTGGGGTTTCGCATTCCAGTACCCCCCACGGGGGCGTTTTATGTCTTTGTGAACGCCCGCCACCTGTCAGTGGACTCCTATGCCCTGGCCTTCGACATCCTGGAACAGGCTAAAGTGGGGGTCACCCCGGGCATTGACTTCGGGGCCGGAGGAGAGGGCTTCTTGCGCTTCTCTTACGCCAATTCTCTTACGAACATAGCGGAGGCCTTAGGAAGGCTAAAGACCTATCTGGAGCGGCGCCCCCTCGGGAGAGGGGCCTAGACTGTCGGCAGGTATTCCAGAACTCCCACCAGGTACCCCCACCCCCTCCGGAACTTTTCCTTGAGCATCACATCCTGCCGTGAGGAGGCCTCAGGCCTCAAGCCTGCACCCCTTGAAATCGTGGCACCTGGTCCGGGGGAAAGGGGCTCCAGGGTCACTCGGCCCTCTCCTTAAAAGACCTGCACCTCAAGAAGGATTGAGGGGTTTCCCGCAAGGTTCCGGGCCCAAAGGTTTCCCGTAAAAGAAAAGACTTTCCTCTAAGGCACCGGCGCCCGGGGGAGCAACACTTACAGCACGTGCACCCCGTGGTGCTGCGGCTCGGAGGTATGCTGCTTGTGGGCCAGACGCCTAAGGCGGCCTGCCAATTTCTTCAGGGCGAGGCTGGCCCGGCTCTGAGGGGCCTGGTGGGTAAATGGCGTCTGAGCCCGCACGGCCCGTCTCACCGCCGGGTCTGTGGGCACTGCCCCCAGATAGTCCAGTTGCAGGTTCAGAAAGCGGGCGGCCGCCTGGGCCAGGGCATCGAAGGTTTGCCGAGCTTCCCGTTCACTCTGGACAGAGTTTAGGAGCACCAGGAAATGGCGGCGCTGGTAGTGCTGGGCCATCACCTTGATGAGGGCGTAGGCGTCGGTGAGGGCGGTGGGGTCGGGAGTCACCACTACCAGAGAGTAATCCGCAATGGTATTGAACCACAGGACGGCCGGACCGAGCCCTGCGGCCGTGTCCACCAGGACGTAATCGAAGGAGGCGGCAATGGTTTGGAGCACTTCCCCCAACAGACCCTGGTCTTCGGGACCTAAATTAGCCATCTCCGGGATCCCGGAGCTGGCCGGTAGAACCCCCAGATAGGGGTGGACGGTCACCACCGTGTCCATGGGGTCGGCCCCCCGGTCCAGGATATCTTGTACAGTGGCCCTGACCTCCAATCCCAGGAGCACGTCCACGTTGGCCAATCCCAGGTCGCCGTCCACCAGCAGAACCCGACACCCCTGTTGGCCCAGGGCGAAGGCCAGGTTAACCGCCAGGCTGGTCTTGCCCACCCCCCCTTTGCCGCTCGTGATGGACCAGAGTTTCGGGTTAGCCATAAGACTCACCAACCTTGTCGCTGAGGTTGTCCGGGAGAAGGAAAGCCCGGCGCTCATTCCGGCTGAGCCCAGCCTCCCCGGCAGCCTGGACGCTTTCGGGATGACACACGCTGTTGCCCCCCCGGGCCTTGGCCAGGAAAAGCCAGTGATCGGCCCGCTGTAAAAAGGCTTCTGGGGTCAATTCCTCCCGACTTGTGAAGGTGTCCACCCCGAAGCTGGCGGTGAGCTGGCCGTTTTGGCCCTGGGGATCCACCCAGGCCTGAGCCAGTTTAGCTTTGAGCCGTTCCGCCAACCGCACCGCCTGGGGCAGACGGGTTCCGGGAAGCACCACCGCAAACTCATCCCCGCCGTAGCGGCAGGGGATGTCAAGTTTTCTGACGTTATCCTTGATAAGACAGGCGACCCGGCGCAGCACGGCGTCACCGAACTGATGGCCACAGGTATCGTTAAGGCGCTTGAAGTGGTCCAGGTCTATCATGATGAGGCAGGCGGGGAGGCCGGTGCGCCGAGCGCGCTCCATTTCCCGGTCGAGGGAGGCCATGAGCTGACGCCGATTAAAAGAACCGGTCAGGGGGTCCGTCTGGGTGAGCTCCTTGAGGCGCTGACATTCCTTCTTAAGACGGAGAGCCTCCTCCAGCACCGGACAGACCTCCATACCCGCCGGACAGGCAAACGGGTGGATTAGGGGCGACACCATGGCAAACCTCAACCCCTTTATCGGCATTCCGTCTCGGCTGGTTGAAGGAAAAACGCTGCGGAGAAATTAAGGGGCCGCGTCCGGCCCCTTCCGTTTGGCCGCTTGAGGGTTCCCGGAAAGGAGGGAAAGGGTCGGCTACTTCAGGCGGGGATCAATATTGCCGGGACCGCCGCAATCCGGCAGATAGCAGCTCACGTCTTTAAATTCACAGTTTTCCTTACACTCCGGACAGGTCTCCGGTGGTTGAGCCGCAGCCATGGTATAGCCGCATTTGGCGCACTTCCAGTGGGCTTGCATTTCCACGCTGCTCATTTTGGGCATCTCCCTTATATGGTTTGGTATCTCACCTGGCCGGCCTTCTGGCCTTTTCGTTTTTAAAACATAATTACTCTCCCGGGAAAAACAATGCCCTCCAGGTCAAAGTTTTCGCAGACGCTGCTGTTTTTTGCGGAGACGCTTGCTGAGACGGCGGGCCGGGCCTTTTTTCGCAGGGCCCCGAGGGCCGGGGGTCTCCTCGTCTTCGATTTCTCCTCCCCTGAGGGCTTTTTCTAAATACTGGGTCTCGAACTGGCCGGCAGCCACCCAGGTGGCCCCCACCCCCTCGGCAAAGTCCTGGAGTTCCCTATCCGAGCTCACCACCAAGGCCCGAGATCCCTCCCGGGCCAGGAGGCGCTTGATCACTTCGTCGGCCCGCTCACCTCGCCGGGAATAGACCACCCCCATGCCGCGGTGAAAGTCCCGACTCTCCCTCAGGCCCCCCCCTTGCCAGCCGTCAAAAACCACGGTGATTTTATGCCGGGGGCGGCTGCGGCGATAGTCGGCCAGGCTCTGCATCAGAGCCTCCCGTCCCGCCTCCAGGTCCTGAGCATCCAACAGGCTAAGCCGGGGAGATTGGCGAATGAGATTGTAACCGTCAACAATAAGGTGAATGGACATGACCTGCAGACCATGATTTTTTTTAATAAAAATAGATCATCGGTAATCTAATTTTAATAATAAAACCTAAATCCATCTCGCGGTCAACCCGGTTGGAGGATCTGTCGTTATTCAAAAATGAACCTGAAACGTTTCCAGGGGTGTCATAATGTGATGGTTACTATGGTAAAAATGACTGCTGACAATCATGAAACCTGGTTAACTTCTTGACTTGCAGAACCACTCCTGCTATATAGTTAGGAACAGTTATCGCATACGTAACTCTGGGGGAGGATGATACTATGCGTAACCATCGGGTATTTTATGCCTTTTTGGTTGTGGCTTTGGCTCTCAGCGGCTGCGCCGGGGGGAAGCAGCCGGTAAAGACCACGGGGGAGATCCCCGTGATCCCACCTGATTATAAGCCCAAGCAGACGAAACTCACCGACGAACAAAAGCACGTCCAGCAGGTCCTCAAGAAAAACGGTTTCGGCAAGATAGGCCGCCGGCCCACCGTCATCGTTGTTCGGAAGCAGCCCCGCAAGCTTACGGTCTATAAGGGCCTGACACCCCTTAAGACCTATCCCGTCGTCCTCGGGACCAATCCCAGAAACGACAAATTATGTCAGGGTGACCGCTGCACTCCGGAAGGGGTTTACCGGGTGGTGAGCAAATTTGAACACCCCCGCTGGGACAAGTTTATTCTCATAGACTATCCCAACACCCAGAATTGGCTGAAGTTCAGCAAGGCCAGGAAGAAGGGCAAGGTGGACTTTGATGCCAGCATCGGCGGCGATATCGGCATCCACGGCACCCACGACCCCTTCATGAACGTTGTCGGCGAAAACTGGACCCAGGGGTGTGTCTCCATGCTCAATCAGCACATTGAGGAAATCTACCCCTTGGTCTCGGACAAGACCCTCATTATCATAAAAAGAAAATAGGGGAAGGCGGCGGGAGTTGGCAGGGTCTCTCCTGCCCTCCCTGGGAACGGCAAGGATCTCCACCCCCGGCGAGATTCTTCAGTAGGCTTTTCAGGATCTGTGGGTAATGACCTCTAAGGGGTGGTCTGCCAGCCTTAACGGCCCCCCTAAAAAAAACTGGCCAGGGAGTAAATCTCCCTGGCCAGTTGCTTTTTCCCT
>CBFDAH010000183.1:0-5809 GCA_965602785.1 uncultured Syntrophobacterales bacterium
AGACCTGACACGCCGCTTCCTGCTTAGCTTGGTATTTTTTAAAAAATCCGCATTGTTGCAGCAATTCACATTCCATCTTGCCTACCCCTTCGGGGCCGGGAAGCCAAGCCCGCTTGACTCTCTTCCCCGTTATGTCTTTACAGAAAATTATCGGTCTATCAGAGGGTCAACTTAAATGGCAACCAGGGGTTGACTTTGATGGGTGGGAGGAAAAACCCAGGCTGGGGGAGACCGGCCCAGGAAGGCGTGGTGGGGTGCAAAAAGAAAGGGAGGGCCAGGCCCTCCCTTGTCAAGCAGATTATCGGAGTTGCTAAACCTCCAGCCAGGAATCCGAGAACAGCACCTGGCCCATGATGACCCGGGCAGTCTTGGCGTAGTTCTGCAGGTCCTTGGAAAGGGACGCGATGTCCAACGGCTTGGCGTCCATGACTTCGTGCACCACCTTGACGGCTTCCGGGTTCTTGCCGGACACCACGGCGGCCAGTTCGTCGTCGAAGGCATCCACAATGGCGGACACCATGCCGCAGCGCTGCAGCATGATCACGAAGGTGCGGTTAATAATAGGCCGCAGGATCTCCGGCACGCCGTTGCTGGCATTGCTCAGCCCGCAAGTGGACTTGGATCCGGGGGCCATGTCCTGAAGCATCTTCATGAACTCCACGGTGCTCATGAGCTGGGGCTGCTGAATGTTCAGGGGCGCGATAATGGGATCGAACCAGATGTTCTCGTTGGCAATGCCGTGCGCGTCGGCATTGGCCAGCATTTCCGCGGTGAGCATACCCCGCTCGTGCTCGTCCCGGGGCATACCCTCCGGACCCCACAGGAGGCCGATAAAATCGGCGTCATACTTCTTCACCAGGGGCAACATGCCATCCATGCGCTCCTGGCGGGCCATGATGGAGTTGATCAGGGCTCTGCCCTTGTGGACTTTGAGCCCCGCCTCCATGGCGGCGATGTTGGAAGTGTCCAGCGCCAAAGGAATATCGGGCACCACCTCCTGGATGGTCTTGACGACCCACTCCATCAATTCTTCGCCGCCCTTGCGGGCCGGACCGATATTGGCGTCAATAAAATCCACGCCTTTTTCGGCTTCTTTTATCGCTAATTCCTGAAGGGGCTTCGGATCCCGGTCTTTCATGGCCTGACCGTAAATCTTGGTCACCACATTCAGGTTTTCGCCGATGCGGTAAAATTTTTGACTCATTAGGTGACCCCTTTTTCTAAGAGTGGATGCAGGAGGCCGTTTGCGGCCTCCTGGAAAAGCGACTTCATCCCCCTGAGGGGTTTATAGGGACTTCAAGAAAGCCGGAATGTGAGAAGCCTCCCGGGGGCCGATAAGAATCTTCCAGTCGGGCAGTTCCTCTTCTAGGTCGCCGCTGATGGCCGCCGCATAACCCGGAATGATGAGGCTGCGGGTCTTGGCCTGATCGGTGATGCCGGACTTCTTAATGAACATGCCGACGTCGTCGCCCGAGAATTTTCCGGCTGCCCAGGCAGTCATGACTGAAAGCCCCTCGGTATCTTTGATCAGCAGCCAGGTGGGCACCTTGCTGCCCTCGATTTCCCCCGAGACGATGAAGTAGGTAAGCGCGAAGTTGGTGGTGATGGCAATGGGCGAATTTTCGTCCGGGTTGTTGAGGGGGTAGATACCCTCGGTGACGATCATGGGCTTCTGCGGGTCGGTGTAGATATTGAGCCGCTGCAGCAGCAAGGGGAACACGCTATGGGGCTGGAGATCCGACAGGACCACGATGCCAGAGTATTTGGCGATGGCCACCGAAGCGTACATGACTTGCACCATGGGATCGTCGGTCATCTCCGCCACGCAGTTGATCACCGGGAAGCCGAAGGGCTTGAACTTGGCCGTCAGGGGCGCCCGCCGGAAAACAATGTTATCCTGCAGGACCTGCTTGATGGACTGGGTCCCGGAATCCAGGATTAGGTCTTTAAGGCCCATGCCGGTGAGCTTGGTGGTGAGCTCGGCCAGGGCGTCATAACCCTCGGCCTTGGCCACCAGGGGCAGGTCCAGCTCTTTGGCCAGAGCCCCCATGTCGTCGGCATTCTCCGGGGTGGCAGAGGCCAGGATGGGCCGCCGGTCCTTGCCCGCTTCGGCGCCGGCCTTCAAGACGTCGGCCTTGTCGCTGCACAAGAGAATCAGGGCATCACTGCCATCCATGGCCTTCTTGACCAAGGCGGAGAATTTGCCGGCATCCCCGTCCTTATCCACGATGGCGAACATTTCGGGGCGCAGATTCAGGCCTACCCGCTCGAACTGCATATCCATGAAGGTCTTCAGCTTTTCATCTACTTCGGCGTCGGCCATGGCCGTGGTGAGCATCCCGGCGATGAGGGTGGGGCTAAAAAAGGTCTTCTCATGGCGAAACTGCACGGTCTCTCCGCCGATGGTCTTAACCGCGTCTGGGGGACCCAGCTTGATGGGCCGGATGGGAGGCGCCGAAGCCTCGGCAAGTTTTTCTTTTGCCGCTTCATCAACGTAAGGGCAGGCATCCAATTCCGCCTTACCGCTGGCCAGGGCCATGGCGAAGGCCAGACAGGTGGGGTAGCCACACTCCTTACAGTTGGTTTTGGGCAACATTTTAAAGATTTCAATTCCAGTTAGAGCCATTGTCACTCTCCTTATCCATATCCAGGTCAAATGCCCCGGTCGGGAGCTTGCTATCCCTCGCGACCGGCTGTCTCAGAAAAAGGGCCGGGAGAGGCGCATCTCCCGGCCCAGTAGGTTAGCCGATAATGGGATCCATGCCCAAGGCCGGATGGTTCTTCTCCGTCAGGAAGGGCAGGATCTCGTCCTCAGTGAGGCCCACGGTTTCGTCGGCGATGCGGTCGAGGAGATCGGGCATATCCAGCTCCTCGCCCCTCTTGATGAGGCGCTCCCGGAGTTCCTCTTTGAGGCTCTTGGGCATCCACACTACCCGGGACAGGCCGCCGTCGCCCAACACGAACTTACGCTGGCAGACATTGTACTTGCTGTGACCCACGAAGCCCGGGGTTACCTGCCCGCCGCCGATGACGCCAGCCAGGGTGGTGAACTTCATACCGCAAGGAGTCTCACCGGTGTAGTCCCGGTTCACGGTCATGATGCCGTTGCACATGGGGAGCACCGCCGAGATGCACTCGCAGCAGCCGCAGGTGGTCATGGGATCATAGACCAGGCTGTAGAAATTGTATGTAGCCACCGCCTGACGAGAGGCCTTGAAGACGAAGTCATTGACGCCTTTCCAGTTGCCGTATTTTTCGTCTAAGGTCTCGCCCTTCTCGATGGGTTGGTTGGGGCCGGTGGGGTTGATCTCGAAAGAGGCCTTGCAGTCCATCCAGTTGTAGGCGCCGCACAGGCCCGTGCGCTCCGGGGAAACCACGCACACGTGGTTGGGAGCGAAGGACTGACAAAGGGTGCAGGAGTAGTAGATCTCGGTGGTCTCGTCGGTCATACCCTCGACCCGGGCGTCCCGCTCGTAGTAGATCTTCTTGGCTCCTTGCGTGATCTCTTTTACCTTGTCTGCGTCAGTGTAGATTTTCACCTGGCACTTGTCGAAGATGGCGCCGAAATCCTGGTGGAACTTGGCGTGCAGGATGGTGCCGATGTCCTTCAGGGTGAAGCCTTTCTCCACTGCGTTCTTGCCGATGCGGTACCAGGCGATGTCCCGCTGCCCGATGTGCATGATGCCCTGGGCGTAGTTCACCAGATGGTGGATCTGCCGCTCCAGAATGGGCTCGAAGTCAGGCTGGAAGTCGCGGCCGGCCACTTCCACCACCACACCCAGGGGCAGGCGGGCCGGGATCTTGTCTTTGGGCAAGTCAGGAATGTCCATGCCGATAACTTCCACGTGACCGTCTTCCACCTCTTCCATGCGCTTGCTGGTGACCAGCTCTACGGCCTGGGTCTTGCCGCCGCCGCATTCCAGGTAGAGGTCGTCCTTACGCACCCGCTCACCCTCGAATGCCGCGCCGAAGTTCACCGGAATGTCGATGCTGGTTACGGTGACCTTGAGGCCCCGGACTTCGATGGACTTCTGGCCAAGTTCCTCCATGGGAATATTGGATACCACGTGCTCGTAGGTGCAGATACCGGTGGGCAGCACCTGGGGGATGTCCTGGTTGGTGATGGTGGGGAAGCCCCAGTTAATGGCGCCCGCCGCGTTGGCGTACCACTCATCCGGAATGGTGGACAGGGCATTGACGAACGCAAAGATACGGTCCTTGTTATACAGCAGCATCTTCAGGGCGGCGCCGGGTTTCACGCCACCGAAAGCCATGGCGGCCCGGTTGGCGAAGCCCAGAGCAAAGACCGCGCCGGAGATATCCGGGCTGAAGGGCACGATGCGGGTGGGCCAGCCGATCTGTACGCCGGCTTCCAGGAGCTGCTCCGCCACTGAGGTCTTGCCTTCGATGTCCCGAGCCGCCAGAAAGATATAGAGATTCTTCTTCTGGTACTCCAGGACCAGCTCTGCGGCTTGCTCCACGCTGGGCGCGGAGCCCACGATGGCCGCGAACCCCGGAGCGGAACCGTCCACGAACTCGATGCCCCGTTTCCGGAAGATGGTGTCTTCCGCGGCGCCCAGCCAGATATTGGCCGCGCCTTTCTCGATGACGTCTTCACCGCCAAGGTAGAAATTGGGATCATCCAGGTAGCGGATGGCCTCAAAGATTTCTTCCGCCAGGAGAGAGGCCATACCCGCGTCCAGGCCGGGGCCCAGATAGGGCAGGTAGAATGTCTCTGCCGGTACAGGCGGCAGCAATTGCTTGCAGCGTTTCATGACCGGTAAGGCGTCCTTGAGTTTCTCGATCTTGATGCCCATGATGGAATAGATGATGGGCAGGTAATAAGCGGTATTGGGAAAACCGATCTCCTGATTCTCACCGTATTTGGCAACGGCCTCGTCCAACTTGGCCGCACATTTATCGACGATTTTATGGGCCCCGCGGATGGCGGCGGAGATGATGATTTTAGACACTGTGTCTTCCTCCTTCCTTTTTCATAAAGGAATTCTGCAGAGGGGGCCGTTGGGTGAACGGCCCCCGTATATTCTTACAGCTCTTCGGCAGCTTCGGCGGCTTCTTCCAGTTCCCGGCGCATGGCCATGTCGTAGAGCACCCGCTCCCGGGCCTTGTCGATGCCTAAGGCCTGGCGCTTTTTGTCGATGTGGGCGATCATCTTCTTGGCCGCCACTTCCGGGTCAATCTCGAAGTCCCACTTGCCGCCGTAAATATCTTCCAGACCGCTGAACAGATAGTCTGTCAGGGTTTCACTCCCGGTGGTGGGGAAGGTCACGCCGAACAGGGTGTAGACCCCCGAGGCCACGAAGTAGTGGCCGATGCTGATGGCCTTCTCGCTCATCCACTCCGGTGCCGCGCCCGCCGCGGGCAGATCGCTGATGTCGGTGCCCAGGCCCCCGGCCTTGACACAGGCCGTGGCCGCCATGAGGATGCGGGAGTTGTCCACGCAGGCCCCCATGTGCAAGACCGGCGGCAGACCCACCGTCTCACAGACCTCGGCCAGACCCGGACCGCAGTACTTAGTGGCCGCTTCCGGCGTCAAGAGCCCCGCCTTGCCGCAGGCCATGGCCGAGCAGCCCGTGGTCAGGATGATGACGTCGTTTTTCAAGAGCTCCTTGATCATGGTGAGATGCGCATTGTCGTGGGTGGTGCGGCAGTTGTTGCAGCCCACCACGCCGGCCACGCCCCGCACCCGGCCACCGATGATGTTGTCGTTCAGGGTGTAGTACGAACCCCGGATGGAGCCGCCCAACAGATACCGGATGGTCTCATAGCTGAAGCCCACGATGGTGGG
>CBFDAH010000184.1:0-5759 GCA_965602785.1 uncultured Syntrophobacterales bacterium
AGGCGGTCCAGCGGCTCTCTCCCCTTTTTTTTCAACCGGGGGGAAAGATGATCTCTACCAACTTAACTTAATCAAAGCCTTTACCCAGATTTCCCCCACAGCCAAGGTTGGTGTGGGTTACCGCCTGCTCAAGACCAAATCCAGAACGGGGTGCCCCAGCCAACCCCCTGCGCCCTCCCCCCCAGCTCGGGACTTATGGGAACGCCGCTCCCATAGGTCTTTTTTGCCCTGAAGTTTCCTGCTAAAGTTCCCAAAACCGACCATCCCCAAAACCCATATGGTCCCCCCCAGCCCTGGGACCATCTCCTGGCCGGGCCAAGGGGGGTATGGGGGCTGCTGCTGGTGGTTAGGGGAGTCTCGGGGTTTTTGCCCTGGTGTTACTGCTGGGGCCTGGGGAATTGCCCCGCCCCGGCCAACACTGTGTTGGAAATAAGGTGATCGACCATGGCTCGACGGCTCAAAGAACTCAAGGATGTTCGACGCTACCTGGCCAACCTCATCAACCGGGTGGAAGCAGGCCAGGTGCCCCCGGAGATGGGCAGCAAATTGACCTACATCGCCAGCGCCCTGGTGCGGGTCATCGAGAGCATGGACCTGCGTGGTCTCGACGAGCGCCTGGCAGCATTGGAGGAAAGGCACAGATGCCACGGCAGCGAATAATGAGGCGGTTGGAGCGCCTGGAGCGCCTGGAGCGTGCAGGCCTCAGTGACCATGTGGGCCAGGCCCTGCGAGCGTACCATGCCACAGGCACCCTCCCCCCGGCAGGCCCCGTGCGGGATATGGTCCTGCGGATCGATGCCTTCAGCCGGGCGGCCCTCCAGCTGACGTGCTTCCCCACCTGCCCTAAAGAGCCTGTGGACTAATTTTTTTTTGGCTGGCAATTCACAAATGCGCAAAGGAGCGTAATCATGAACGAGCAACCAACTTTATCGACCCTGATACGCCAGGCCCTGACCCAGAGCGGTGATGATGACCAGGCCCTGGAAGAGGCCCTCCAGGGGATCATCAGCCAGGGGGTGACCCAAGCCCTGCAAGAGATTGAGGCCAAGAAGGATCCCGGCAAAGCCTGGGACCGATCCATGCAACGGCTCTACCCCACCGCCCCCCAGCCGGACCGCACAAAGGCTGAGGACCAGCAGGCCATCATCGACGCGGCCCACGCCTGGGGCCGGGGGGAACGGTGGGAGAGCAATGCCATGTATCCGTCGATGGACCACCAGGCCCGTGCCCGTGCCCAAGCAAAGGGAGCGTGACCATGAGCGCCATTGAGAAGTTCGACGCATTTATGGCCGACCTGGCCAGCAACAAACAGGTCATCGTGGCCCAGCTGGCTGACGCCGAGGACAAGGTAAGCCTTTTACGGCGGGACCTCCAGGCCGCCGAGGCCCTTTTACCCGCGGCCCAGAAGACGGCACTGGCCGCCCACCAGGAGACCAGGGTGGGGATCGTCAAGGCGGCTCTCGACCAGGCAGAGGCGGACTTTGCCGCCCTGGAGCAGCAGCACAAAGACCTGGACCCCGCCATGTGGGCCGCGGCTGCAATCGAAGAGTTTGACGCCCTGATCAATGACGCCTGGCAGGAGTTCGGGGCCAGCATACGGGCCGCCGAGAAGGCCAGGCAAACCTACCTCCAGGCCATCGTAAAGGTGGGCCAGGCGATGAGCAAGGGGAACAACCTGGTGGACGCCGGGGTGCGGACACAGGCGCACAGCCCTAAGAAGCTGGCTACCTCTGCCCGGTTCATGACGCACCTACACCCTTACGTCGTAGACCTCGATGCAATAAAGGCGGCAATTTACCGGGGGCGGGTATGAGCCAGGAGGAAGGGGAAAGGCCCATAGTGGGTTATGCTTGTATTATCGTGCCTGGGGAGCCTGGTGGGGAGCCTGGCTTAATTCTGCAGATCCCCCTGGTGGAAGATGACGAGGGCCAAGAAGCAGCCCCCCAGGAAGAACCGCACGCCCCCACCTGATCGATGGCGGTAATTTACCCGCCTGGGCATGCTAAAACCTGAGCAATGTAGACTGGCCGCGGCTCCCTGACCAGCCCCTTATCCTGCCTGCCTTTTACGCCTCCCATGTGGACTTGTGGAATTTTGCAGGTTTACATAATGTATGTTATTCGTCGTTCCTAAAGCACCCCCCGCTCCCCTTGTTTCCCCATGTTTTGCGGTTTTTACGGCAATGTTCTGAAATTATCACTTCCGGCATAGGCAGGGGCGCACAACATGTTGGGGATGATGAGGCCTGCACCCTTCATTCCACAAGGGCACAAAGTTGACCGGGGAGTCATCGACGGGGGGTGATTACAACCTTCCAGGCCAACCTTGAGGGCACGACTGCGCCAGGGGCCTCTCCTGTAAACTCGTTGTGGACGTGACCTAAGGGCCTAAATACACCTGACGAGTGATTACCTCCGTGAATAAGGGGCCCGTCGGCACAGTGGGGCTTATAATCGGCACAAGGAGAGATGCCTGTTTTGGGCCAGGCCCCTGCCAGCGCCAACACCGATTCCACCCTGGGGGGCCAACCCAAGTCCCCCCACCCTCCAAACAGTTTGCTGGTTTTTTTGGGATCGTGCCCAAATTGTGCTCGAAATTGCTTAATTAGCCAAGAATATGTCAGATATGGATTGGAGAAATTCACCAAACACACCGGTAGTTCTCAGGCCAACCTCCTCAACCGGCTCAGGAAATATTAATTGACCGCACCCCTAATTATAGGGAATAATGAAATAACCCCATTGGCAAAAGACTGAATAACCAAACCCGGATTTAAGCCTGAAGGGGTGAGGGGGGAGAGCCACAGAAAATGGTTACTTTTCCCTAAAATAAGCTCTGCTGACGTGGAAAGAGATTTTGTGAACTGTTAATTCCCCTCCCCTACAAGCAGCCCGGCATGGAGGCGGTCACATGCCTGAGCAGGAACAATTAAGCAAGGACTACCAGCCCCAGGCCGCCGAAACGCCGCAGTTCCGGGAAATACCTCCTGACATTCAGCAAATCCTGGCTTCCCATCAAAAGTGGTTAGAAACTGAGGGAAAGGAAGGCCAAAAAGCCGACCTGCGCGGCGCCGACCTCCAGGGGCTTGACCTGTCCGGAGTCAACCTGGAAGGGGCCAACCTCACCGATGCTCGGTTAATCGGAGCCAACCTCACCGATGCCAATCTCCAGCAGGCCGACCTGTCAGGGGCTTCCCTCAATGACGCCGACCTGCGGCGCACTCAATTCCAGGACGCTGGATTGGTGGATGCCAACCTGGAAAACGCCAAAAATCTTCTGGCCAGCCAACTGGCCCGAACTGATCTTACCAATGCCAAACTATCCGATCCGGTGGATAAATTTCCCGAACTGGACCATTTTGGCCCCGTAGCTGAAACTTCCCGGAACGCTGGTAATCAGTTATTTACCATCCTGTTGGTTTGCGTCTATGCCTGGCTCACCGTGGCCGCCACCACCGATGTTGGCCTCATCGCCGATACCGCCACCTCCCAACTGCCCATCATCGGCACCTCCGTCCGTATCGTGGCTTTTTATGTGGTGGCCCCCCTGTTGCTCATGGCCCTTTATATTTACTTCCACCTTACCCTGCAAGGTCTCTATGAGGATCTGGCTTTACTACCCGCCTTTTTTCCAGACGGACGGCGTTTGGACCAGCGAGCCTACCCCTGGCTCCTGAACAAACTGGTGGGGCTGATTTTCCCTCAGCTTAAAAATCGTCAAGTACCTTTTGATACAACCCAATTTCTTCTATCCGTTCTTATTGCTTGGATGATAATACCCCTGACCTTAATGATCATTTGGGTAAGATATCTAACTCGACAAGATTTATTTGGAAGTATCCTCCATATAGTTATCTTGGCAGGTGCCATCGGGTTTGGGATTAGGTCCTTCTTGTTAAGCTGGACAATGTTGAAGGGGCAAAAAATAGTTTACTTTAGGCAAGCCCTAATAGCTTTATTCATATCATTAACACTTGGTATTTTTTTCTTACTAATTAGTTTTGGGGTTATCTATGGCATACCAGCTAATCATGAAAAATTGGTAAAAGAATATGATAAGCGGAGATTGGTGCCAGCAGCCTTTAGCCTAATTGGCTACTCCCCCTATGCCAACCTTGGTGGAGTGGATATCTCCACCAAGCCTGCCCATTGGACCGGCCAGGAAGAGCATTTTCTTTTGGTCAAAGGGGCTGACCTCAGAGGCTGCAACCTTCGTTATGCCTTTGCCATGACTGCCTTCCTGGTCAAAGCTGACCTGCGCAAAGCCAACCTCCATAGGGCCATGCTTATGAGGGCCAACCTTCGGGAGGCCAAGCTCCATGAGGCTAACCTCCAGGAGGCCAACTTGGAAAAGGCCGAACTCTTTACTGCCAAACTCCATTGGGCCAAGCTCCAGGATGCCAACCTTAAGGAGGCCAACCTCGAAAAGGCCGAACTCTTTGCTGCCAAACTCCAGGGGGCCAACCTCCAGAAGGCCAACCTCCAGGAGGCCAACCTCCGGGGGGCCAACCTCCAGGGGGCCAAACTCAAGTGGGCCAACCTCCAGGGGGCTGACCTCTTTACTGCCAACCTCCAGGCGGCCAACCTCCAGGAGGCCAACCTCGAAAAGGCCGAACTCTTTATTGCCAAACTCCATTGGGCCAAGCTCCAGGATGCCAACCTTAAGGAGGCCAACCTCGAAAAGGCCGAACTCTTTGCTGCCAAACTCCAGGGGGCCAAGCTCCAGGATGCCAACCTCCAGGAGGCCAAACTCAAGGGGGCCAACCTCCAGTTTGCGGACCTCCAGAGGGCCAACCTCCAGAAGGCCTACCTCTATATTGCCAACCTTCAGGATGCCAAGCTCCAGGATGCCAAGCTCCAGGGGGCCGACCTCCGGTGGGCCAATTTCCAGTTTGCCAACCTCGAAAGGGCCGACCTCCGGTGGGCCAACCTCCAGGGGGCCAAACTCAAGGGGGCCGATCTCCAGGGGGCCAACCTGGACGAGGCCGACCTGCGTGGTGCCAACATCGGCTGGGTCCACTTAGGAGCCAAACTTCAGAGTGCCAGCTTCCAGGGAGCCAACCTCCAGAGGGCCGACCTTAGGAGAGCCAACCTCCAGGGGGCAAACCTCTTTAATGCCAACCTTAAGGGGGCAGACCTCAATTGGGCCAATCTCCAGGAGGCCACCCTCGATTGGGCCAACCTCCAGGGGGCAGATATCAATGACGCCAACCTAAAGGGGGCAGATTTTATAGGTGCTGATCTCAGAGGTGCTGATCTTAGAGGCGTCAAAGGCCTCACCCAAGGGCAGCTTGACTCCGCCTACATCAATGAAAGCACCAAGATCCCGAAGTACCTGAAACGGGTGGCCAAATAAAAAGCGAGAACCCAACCATGAAAAGCACCCCACGCCCCCGTTTCCCAATACCGGCACAACGACACCGGGGAAGATAACGCCGACGCCCACATGAAGCGACAGATTATGGGCCGGGAAGTGGTGGTGACCATCACCGGGGGCAAGCTGGACTTCGGGACCTGGGTGAGGGGAAAGGACTATCCAGCAGCCCCCTTGGGGGAGTGAGAAGGAACCATGCGCCCTCATCAGACAATCCATAGTCGGGGTCTCCTCTTGGCTCTGGCTCTGGTATTCTTGTTGCCCCACCTGGGGCTGGCCCTGACTGCGAGTCACGTCTCTGAGCGCGTGAAAGTCTCCATCGTGGTGGTCATGGCCTACGACCGGACGGGGAAGCAGGTGGGCCTGGGGAGCGGCGTCATGCTGCC
>CBFDAH010000185.1:0-5671 GCA_965602785.1 uncultured Syntrophobacterales bacterium
CCTCCGTTTCGGGCAGGAAGACCACACCCCCTTCCCGGGCGGCGTCAATGGGCAGCACCCCGCCGGACGCCGCGGCAAGCTGCCGGGCCCGGTTGACGATATCCCGCACCTCGCGGTCGCTGCGGCCGGGGTCATGATGGGTGAGGAGGAGACTTTTGACTTCGGCCTCCAGGGCGAGGCGCACGGTTTCTTCATACGTGGAATGACCCCAGCCCCGGACCGCCGGCATTTCCTCCGGCAGGTACTGGGCATCATGGATGAGGAGGTCGGCGCCCTTACAGAACTTGACGAAGTCCGGAAAGCGGTAGCCGCCATTTATGCCCAGCTCGTTGTCAGTGATGAAAACCAGGGTGTGCTTGTCCTCCTGGAACCGAAATCCCAGGCATCCCTGAGGATGGTTGAGGGGCAGCGCCTCGATCTGGACGTCGTCCAACACCAGAGGGTGCCGGGCGATTTTGTTAATAAAAGTGATGTGGGCCTTGAGTTGGTCGAAGGCCACCGGGAAAAAGCCGTCCCCCAGGTGGTCGTCGAAAACCCGCCGCAAGGCCTGGAAGGCCAGGGGCCAGCCGTCCACCAGGATTTCCGAGTCTTCCCGGTAGATGGGAGCAAAGAAGGGCAGGCCCAGGAGGTGGTCCCAGTGGTTGTGGGTCATGAGCAGGTGAATGCGGACAGTGGCCACGGTGGTTCTGAGGCGGTCCCCCAGGAGCCGGATGCCGGTGCCGGCGTCGATGATGATACGCCTGCCGGAGTGCAACAACACCTCGACACAGGTAGTGTTGCCGCCAAACTCCAGGGTGTCTGGTCCGGGTGAGGGGATGGAGCCTCTGGTACCCCATAACCGGATTTCCATGCGCTCGTCTCCTTCGCCAGGGTGGCCGGGGACAGCGGGTGGAGAGAAGTTCTCCCTACTCCCCTTCGCCCCGGGCCACGGTCCTCAAGATTCGCCCAACTGCCAGGGTACTTGTTCCTTTTCCAGCCAGGCCGCGGCCAGCCCAAAACAGCCGGTGAGCATCATATCTCCCAGGGGCGCGGCAAAAACGCCGGGCCAGCTCCGGGCCAGGGAGCGGCGGGGGCCGGTAATGACGGTGAAGGTGAAGGGCCGTTCCCGGAGGTAGTCCGGATGAATGGCGCACCCATGACCTTCATCGTCAAAAACTTCCTTATGCTTAAGCTCGCCGGCCTGAAACCGGCTCAGGTGCTGGGCCAGCTTGGCCGGGGTCAAGAGGCCCGTGTGGTGTTCATAGATACCGAAGAGGCGGTCCCTTTGGACCAGGGCCGCAAATGTATGGGCGTTGCCCAGATTAATTACGGTGAGGCCGGTTTCCCGGTGTTGGCGGGCTTCCGGATCGAGGAGCGCGCCCCTGAGACCGGCGGTGCAGGTGTCCATGAGGAGGACCCCGGGGAGAGCCTCAGCCACGGCCCGCATGCGGGTGAAGCACTCCGGAGGCTCCCGAAAGGCCAGGTCGGCGAGCCTCCCGCCCCGGTCCAAAACTTCCCGCCACTGCTGGAAGCGGAACTCCCGGTTGCTGGCGTGGGGGCTGAAGCCGTGATCCTGCACCGCCACTGCAAAGCGGGTGGGGAAAGGCACTTCGTAAGCGCTGAGCAAATTCTTTAAGGCTTCCAGATCCATATCCCCCAGGACGACGGGTACGGCCTCAGGTGGTGGCGTCTCAGTGATGGTCACCCCCCATTTTTGGATAATCTCAATATTGTCATGGAGGGTGAGGGCGGCCTGGGGCTCGGCAAAAACCGGCAGCCCCTGGGCCAGGTGGCGGCGCACCGCGCCGCTGATGGGCCCCCCGCCCATAAGACGCCCCGTCAAGAAAATGGGTCGTCCCGCGGCAGTATAGCGCCGAAGACGCCGCGCCGCAACCTGGGTGGGGGCAGGTAGCACAATTTTTACGGCGTTCTCCACAGATTGGCCCGGCTCCCACAGGAAAAGGTCCTGGGTGCCGCCGCCCACGTCCACGGCCAGGAGGAGACCTTCAGACATTCTGCCCCTCGGCTGCGGCCGCCACGTCCAACATCAGGGGTAAGGCTTTTTTCCGGGCCTGGCGGAAAACCTCTGAGCCTCGGGCCGGGCGCCACTCATAGTCGAAAAGTTCGTCTGATACCAATAAAAGAGCCGCCACGCCAATTTGTCGGTAAGACCCCACGGCAAACAGCGCGGCCAATTCCAACTCAATTCCCAGCATACCCTGGGACTGGCAATACCGGACCAGACCTTTGGTCTCCCGGTAGAAGGCGTCCGTGGACCACACCGGGCCAGCGTGCCAGGGGATCCCGGCGTCCCGGAGGCGTTCGGCCAGGAGGTCGAATAGGCCCGGCTGGGGCGGGATCAAACCAGGTTCACGGCAGTAGTGGGGAGAGGTGCCGTCTCCGGGGAAGGCCCCCGTAGGCAGAATGAGGTCGCCGATCCGCACCTGGGGAGCCAAAGACCCGCACCACCCCAGGGCCAATACCCGGCGGGCCCCCAGGGCGATGAGCTTCTCCAGGACCATGGCCGCCAGGGGCGCGCCCAGGGCCGGGGCTACCACCGTGAAGGAAGCGCCCTCCCAGGAGACCTGCCGCCAGGCACAGCCCCAGATCTGGCGGGGGGAACCCTGGACCTGGGCCAGCCGGCCGAGGGCCTGGTAGTCCGGTTGGGTGAAGGTCATGACCACCGTGGGGGTGACTTGCTCCTCCCCCATCTCCCGCCTCGGCTGGATCAGGGCGTCCCGATTATCGGGAAAATACGGCCCGGAGGTCTCCAGGAAAACCTTGTCCACATACAGGTTTCCTTGAGAACCGGCGCCGACGCCAGATTTTCCTGAGATTTCTTCACGTGTCATGCGGAATACCGGGCTCCCCGCCACTTCCAGACAAAATAGGCCAGGCCCGCCAAGAGGCAGGCCACCACGACATAGTCCAGGACGTGGGTGTATTGCTGGATAAGATACCAGTTCTTTTTGAGCCGCACCCCCAGGTAGGTGAGGAAACCGTTCCACAGGGAAGCTCCCACCGCGGTGTAAACGATAAAGGGGCCCAGGGACATGCGGGCCAGCCCCGCGGGGATGGAAATGAGGTGCCGCACCACCGGGATGAACCGGGCGATGAAAATGGTTTTCTTGCCATGGCGGGCAAAGAAATTTTTGGTCCACTCCAGGTGATGGACGTTGAGAAACAGATACCGGCCGTAGCGCAGCACCACCGGCTCCCCCAGCCTGCCCATACCGTAGGACAGGAGCGAGCCCACGATGGAGCCCAGGCTGCTGGCCACCATGACCCCCACCCAATCAAAGTGGCCGGTGACGATGAGAAATCCGGCAAAGGGCATGACCATCTCGCTGGGCACCGGCGCAACCATGCTTTCCAGGGTCATGAGGATAAAAATGCCTACGTAGCTCAAGTGCTGGATAATGGCAGTGTTGTAATGTAACAGGGTTTCGGTGATTCCCATGAGATTTAGGGTTCTCCCACTTCCCGCCGGTGTAAGTCCCGTTCCACCCGGGCCTGGCGCTCGGCGAGCCCCGGGCTCAGGTCCACCGGGTAGAGAGGCGGGTTTTCCAGGGTTTTGTATAGTTCGGGCAAGACAGCGAACTGCTGCTGAAAATAGTCGCGGCTCTCCTTCAGGCCGGGCAAAGTCCCGAGGATGCAACCTTCCTGCATCACGGGCTGTAGGAGGGGAGTCCCTGCCGGTAAAGACTCCTCCCTGAGCGCGATGGTGTCGCGACGCATCTGACCGGCGTTATCGAAGCTGCGCCAGACCTGCTTTTTATCCACCAACGTGACCTTGCCGGTGGAGAGCTTCATGACCGGGCGACCGGCGTACTTGACCAGCTTGTAAGCGATGTCGAAATACGGTGCGTCCGCGGCCACCCCCATCTTGGTGCCCACCGCGAAGCTGTCGATGAGACCCCCGGCGGCCAGGACTTCGGCCATCTTGAACTCGTCAAAGCCGCCGCTGGCCAGGATGTCCACGTCCTCCAAACCCTCCTCGTCCAAGACCCGGCGCACTTCTTTACTGATGGCGGCGATATCTCCCGAGTCCAGGCGCACGGAGCGTAGGTGCTCCCCTCGAGCCGCCAGTTCTTTGGCCACCAGGGCGGCCTTCCGGGCGCCGGCGACGTCGTCGTAGGTGTCAATAAGCAGGGTGGTGATTTGGGGGAAATTTTGGGCAAAGATTCGAAAAGCTTCGATTTCCTCGAAAAAGCTCGTGATATAGGAATGGGCCATGGTCCCGAAAATGGGGATGTCGTAAAGTTTGCCCGCCAGGACGTTGCTGGTGCCGGCAAAGCCTACCAGGTAGGAGGCTCGGGCCACCTTGAGGCCGGCATCGGCGCCATGAGTGCGCCTCAGGGAAAAATCCACCACCGGCCGGCCCTGGGCTGTGTGTATCGAGCGGGCCGCCTTGGTGGCGATGAGGGTCTGCAGGCTCACCGCGTTGATGATGAAGGTTTCCACCAACTGGGCTTCGATGATGGGGGCGCTCACTTCGAGGAGGGGTTCGTCTTTGAATAAGATGCTGCCCTCCGGCAGGGCGAAGACCTCGCCGGTGAAGCGGAGGCCCTGAAGAAAGTCCAGGAAGGGGATGGAAAAGAGGCCGGTCCCATCAAGGTAAGCCAGGTCTTCGGTGGTGAAGTGCAGACCGGCCAGGAAGTCCAGGGCTTCACTGAGGCCTGCGGCCACGAAGTATCCCCGGTTTTTCGGGTACTTGCGGATGAAGAGGCTGAAGGTCGCCTCCTCGTTCATCCCCTGGTCGAAGTAACAGGCGGCCATGGTAAGCTGATAGAGGTCCGTGAGCAGGGCCAGCCGTTCTCCTAAGGGTGCTTGGGGCATGGGGGTCTCGGGCATGGGGACGACATGTAAAGGCGGTCCGAAAAGCAAATTGGCCCAGAGAAGAGCAGGCCACGGGAGGGTTTTAACCCGGTCCCACCTCGGCAGGCTGTGCCATCAGGCCACCTTAATATTTAAATAGTATATGGAATTTTTCCGATATTCCAGAAAAGAATGGAGGCGGGCGTCAACCCCTGGAGAAAACGTCGGCGTCGAGGGGAAGGCGTTCTCCGGCCCGAAGCCGATGGTACCCCAGGGCCGCCACCATGGCGGCGTTGTCGGTGCAAAGCGAAAGGGGGGGCAAAAAGAGCTCAATACCGTCGGCCTGAGCCCTCTCCTGCAGGACCTGACGCAAGCGGCCATTGGCGGCCACCCCGCCGCACACTGCCAGAGCCCGGCAGCCGGTAAGCTTAAGGGCCTCCCAGGCCCGGATTACCAGGCTCTCCACCACCGCCTCCTGAAAGCTGGCAGCCAGACCGGCCCGGGAGGCCGCGTCGGCCAGAACTTCGGGGTTTTTCTTTAAAAGATAGGCCACCGCAGTCTTAAGGCCGCTGAAACTGAAGGCGAGGGGTTCTTTAAGGATGCGGGGCCGGGGCAGGTCGAAGGCCTGGGGATCGCCGCTTTGCGCCAGGGCCTCGATGACCACCCCCCCGGGATAGCCCAAGCCCATGAGCTTGGCCACCTTGTCAAAGGCCTCCCCGGCGGCGTCGTCCCGGGTGCGGGAGAGAAGCTCCATGGAGAGCAGACTCTCCACCCGGTAAAGGTTGGTGTGGCCCCCGGACACCACCAGGGCCACGAAGGGGAAGGGGGGAGGGGTGGGGGTGAGCCACAACGCGGCAATGTGGGCCTCCAGATG
>CBFDAH010000186.1:0-5593 GCA_965602785.1 uncultured Syntrophobacterales bacterium
CTCAGTTCCCTGGCCCTCCCCCCGCAAACTATATCTCATACGTCGCGGCGATGGGGAGGCGGCGGCCCATGCCGAAGGCTTTGGAGGTGACTTTTAGGCCTGGGGCTGCTTGCCGCCGTTTGTATTCGTTTTTATCGATGGCCCGGATGATCCAGCGCACCACCTCCGGGTCGAAGCCCCGTGCCACGATATCGTCGAAGGGAAAGGCCTCCACCAGGTAAAGCTGAATAATCTGGTCCAGGATGTCATAGGGCGGCAGGGTGTCCTGGTCCTTCTGGTCCGGCCGCAGTTCTGCTGAGGGCGCTTTCTCGATAATGCTTTGGGGGATGATCTCCCGTTCCCGGTTGAAAAAGCGCGCCAGCTCATACACCATGGTCTTGGGCACGTCCGCCAGGACACTCAGGCCCCCGCTCATATCCCCGTAGAGGGTGCAGTAGCCTACGGAAATCTCGCTCTTGTTGCCCGTGGCCAGGACCAGGTACCCGAAACGGTTGGACAGGGCCATGAGGATATTTCCCCGGATGCGGGCCTGGATATTCTCCAGAGTGACGTCCACCCGGTCCACGGGGAAGTGCTCCTGGAGGGAATCGAGATAGGCCTGGTAAATGGGGGTGATGGGGATCACCTTGAAGGCTACGCCCAGGTTTTTAGCCAGGTGTTCGGCGTCCGTCAGGCTCTCGGGGGAGGAATAACCGGAAGGCATGGCCACCCCCAGGACGTTGTCCCGACCCAGGGCCGTGGCAGCCAGCGAGCAAACCACGGCGGAGTCCACTCCCCCGGAGAGGCCCACCACAGTCCGTCTGAAGCCGGTTTTGTGGAGGTAGTCCCGCAAACCCAGGACCAGGGCGCCGTGTACCGCGGCGATGGGCTCCTGGGGGGTGAAGAGGTATGGGGTCCCGGATTGGTCCAAGTCCACCGTGACTAAGGCTTCTTCAAAGCCGGGGAGCATCGCCAGGGGTTCTCCCTGGGCGTCGAAGGCCAGGCTGTGGCCGTCGAAGATGAGCTCGTCATTGCCGCCCACCTGGTTGACGTGCACGAAGGGCACCCGGAATTCTCGGGCGTGGGCCTGCATGAGACGGTAGCGCACTTCATCTTTGCCCACCTGGAAGGGCGAGGCCGACAGATTGATGAGGGCGGTGGCGCCTGCCTGGGCCAGGACGGCTATGGGGTCAAGGGTATAAAGGCGGCGGCACCAGGACTCTGCTCCGCACCAGGCGTCCTCGCAGATGGAAATTCCCAGTTTTTCGTCTTTAAAGGCCACCACCTGAATTTCCCCCGCGGGATCGAAGTGGCGGGTCTCGTCGAAAACGTCGTAGGACGGCAACAGGGACTTATCCTGGGTAAAAATCAGTGCTCCCCGGTGGTAGAGAAAGGCGGTATTGGCCAGGCCTTTGCCTCGCTCCCGGCCGGTGGGTCGGAAGGCGCCCACCAGGATGCCCAGGTGGGGATATTTTGCAGACAGCCGGGCCACTTCTGCCAGGGCCAACTGGGTTTTGTGCCTGAACACCGGCCTCTCTAGAAGGTCCCGGGGGGGATACCCCACCAGGAAAAGCTCCGGGAAGATGATCAGGTCCGTATCAGCCGGTACCCGGGCTAAAGTTGCCGCGATTTTCTCAATATTACCGGAAATGTCCCCCACGGTGGAGTTGAGCTGCGCCAGCGTTACCTTCATGCCTGATAATTTCCTTATCCGGTGTAATTGTTTAGGGGAAAGGTTTGAATCAAACTTAAGAACAGTTATGAGATTTGAGTGGACTAACTTGCCGGAAATTGCGGCCTGACGGCCTGATGAGCCCGAAATTTTTTTCTGCCATAAACCCGGCGAAGTTCTTCGAGAAATTCCGGGTTTACTTCGTATCCCAAACTCTGGGCCTTCTTGACGTCCTGCCAGGCATTCTCGTAATCCCCGGTAAAATAAAAAGAAAAAGCTCGATAATTATAGATCATCGCATCCTTGGGGTTGAGCTTGAGGGCCTGAGAAAAATCAGCTATAGCCCGGTCATGCTGGCTTTTCCCGGCATAGGCAAAGCCCCGATTGAAGAAGGCCACGGACCGGTTAATGAATACCATGGGCAACACCAGGTTGATTTCCAGGCCCTTGGTGCAGTCATTTATGGCCTGGTCATATTCGCCCTTGGAGACATGAATCGCCCCCCTGCCGATGTACGCCTCCGCAAAGCTGGGGTTGACCTTCAGGGCCTGGGTGAATTCCGCGATGGCCCGATCATAGTTGAGCCGTTTGCCATAGACAATGCCCCGATTGTAGTAAGCTTTAAAGGACTTGGGGTCAATCTCCAGGGCCTTATCGAGATCAGCGAGGGAACGACCAAGCTGTTCCTTATTGCAATAAGCTGCTCCCCGGGCGCGGTACGCCTTGGCAAACCTGGGATTGAGCTCCAGGGCCCGGTTGAATTCCGCGATGGCCCGGTCATATTGGCCATCAAGAAAATATTGTTTGCCTTTGCTGTAATAAAATTCCGACGACTGTCCACTATTACAAGACCAGGCCAGCAGAACCAAGCCGACCAGAACGACAAGACCTGATGGCCAGCGAGGAACTAATTTCTGCATCTCTTCCCCCTTCTGGCCCTGTCAGGGAGATGGGAACCACCAGGAGGACCGGAGACCAGGCTTATACGGTTGTTGGATACTAAACAGGGCGCTTTTTCGTCTATTTTCATCATCTTATAATTTTGCCGGACCTGTGTCCATCAAAACCCGTCTCCTTGACAGGGGGTGACGCATCGGGCTAAATAAGATGAGCCCCAGAGGGCAAACCCACAGGAGAGGCACCGTGTATTGGGACGCCGCCATTGAGACCATAGAACCTGCCCGGTTGCAGGAATTGCAACTGACCCGCCTTCGAGACACCCTAGATCGCGCCGCCCGGAGCCCCTTTTACGGGGAGCGCCTGAGCCGGGCCGGGGTGACTCCGGAAAATCTCCGTTCTCTCGATGATATCCAGAAAATTCCCGTAACCACCAAGGATGAACTTAGAAGCCGGGGGAAAGACATGCTCACCGTGCCCCTGAGCGAGCTGGTGCGCCTGCACGCTTCCTCCGGCACCACCGGCCAGGCCACGGTGATTTACTACACTAAAGCGGACATCGAGGCCTGGGCGGACCTTTTGGCCCGTTCCCTGTATATGACCGGGGTGCGGCCCGGGGACGTCTTTCAGAACATGATGGGCTATGGCCTCTTTACGGGAGGATTGGGGTTTCACTATGGGGCCGAGCGCCTGGGATGCCTCACCATTCCTGCGGGGGCCGGCAACAGCAAACGCCAGATTCAGCTTATGCGGGACTTCCAGACCACGGCGGTCCACATCATACCCAGCTATGCCCTCTATCTTCTCAATACGTTCGCCGAAATGGGTTTGGACCCCCAGGGCCTGCCTCTCAGGATTGCCTTCATCGGGGCCGAACCCCATACCGAGGATATGCGCCGGCGCATCGAGGCGGCCTATGGCCTCAAGGCTTACAATTCCTATGGCCTCTCCGAAATGAACGGCCCGGGAGTGGCCTTCGAGTGCCCGGAGCAAAACGGCATGCACGTCTGGGAAGACGCCTTTCTTTTGGAAGTGGTGGACCCGCAGACGCTTCGGCCCGTTCCCCCGGGGGTGGTGGGGGAACTGGTGTTCTCCAACCTCACCCGCCAGGGCATGCCCCTGTTGCGCTACCGCACCCGGGACCTGGCCTCTTTTGATGACACCCCCTGCCCCTGCGGCCGAGGCTTTCGGCGGCTTTCCCGCATCCAGGGCCGCACCGACGACATGATCATCATCAAAGGGGTGAATATTTTCCCCATGCAGATCGAGCAGGTGCTTCTGGCCATGCCGGAGGTCTACACCAACTATCTGGTGGAACTTAAGCGGGAAAATTTTAACGAGGTGATGATCGTCAAGGTGGAGGTGCAGGAACATTTCTTCCAGGAAGATCTGAAATACCTGACAGCTCTTAGAAAACGCCTTACCGTGTCCCTGAAAAACGAGCTGCTGGTCACCCCCATCGTGGAACTGGTAGAACCCAATACCCTCCCCCGCACCGAAGGCAAGGCCCTCAGGATCATGGATTTGCGGAAATAAGAGAGTTTTTTGAGGGGAGGGCCGGGGGAGCGCGGCTCCCCCGCCCTCCCCTCAAACTCCCCTCCCAACCCCCTTTAGGGGCCGGAAAAGGCGGGACCTGCGGTCCTGACTTTTCCGGCTCAAATATATTCCCCTAAGGGATTGGGGAAGGGGGTAAGGGTCTGTGACCCTTAGCCCCCTCCCCCAAAAACCTATCCAGTAACTCATGCCCACCACAGCGGAGATTTTTCGGGTTTTCTTACATTTGGGAGTCACGGCCTACGGCGGCCTGGCCATGATCGAGCCCATCCGCCAACGGGTGGTGGATCACCGGAGGTGGCTCAGTCAGGCAGATTTCCTGGACGGCGTGGCCTTTTGTCAACTCCTGCCCGGGGCTACGGTGGTGCAGCTTGCCACCTACGTGGGCTACCGGTTGCGGGGCGCGGCAGGAGCTTTAGTGGCAGTGGCCGGCTTTATTTTGCCGGCTTTTGTTTTGATGGTGGGGCTTTCGGAACTCTATCTGGCCTATGGCCCCCAGTTGGCCTGGGTCAAAGCCGTCTCCCGGGGATTGGGGGCCGTGGTCATTGCGCTTTTGCTGCAAACCCTGTGGAACTTGGGAAAGGAAATCCGGACCTCCTGGTTCAACCTGCTGATTGCAGTTCTGGTTCTAATCGCCATTTGGGCCAAATTTCATTACCTGGTGGTTTTCCTGGGCGCCGGCCTCCTCAGAGTCCTCCTGGAGAGTCTCAGGGGGACCAGGTTTGCCCACGACTCAGAAATCCTCGCCGCCTTGGACAAACCCCGAGATTTTCTGCCAGTTACTCTTATTTCACTGGCCATGTTCGCCATTTTCGTAAGTCTCAGGTTTTTCGATGTGCTTCTGGGAAAACTTGCTGATATATTTTTAAAAATCGGCGCGGTCAGCTTCGGCGGCGGGTACGTCATGATCCCCATCCTGCAGTGGGAGGTGGTGGACAGCCTGGGCTGGCTCAGCTTGAGGCAATTCATGGACGGCCTGCTGCTGAGTTATGCCACCACCGGGCCGCTTCTCATTCTGGCTGCTTTTGTCGGGTATGTTATCAAGGGGCTGTCGGGGGCGGTGGTGGCCACGGGGGCAGTGTTTTTAATCCCTGCGGTCCTGGTTATCCTCCTCACGCCGTATTTTCAAAAGGTGAAGGAATTGGAATTCATGCGCCCCTTCATCCAGGGGATTTTGGCGGCGCTGGTGGGAATGTTGGTTTTGGTGACCGGGGAGATGGGCCTCGCAACCATTACGGACATCACCTCTTTTGGTCTGTGCGTCGCCGCCGCCTTAGCCCTGATCGGTTTTGGGGTAAATCTCCTCTGGGTGGTGGCGGGGGCGGCAGTGGTCTCACTGGCATTTTTTTCGTGGTAAGATGAAATTATTACAAAAATATCTTGAGGGGCGGGCCGGGGGACCACTGGCCCCCCGCCCTCCCGCAGGGTGTTTTTAGTGGGGGGAGGGCCAGGGACATGATGTCCCTGCCCTCCCCCCACACCCCCCTCCCA
>CBFDAH010000187.1:0-5537 GCA_965602785.1 uncultured Syntrophobacterales bacterium
AAGGGGTTGAGTCCGACAAAGCGGCGATTCCATGTATCTGTTGCGGCTCGACTTAACAGAGGCAGAGCAATGATCAGACCGGGTTGGCCAGGAATACTGTGTTTAGAATTTATAAATGATATCAAAATATTATACGTCTATATTTAGCCTCTCGCAGAATCTCCGGAGAACTCGATACGTAATACATACAATAACAATTGCCTAGTTGGCAATTCTCTGATATAGGTACAAAATCATGCAATACACCTACCATAGTATTTCAATTAAAATTGGTATTAATAAATTTTCAAAGGTTGTGACTGGAGCAATATTGGGGTAATTCTCGGTCATTATTTTTCGGTAGAATAAGTTAATATTGATAATGACAAGAATATATAAATTAACAATACAATTAATAATGTATTAAATTGTTTCATTCTGTATATTTCATCTTTTTAAAAGCATTTTCCTCCGGAGGCGCCACTATGAATACTATAGGTAGAATTGTCTTTCTCCTGCTGGCCATCCTTCTATTAGGAAATCCCTGGCCGGATTTTTGTGGCAACGCCAAGGCAACTCAGCTCAATGAGCAATTCTTGAAGGCGGCCCGAAGGGGCAATTTTGAAGAGATGAAAAAGTTACTGAACAAAGGTGCGAATGTTAACGCCCAGGGAAGGTATCAGGAAACGGCCCTATTCTTCGCCACCCTGAGAGGGAATGGTAATGCCGTTCAGTTTCTGTTATCTAAAGGAGCTAACGTCAACGCCAAAAATGATGTTAACGAGACGGCCTTAGTGGTGGCTGCACAAAATAAGAATGTGGAAATCGCGAAGATCCTTCTGTCCCATAGAGCCGACGTGAACTCTAAACGGTATGACGGCTCCACCCCTCTCATGATAGCTTCCCGGAATGCTGATCTGGAAATGATTCAACTCCTCTTGTCCTCGGGTGCGAATACCAATGTAAAAGACAATACTGGCAGGACCGCCCTGGACTATACCGCCTTCCTCGATGTGCCCTTCCCCCCGGCCAGGCAAAGAGGAGCGACGGGAACGGGAATTACCACCCGTGGAGTAACCAGAGCTCCCGCGAGTCAAGAACAGCGGGCCCGGATGGAAAAAATTCGAGCCTTGCTGCGGGAACATGGGGGCCGGCCCGGAAAATCTCAACATTGATCCCTCAGGCAATATTACAACCGATTATTCCCTTGGCTCCGCAAAGAGAATAATGCTCTTTCAGTGGGGGGAGGGCCAGGGACCGCAGCTCCCTGCCCTCCCCCAATACCCCTCTCCCAACCCGCTTAGGGGGTTGGTTGGGGACGGACCCTTGGGCTCCGGCCCCAACCAACATTTCCAAACCCTTAAGGGATTGGGGGTGGGGGTGCGGGGGTAAGGGGCCGCGACCCTGGTAGAACGGGCTTTCAGCCCCTGGGAACCCCCCTCCCCCGGTAATATTCGATTATGTTTTTTGCGGAGCTAAAGATATAATTGAATATTACAATTGCTTCACTACCGGGAGCGATTTGACTGAAAGGACTGGGGAGGTATAAGCAGATCAGTGCCATGATGCTAAGAAGCCAGGTTGCGAGAGTGAGCTCGGTCGGCAGGATCGTCTGCCTTGTTTCACTGGTCATTTTTCTTTTCTTTCTTCCCCAGGGAGTTATGGCCACAGAAGAAGCTAAATATCGCCTCCTTCAGCGTGAGGGGGATTTTGAGCTTAGGCAATACGAACCCCAGATCGTGGCGGCAACATTAGTGGGGGGTGATTTCCAGAGCGTGGGAAACGAGGGGTTTCGGCGTTTATTTGCCTATATCTCCGGGAAAAATCGGAAAAAACAAGCCATTCCTATGACGGCGCCGGTGTCCCAGGAGGCCACTTCAGAGAAGATCCCCATGACTGCACCTGTCAATCAGGAAAAGGTGGGGGAAAAATGGCGGATCACCTTTCTCATGCCCCCTTCCTACACGATGGCAACTCTCCCGGAGCCTTTGGACCCCAGCATAACAGTGACCGAATTCCCGGGGCACCTCATGGCTGCCCTCAAGTACTCCGGCACCTGGAGCAGAGAACGGTACGAGAAGAAAAGAGAGCAGCTAGAAAAACTCATCCGGCAGCAGGGTCTCAAAATTGTGGGCGAGCCTGTCTTCGCGAGGTACAATTCCCCCTTTATGCCGTGGTTTCTCCGACGCAACGAAGTTTTGATCCCGGTGGCGCAGAGTCAGTAAGGAAATTTCGGGGGAGGGGCTGGCTCGAAATGAACATGTAGCCGGGTCCGAATATCGAGTCCCAGGAAAACCTTACATTTCCTCAAATCTGATTCGGGAGATCTTCCCTTCCTCCTTAATGGAGTAGGGCCAGGTTAAGGGTGGCAACAACAAACCCGTGGATCGCCAAGGCCTTATCTGCAAGTTATTGAAAAACCAATTTTTTTGTCATCCTGAACGAAGTGAAGGATCTCAACTCATTGAAACTACCAGATTCTTCGCTTCGCTCAGAATGACATTTTTCGAGAATTGGAAGTTTTGCAATAGCTGCTAGCCGCCCCCCACTGCCCAAAAAAATGTAGGGACAGCCGCCCTCGGCTGTCCAGAGTCTCCAGACATCAAACACCCTTCATGGTAAGAAACGTTCCCCAGATTAAGTAAAACCCTAGTGGCACAGGTTTTCAACCTGTGCCGACGCAGGCTAAAGCCTGCGGCTGCATTTACACATATCCTCATGTGTCGATTTTTACAAAATCCCTGCCGGACACTACTGCCCTAACCCCTCTTTAAAAAAGGGGGGAATAAAAACCGCTTTAAAAAATTCGCTAACTTTGGCAATTAATTACCAGGAGCACGTCCCCCGCCCTCATCGGTTACGGATGGCAGGCGTCCCGGGGAAATAACCGGCACCTGACGGCATCGGTAAGAACTTGCCCCTCTGCCACAAATGGGTTAGCTTTTTCGGAAGATTTGAAATTTGGGGGTACTAACGGCTTCCATGCTTCCCTGGCGAAAACCCTTAACAATCAGGGCCAGTCTCATCAGAAGCTTTGCGGTCCTGATCCTGATGAGTTCCCTGAGCATCCTCATTTTGATGAGCATCCGGGCCTACCGCACCGAGCGGGAACTCTCGGAGAAACTCATTCGCAATGGCAGCCGGCAAGCAGTGCAGGCATTGGACCGCTTTTTCCAGCCGGCCAAACGGGGAACGCTGATTGGGGCCTACTGGGGGCAAAGCGGTAAGCTCACCCTGAAAAAGATGGTGGCCGGCCGGCCTGGTAAAGTCACCAAAGCCCAGCGGCGAGCCGCCACTCGCTTGAATACCTTGCTGTTGCCCCTCCTCCTGCAGTTGCCGGAGATTTCCTCGGTGCAAGTCGCCACTGCCAGAGGGGATGGTTTCCTCATTTTAGAATTGCCCTCGGGGCACTTCCGCAACCGGGTGGTCTCCCGGGAAAGGTGGGGAAGTCAAACCCTGTGGTTCGACGTTGGTAAACAAGGGGTCACCACCTCTCCCCAGTGGCAAACCCTGGACTATGACCCCCGGCAACGCGCTTGGTACACGGGGCTGGAGGGACGGCCTGACGGTGAGGTGTATTGGACAGCGCCCTACGTCTTTTACACTACCAAAGACCTGGGGATCACGGCTTCCGTTAAATGGCAGGGTGCCGGTTTAACCCATGTCATTATGTACGATGTCCTCTTGACCGCCATTACCAGCTTCACCCAGTCCGCCCCCCATCAGCTCAGCAAGAATTCCCAAAAAGCCATTTTTACCGATACCTGGCAGGTCATCGGACTTCCTCGCAATGAACGGTTTGCCTCGCCGGAAGACATCCGCCAGGCATTCCTCCGCCCTGTTGCTGAACTGGGAACGCCTGAATTTGCCGCGGCGGTGGCCAAGGCAAGGAAAGTTAAAGCGGTTTCGAAAGCCTTGAAGGAGAAGCAAAGCGCCATATTCCCTTTTACGGTGCGGGGGGAGGACTGGTGGGCGGGAGTGAGCCACTATCCTTTGGGGAAAGCGCGCCATCTTTGGATCGCCATTTTGGTGCCAAATGAGGATTTGCTAGAGGGCATCACTCAACAGCGTATTTATCTATTGATTGCCACCATGGTGGCTTTGCTGGCGGCTTTGCTCTATTCGTTTCTCCTGGCCCGGTCCTACAGCCGGCCTTTGGAAGCCTTGGCGGCCCAGAGTCGACGTATCAGCGACCTGGACTTCGGTATTGATGAGAAAATCGAGGCCAAATTGCGGGAGTTCAATCGACTCAGGGAGGCCCAGGAGCAGTCTCTAGCGGCGCTCCAGTCATTTTCCCGGTATGTACCCCTGGAGGTGGTAAAAAAGCTGGTGGCCAAGGGGGAGGTGGCCAAGATCGGCGGGCACACCGAAGTTCTCACAGTGCTTTTCACCGATATTGCCGGCTTTACCAGCATCTCGGAGTCCATGACGCCGGAAGCTTTGACCATGCATATGGCCGGGTATTTCCAGGCCATGATCGATATCTTGCAGGAATATGGCGCCACCGTGGATAAAATTGTGGGCGACGGCATCGTCGCCTTCTGGGGTGCGCCCACCCCGATACCGGATCAGGCGGAAAGGGCAGTCAGGGCCGTGCTCGACTGCCGGGACAAGTTGCGGGTCCTGAATGAACAATGGCCGGCCGAGGGCAAGCCAGCCTTCCCGACGCGTTTTGGACTGGCCCGGGGTCCGGTGGTGGTGGGGAACATCGGTTCATCCACCCGCCTGTCGTATACGGTACTCGGTGACACGGTGAATCTGGCTAGCCGGTTGGAAGGCCTGAATAAAGTCTACGGTACGAGCCTCATGGTGGACGACAGCGTTTTCCAGGAATGCCCTCATCTGTTTGCGTGGCGACGCCTGGATCGACTTGTGGTGGTCGGCAAGACTACCCCCTCCGAGATTTACGAGGTCCTGGGGGAAGTGGGCCGCGTGCCGGAAAAGGCGCTGGCTGCGGCCAGGAGATATGAAGCCGCCTGGGAGCGCTATCAGTCGGGGGATTTCGGTGAGGCCCTGGCAAGCTTGGCAGGCTTTGAAACGGAGTTCGGGGAGGATGCGGCGGTTCAGCGACTCCGGAGAATATGCGAAGAATACCTTCGCAACCCGCCCCAGGAAGGCTGGGATGGAACTTCAACAATGATTCATAAGTAATTAGAGATAGGGAGATATCCTGAGACAACACTTCAAGGGGGAAAAAGCTATGCCTGTTAGTCAAAACCCGCGGCAAGGCGCAAGAGCTGGCCATCTGGCGCTAGTCGGTCTGGTCGCGGTTCTCCTGGTGGTGCAGGGCTGCGCCACGCTCAGGGCCCCCCAGCCCCTGCCAGCCGCATTGGAGGACAAGGTCCAGGTCCTGGGGTTTCCCGACGTGAGGGCCTGGGCCGATCAGCCCAGCAAGAGTCTCACTGAGAGCGCACTTGAGTCCCTCAAACAAGAACGGGCCGCGTATGGCGAGGAAAGCCTGAGGAAACCGGCGGTCTTGTTGGCCCTGTCGGGGGGTGGTGACAACGGCGCGTTTGGGGCGGGCGTCTTGTGCGGCTGGAGCGCAGCCGGCACCCGTC
>CBFDAH010000188.1:0-5515 GCA_965602785.1 uncultured Syntrophobacterales bacterium
GTGGAAATCAACAACTCCTTCTATCAACTGCCCAAGGAAAAGACCCTGGTGAGCTGGCGGGAAAACGCGCCCGAGGGGTTCATTTTTGCGGTGAAGGGCAGCCGCTATATCACCCACATGAAAAAGCTGAAAGACCCGGAAGAGTCGGTGGGGGTTTTTCTGACGCGGATAAAAGTGCTGGGAGACAAGCTGGGCCCCATTCTCTTTCAACTACCCCCGAATTTTCGCTTCAATGCCGAGCGGCTGAAGGCCTTTTTAGAGGCCCTGCCCCGGGAGTACCGCTATGCCTTGGAATTGCGCGACCCGAACTGGCTGAACGACGAGACCTGCCGGATTCTGGCCGAACACCGGGCGGCCTTCTGCATCTATGAAATCGCCGGCCGCCTCTCCCCCCAAGAGGTCACCTCGGACCTGGTCTACATCAGGCTCCACGGTCCCGGCGGCGCTTACGAGGGGAGTTATGACACCCGGACCCTGGCGGGCTGGACCGACGTCATCTCCGCCTGGGCGGCTCAGGGTAAAGAGGTGTTTTGCTATTTCGACAACGACGAAGCGGGCTATGCCGCACAAAATGCCCTGAGTTTACAGGAGATGCTCACCTAGAGGTATTACTCGGGGCATGAATTGGCTTAAACCGAGGTGAGGGCCGGGGGATCGTCAACCCCCCCTCCCCTGCCCTCCTCACCTGATACCGGCGTGATAGCTCTGCAAGGAGCGCACTCGGGCCTTCTGGTGCCGGGCTGCGGCGATGCCCCGGGCCGCGGCCAGGGCCCCGGCCAGGGTGGTGATGTAGGGAACCTTAAACTTGATGGCCGCCTTGCGGATGTAGGAATCGTCATGCATGCTCAGCTTGCCGCTGGGGGTGTTGACAATGAGGTTAATCTCCCGATTGGTGATAATGTCCCCAATGTTGGGGCGGCCTTCGTGGAGCTTCAGCACCCTCTCCGCCTCGATGCCGTGCTCCGCCAGGAACCGGTGGGTCCCGTGGGTGGCCAGGATTTTAAAGCCCAATTGCTGGAACTGGCGGGCTACCTCCAGGACCGCGGGCCGGTCCAGCTCTGAGACGGTGATGAGCACAGTGCCTTCCCGGGGAAGGGTCTGTTGGGCGGCTTCCTGGGCCTTGTAAAAGGACATGCCGAAGGAGTCCCCCATACCCAGGACCTCCCCGGTGGAGCGCATCTCGGGCCCTAGGAGGGGGTCCACTTCCGGAAACATGTTGAAGGGGAAGACCGCTTCCTTGACCCCGAAGTGGGGGATGGCCCTTTGCTTGAGATCCAGATCGCTCAACTTTTTCCCCAAAATGATCTGGGTGGCCAGGCGGGCCATGGGGATGTTGCACACCTTGGAGACGATGGGCACGGTACGGGAGGCCCGGGGGTTGGCTTCGAGGATGTACACCACATCGTCGGCGATGGCGTACTGGATGTTCATGAGACCCACCACGTTGAGCTCGATGGCGATGCGCCGGGTGTATTCGTTTATGGTGTCCAGGTGCTTGGCCGGGATGCTGATGGGCGGGATGACGCAGGCGGAGTCCCCCGAGTGGATGCCAGCGAGTTCGATGTGCTCCATGACCGCAGGTACGAAGGCGTCGGTGCCGTCGGCAATGGCGTCCGCTTCGGCTTCGATGGCGTTTTCCAAAAACTTGTCGATGAGGATGGGGCGCTCCGGGCTCACCTCCACCGCCGCGGCCAGGTAGTGCTTGAGCATGCCCTCGTCGTGCACCGCTTCCATGGCCCGGCCGCCCAGGACGTAGGAAGGCCTGACCATCAAGGGGTAGCCGATCTCCCGGGCGATGTCCAGGGCTTCCGCAATGGTGCTGGCCATGCCGGACTCGGGCTGGGGGATGCCCAACCGGCGCATCGTGTGGCGGAAACGGTCCCGGTCTTCGGCGAGATCGATGACATCAGGGCTGGTGCCGAGGATTTTCACCCCTGCGGCGGCCAGCTCCTGGGCGATGTTTAAGGGCGTCTGGCCCCCGAACTGCACGATGACCCCTTCGGGCTGTTCCTTTTCATAGATGCTCAGGACGTCTTCCACGGTGAGGGGTTCGAAGTAGAGCTTATCCGAGGTATCGTAGTCCGTGGACACGGTCTCGGGGTTGCAGTTCACCATGATGGACTCCAGCCCCTCGTCCCGGATGGCGAAGGCGGCGTGGACGCAGCAGTAGTCGAACTCAATGCCCTGGCCTATGCGGTTGGGGCCGCCCCCCAGGACCATAATTTTGCGATTATCGCTGGTGGACACCCGGTCAGGGCCGTTATAGGTGGAGTAGTAATAGGCGGCGTCCTCCACCCCGCTCACCGGCACCGCGTCCCAGGCCTGGCGTAGGCCCATCTGATAACGCTGGTGGCGGATTTTCTCCTCCGGCGCCTGGATGAGCTGGGCCAGGTAGCGGTCGGCGAAGCCGTCCTGCTTGGCCCGCTGGAGGAGGTCATCGGGAAGCTCCCGCCCCCGGTACTGGAGGACTTCCTCTTCCAGCTCCACCAGCTCCTTCATCTGCTCGATGAACCAGGGTTTGATGTAGGTTTTCTGATAAAGCGCCTCCACCGTGGCCCCCTTTCGCAGGGCCTCATACATGATGAACTGGCGTTCGCTGGACGGCTCAAACAGGAGCTCCATGAGCTCTTCCAGGGTCTTTGTATTAAAATCCTTGGCAAAACCCAGGCCGTGACGCCCGATTTCCAGGGAGCGGATGGACTTCTGAAAGGCCTCTTTATAATTTTTGCCGAGGCTCATGACTTCGCCCACGGCCTTCATCTGGGTGCCGAGAGCGTCTCGTGCCCCCGGGAATTTTTCAAAAGCCCAGCGGGCGAATTTCACCACCACGTAATCCCCCCAGGGCTCGTACTTCTCGAGGGTCCCCAGGCGCCAGTAGGGGATCTCGTCCAGGGTGAGGCCCCCCGCTAAAAGCGAGGACACAAAGGCGATGGGAAAGCCGGTGGCTTTGGAGGCCAGGGCCGAGGACCGGGAGGTGCGGGGGTTGATCTCGATGACCACCACCCGGCCGGTCTTAGGATCGTGGGCGAACTGAATGTTGGTGCCGCCGATGACCCGGATGGCCTCCACGATGTCGTAGGAGTATTTTTGCAGGCGCTGCTGGAGCTCCTTGTCGATGGTGAGCATGGGCGCGGTGCAGTAGGAGTCGCCGGTGTGGACTCCCATGGCGTCCACGTTTTCGATGAAGCACACGGTGATCATCTGGTTCTTGGCGTCCCGGACCACCTCCAGCTCCAGCTCCTCCCAGCCCAGGACGGATTCTTCCACCAGGACCTGTCCCACCATGCTGGCGACGATGCCCCGGCCTGCGATGATGCGGAGTTCCTCCAGGTTGTAGACGTGGCCGCCGCCCCAGCCCCCCATGGTATAGGCTGGCCGGATAACCACGGGATAGCCCAGTTCATCGGCGATGCGCTCGGCATCCTCCACCGTGTGGGCGATGGCGCTTTCGGGCATCTCGAGGCCCAACCTATTCATGGTGTCCTTGAAGGCCTGCCGATCCTCGCCCCGCTTGATGGCGTCCACCTCCACCCCGATGACCTTGACCCCGTATTCGTCCAGGACGCCGGCCTGGGCCAGGGCTGAGGAGAGGTTGAGGCCGGACTGCCCGCCCAGATTGGGCAAGAGGGCATCCGGTCGCTCCTGCTTGACGATTTCAATCACATGTTCAAGATTCAAGGGCTCGATATAAGTGACGTCCGCCATGCCCGGGTCGGTCATGATGGTGGCCGGGTTGGAGTTCACCAGGACGATTTCGTACCCCAGCTTCCTGAGAGCCTTGCAAGCCTGGGTACCGGAATAGTCGAACTCACAGGCCTGGCCGATGATGATGGGCCCCGACCCGATAATCAATACCTTATTGACGCCGTCAAGCTTGGCCATGAAACAACCTCCTGGATGAAAGCAAAGGGAAATCCGGGAAAAAACCGGGAGACAGCTTGGGGGAATATAGCAAGCGGTAGCTTGGTGTCAAGTGAAACTGTAAAGACGCCTGAGAACTTTATAAAAACCTAACTACAGTGGCGATGAACATTGCGCGGCAGGTATTAAACTCTTTGTGTCCTAAGTCCGAAGAAGATGTCACCAGGGGAGGGTTGACCGGCTGGGCGATTTCCTGTACACCCTCCAGAGGCATAATTCGGCCGAATTAATCGGCCCCAAAGAGGAGAACACACCATGAAGTTTCTTGATATCTTGCGGAAATTAGGGATTCTCCGCTACGGCACCAAAGTCGGCACCTACACCAGCGGCAAGGACCGGCCCATGGAATTTATGATGGATGATGTCTATAAAGCCGAGAAGGACCTGACCACCCGGGAGGATGTGGCCGAGGTGGCGGGGGCGGTAAAAGCCGCGGGGGGGAGAAAGGCGCTCTTCTGGGTGGCGGTGGTCTTTGCTGCCGTGTCTATTCTGTTCTTGGCCGCGAGCGGTGGGGTTTCGACCTGGCTTCTTTTGGGCCTCGTGCTGTGGGCCGGGGTTTTGTACCTGACGTACCAGTTTGCTTACAGTGAACGGTTCTCGTATGTAGGAATGATCGCTCTGGTCGCGATGGGTCTTCTGGTGTCCCTTTTACTGCTGGGCGCCACCGCCCCCGCCTGATAACCAACACCTCTCTTTTAACCCGGGCTGAAGCCTGCGGCTGCCTTTATCCTTATCCAGACGTGCACCGCCAGACAGAAAGGGGCCGGACACCTTGGGCGCCGGCCCCCCTTATTCGGTGGGTTATCTTGTAGGAACTCCACAATGGATCAACGGCGTTAGTTACTGGGAACGCCGTTCTTTGGCGATCTTGAAGTAGTTGGCCGTGGCCTGGTAGATGTTGTGGTCCGGATTCTGTAAGAATGCTGACTTGGAGCCCGCATCCCGGAAGAGGTATAGTTTACCCCGGTAAATGGCGAACACTTTGGGGTCGATGTTTTCCAGACGGCCCCTGGCCATGGCCATGGGGTCGTACCCCCCCAACTGGGGCTGGTACTTGGGGGCGTTGCTGAGAAACTGATACCGGTTCCGGGACGAGGCGAAATAATACGTGGCCATGCCGAGACGTTGTTGGATGCGTTTGCTGCCTCGCCGGGGCCGGTCCTGAGTGAAATAGGCCACCACGTCGTAGCCGTGCGCAGCCACGGTGTTGTCCAAATTAAGGAGAGCCTCCCCTGAGCCTCCCGATGTGGTGGGGGGCTGGGCCGCAACCGCGGCAACCAGGCAACAGAGAGCTAGGGCGGTCACCGAGCAAATAAAGACAAACCTTCGCACTGTCCCACCTCTTAGGTCATCATCTTAGAGGGCTGGGCCCGGGGGGCCCACCCCACCCTTAAGATGTCTTTTTCTTGGCCTTACGGGCTTCCCGGAGCTTTTCCCCGATGCCGGTTTCTTTGGCAATTTTGCTGCGCTTGGCCCGGTAGGCCTTGGAAACCAGGGGTGTACGGGCGGGAATGCCGAACTCCTTGCGGTAATCCTTGGGGGTCGTCTGGTGCTTGCTTTTCAGATGGGGAACGAGAAGCTTGCCGCTGTAACC
>CBFDAH010000189.1:0-5431 GCA_965602785.1 uncultured Syntrophobacterales bacterium
GCGCCCTACATTGCTTCATTTATCATAGTAACCATGTTTTATTCGGACGGTTTGAATTAATTCCAACAATCTCATATTCAGCTAAGATTGGCAGAATGTAATTTATGCAACGGACGTTATTATTTACTCGTCTTGCTGTGCGACATAATGGTCCGGCATTTTCTGGATTATTTGACGATCTAATTTCACATGGATTATTTTCATAATGGTCGTTAGACTTTAGATAATGAAAAGTATTTATAAACGCTTCTTTTGATATTTGTATATTTTGTGGGTTTATTATCCAATAATCATTGTTAATGTGATTAAGAAAGAAATTAACCCCTCTTAAAAAATCTGGAGTTCTAAAAGTTTGGCCTGATCTTAATTCCCTCCACACCTCATCAATTTTCCTCTCACAATCATTACACATAACTTGTTCTTAATTTCCCCAGAGCTTCTCTTTTGGACCGAAAACGGAAAACAGAAAACTGAAAACTCAAACCACTTGCGGCTTTTTCCAGATGCCGGGGATCTGAGCGCCGCAGTGGCCGCAGTGGCCGTCCTTCATGGTGATTGCGTCGATGCGGTAGCCCCGCCGGGCAATAATCAGTTTGCCGCACGCATGGCAGTGGGTGCTTTCCGCCTCGTGCCCCGGCAGATTGCCGATATAGACGTACTTCAGGCCCGCCTTCAGGGCCAGGTCCCGGGCTTTCTCCAGGGTGCTCACCGGGGTGGGGTACTGGGTGAGCATCTTGTGCATGGGGTAAAAGCGGGAGAAGTGCAGGGGGGTGAGGGGCCCCAGGTTTTCCTTGATCCACCGACACATGGCGGTGATTTCCTCCGGCCGGTCGTTGTGCTGGGGGATGACCAGATTGACGATCTCCACGTAAACGCCCCGACGCCGGAGGGTTTTGAGGGTATTGAGGACCGGCTCCAGTTCCCCGTCCACCAGTTCCTTATAAAATTTGTTGGTAAAGGCTTTTAAATCAATGCAGGCCGCGTCCATGACGTCCGTCAGCTTCTCCAGGGGCTCGGGGTTGACATAGCCGGCGCTGTGACAGACGTTAAGGATGCCCGCCTTTTTGGCCAAGCGGCCCACGGCCATCATGTATTCATAAAAGATGATGGGCTCCACGTAGGTGTAGGCGATGGAGGCGGAGCGGGTCTCTTGAGCTCCGGCCACCACCTTCTCCGGGAGCAGGTCGAAGTTATAGGTGTCTTCGGGGAGGGCCTGGGAAATTTCCCAATTCTGACAGAATTTACAATGCAGATTGCAGCCGGCGGTGGCGATGGAATAGGAGGGGCTCCCCGGCAGCACGTGGAAGAGGGGCTTTTTTTCTATGGGGTCCACGTGGACGGCACAGGGGTTGGCGTAGGCCAGGGTGTAATATTTGCCCCCTCGGTTTTCCCGCACCCCGCAGTCGCCCCGGTCGCCATCGGCCACTTCACAGGCCCGGGGACAGAGGAGACACTTAACCTGTTTGTTCTGAGTGGCCTGGTAAAACAAGGCGGGCTGGGGATTGAGATAGCCCTGCTTAATTCCGGGACTCCGGGAGGCGTACAATGGGCAGGGGAGGGCAGCGAGGGCCAGGGCGCCAAGACTTCCCCGGATAAAGGTACGGCGGCTCAGCCGCGGAGTTACCAGGTCCGGGGGATTCCACTGCATCGGTTATCTCTTCCTAAAGGCGGAACCTCTAGAGCGCCAGGCAACACCAGTGGTTACCTTGACCTGTAGGCGTGCGTGTAGCGTGGGCCTTATGCGATCGGTCTAGCGGCGAGGCTGGCCTGGGGGTGGCTCAGAAGGAGCGAGTACCGTTGATACGGTGGCGCAGAACCCCTGAGGTTTTGAAGACCACTACCTTGCGGGCGCGCAGGATGAGATTTTCCTTGGTCTGAGGGTTCCTACCCCGCCGGGCGTTCTTCTGTCTCACCGAGAATTTCCCAAACCCGCTGATGAGGAGGTCTTCTCCTCCGGTCAGGGTTTCTTTGATGATGCCCAGAACCCGTTCTACTGTCGCCCGGGACTCCTGCTTGCTTAGACCTACCTGAGTTTGTAAGCGGCTGATGAGTTTCTCTTTGGTAAGGGCCATGGCCTAGCCTTTGCCACCGGTAGAGGTCGGTGAAAATTTATAACATATAATAAATAGACTAGAATTTCGTGTCAAGACTTTTTTCCCCGTCCTCAGGATGAACGGGAGGTCCGGCTCGGAGCCTCGACGATCGCCCGCTTGCGCGGCGGGGGTAAGGGATGGCGCATGCCAATGTTCAGAGCCCGAAAGCGGCAGGCGTCCACGCACTTGAGGCAAAGGATGCACTCTCGGGAGTCCTGCTTCTCATAAGGACGGCAACCGGTGGGGCAGTGGGCCACGCAGGACAGGCAATGGACACAGTTTCCTTCGATGAACTCGAGGCGCACCATGCTGATCCGGCTGAAGAGGCCATAAAAGGCCCCCAGGGGACAGAGGGTGCGGCAGAAAAAGCGGCTGATAAAGATAACGGCAATCACAATAAAAGTCAGCCAGACCATCTTGTTAATGAACCAGTAGCCCAGGTTTAGCCAGAGGGCGGGTTTGATGGCCAGGAGAGGAAAGGCTCCCAGCAGGGTACCGGCGGGGCAAATGAGCTTACAGAACCACGGATCTCCCAGGCCCAACTTGTCGACGAGCAGGAGGGGCGCCAGGACAACCAGCCCCACCAAGACCACATATTTCCCCCAGCGCAGGGGCCGCCACAGGGAGAATTTGGGCGAGGGGATCTTGTAGAGCAGATCCTGGATAAATCCGAAGGGACAGAGCCAGCCGCAGGGCAGACGCCCTACCAGGGTGCCGATGAACGCCAGGTAGCCGAAGACCATGGCCCCGAACTTGGGAAAATACCCGGGTACGGTGCCCCGCACGGTTCCCAGGAAGTTTTGCACGGCGCCCACCGGACAGGACAAGAGGGCGGCAGGGCAGGCGTAGCAGTTGAGTCCCGGGTGGCAGATGGCCTTTAAGGGGCCTTTGTAAATATCCAGGGTGAAGGGGAAGAGCAGGTAGCCGTTGGTCCCTAAAGCGACTAGGGTCTGGACAAGACGGCGTAAGATATACATCTAGCCCACTCCGATGCAGGACAGGCAGATGGTTTTACCCAGATTCAAGACAAAAGTTACATCACCGGAATTGACTCCAATGAGAAACAGCAGAGTGGCTAAAATGATCAGGACCACAGCCCAGGGATTGTGCATAGCATTCCTCCCGCAGGAAGATCCCTGCCCGGTGAGGGAGGGCAGGAAGCCTACATGCCCGGTATTATAAACAGTTGGAAGGTGAAGGGGAGAATTTTTTTATTTTTTTTATTCAGCCTATTGACTAATCATAATATTATAATATTATAACTTCATGAACATTCAAGTTCGTCAGGATGCCCTGGAAAAAGCGGCCCGGTGTCTGAGGGTTCTGGCTCATCCCACCCGTTTGCTCATTATCTATTTTCTGGGGCAGGGTGAACGCTCGGTTCAGGAACTGGAGCGGATGGTCAAGGCTTCCCAGTCCAGTGTCTCCCAGCACCTGAATCTGCTCAAGGACAAGGAGATTGTGGAGTCCCGGCGAGCCGCCCAGCAGGTCTTTTATCGTTTGAAGGACCCCCGGGTGCTCCAGCTCACGGGCCTCACCCGGGAGCTTTTTTGTAAGGAATGAAGCTGGGAGACTTCACGGAAAAAATAATCCCCAGCAGACCAAAGATAAGGAGAACAACAGCAATGGCCGAATTCAACTCCAACCGCACCCTGGACTGCCGGGGCGACGCCTGTCCCCTGCCCCTTCTGAAGACCAAAAAATCCATGGCGGACATGGCCTCGGGCGAAATCCTGGAAGTGGTGGGCACCGATCCAGGTTCAAAACAGGATCTCCCCAGTTGGGCCGCCCGCACCGGCAACCTCTATCTCGGGGTGGAAGAAGCAGGCGAGGTCTTTCATTTCTTCCTGCAAAAGAAGTAAGTCGCCATGGCTGATACCCTGGCCATCATGGTGAATACCCGGGAGGCTTTGCCCCATCTGCTGGGCCTCACGGCCGCGGCGGGAAAGCGGGGCCTCCCGGTGGTGGTGTTTTTCACCGGTGAAGGGGTGCTGGTCACCCAGGAGCCCCGCTTCGGGGAACTGGTGGGAAAAGCCAAAATGGCCCTGTGCGAAGTGAGCTTTAGGGCCCAGGGTCTCGAGGGGGAGGTCCCCGGCATCGGTTACAAGGACTTTGCCACCCAGGCCCGCCACGCCGAGATGGTGGAAGAATACCCCCACTACCTGGTTCTGTAAGGAGTTGCGGCATGAAAAAAGTAGCCGTGGTGGTGAGACAGCCAGAGATATACTACGAAGCCCTGCGCAGCGCCCTGGGTTGCCTCCTGGAGGACCACCAGGTGAGTTACGTGGTGTTGGACCGGGAGATCGACCCCGACGAAGCCTTCCGGGACAACCTGGGCTTCCTGGAAGAGATGGAGGGCCGGAGCTATAGCAATCACCCGGCCAATGCCGATAAATACGGCTTTACCCATCTCAGTTGGCCCGAAATCGGCAAACTCTTGCGTGAGCAAGAGGTCATCATCCCCTTTTAAGAGGCCCTATGAAGATCCTGCACGTTTATCGCCACCCGCCGGACCCGGTGACCCGGGGGCTGGCGGACATGCTCTCCAAGGACCGGGAAGCCCGCGAGTTTTCCCTCTATCAGGAGCCGGTGGACTATGATGAGCTCCTCACCCTGATTCTTGGCCACGACCAGGTAATATCCTGGTGGTAGCGAGGTAACTCCATGACCCAGCATGACAAGCCTTCCGGCAATATCACCCTCACCCCGGAACTGGAAGCCTACATCCAGGCCCAGGTGGAAAAACAGGTGGCCGACGCCCTGAAACTGAAAGGGCTGGACGTCACCCGGCCCACGCGGGTGGCCATCATTGCCTCCAAAGGCACCCTGGACATGGCCTATCCCCCTCTCATCCTGGCCACCACCGCGGCGGCCATGGACATGGAGGCGGCAGTCTTTTTCACCCTGTACGGCCTGGACATTGTGAAAAAGAAAACCTATAAAAATCTACAAGTGCCCTCTGTGGCCAACCCGGCCATGCCGTTACCCGTGCCCAATATCGTCGGGGTGCTGCCCGGTATGACCGCCATGGCCTCCTGGATGATGAAGGACTGGATGAAAAAGGGCGGCGTGCCCACCATCCCCGACCTTCTAGAACTGGCCCGGGAAAACGGGGTGCGCCTCATCGCCTGCCAGATGTCCCTGGACGTCCTGGGCTCCAAACCAAAAGATATGCTGGACGGCCTGGAATACGCCGGCGCCGGCATGTTCCTCGACTACGCCGCCGACGCCGATGTGACGTTGTTTATTTAGAGGAGGTGGGGGAGGGGGCCAGGGGTCATGGACCCCTGCCCCCTCCCCCACATCAACCCCGAAGAGGTCATTATGGGCAAGGTGGC
>CBFDAH010000190.1:0-5424 GCA_965602785.1 uncultured Syntrophobacterales bacterium
CGAAGCAGGTGTTCGAGAGTAATTCCCCGATGCGGGTCAACCGTATGTCGCCACTCAGGAACAGGAGGTGGGCTGTTTAAAGAAAGTCTCTGTTCTTTGACCAAAATACCGATGAGCGCATTGATAACCCCCTTGGTCATGGACCAGCCGATGAGGGGAGTGTCCCCCCTGAACCCTGGTGCGTAACGTTCCCCCACGATACGTCCTTTATAAACCACCACTAAGGCCCGGGTACGCCGCCGAGGACCGGAGTCCGGCTCGGCGAAGGCCCAATCTAACGCCGATTCCAGCCTGAGCTTATCAACATCTGGGGGAAGAGGCCGGGTATCAGGAGAGTCTCCTGCTGGCCAGGGGTGCGTTTGGAATTTCTGACTTTTTGATGGTAAGGCTTGTGGCTCCTGGTGGACAGAAGGGTTCGTAAGACCATTCATGGCCAGCGTGCAACCCAGTCCGGCCCGGTAAATTGCCTTACTCGTAATAATACCCATGAATTGTGCGGTGACAGATCGTTCTTGATGGTCCACTCGAGTTGTAATATGCCTCAGGGGGGATAGATCATCGACAGAAACGTCGGTTTTTAGTACGGCCTGCATGTCTCGTGCGGAAACAAAAACACCGGAGCAAACCCTCCTGGCCTTAAAGGCTACAGCGATCTCGGCTACCTGCCAGGCATAATACAAGGCCATCGTCAAAAGGGCAATTCCAAGCCCTCCAGTCACTAGCAATATAACCTTAACCTTTTTTTTCATCTTCTACGGTTTTTGATTCAAACAAGGTAACTAAACGATTAACAAGGCCTGAACAGTAAATTAATAAATAGCTTTTCCAATCATCCAAAATTGGGTGAAGGGTCTCGTATTAATCTGTGTTCATAAAGGTATTTATCTGTAGGGGCGTGATTTATCACGCCCGAAAAGGGCGCAATAAATTGCGCCCCTACATTTCTCTTGATGAACTTACCTTTTAACGGCAACTTGGTATCAATTATTGAAATTAGAAAATTTTGTGCTTTCTTCGGGAGAAAAGATTACCAGCCGCACTCATTTTAAACAGCCGTTGAAGCCTCAATTTTCTCACTATGGGAGGTGAGAGGAAGGGGAGGGGCCAAAGGTTGCCTGGCCCCCTTCAAGATATGATCACCGCAGTCCTGACATCGTTATTTAGCATCTCACGTCAACCCGCCGAAGCGCCGGGTCCAGGCCTCTTGGAGTTCATCCAGGTCGGCGTTGATCAAGGTGCGCCCCTGGCTCTTGACCTCGAAGCGCACCTCCTGACGCACTTCTCCCAGAAGATGACACGGCTGCCCCCGGAAGATCTCCTCGAAAAGCCGGCGCTGGGCCGGGGCCACGCTCACCAGGAAGCGGCCGGCGGACTCCGAGTACAGGGCCACATGTCTTGAGTGATCCGGGGCTATCCCCTCCAGGTCCACCTCCACCGCTAAACCCCCGGCCAGACTGCACAGGGCCAGGTGCACCCCCAGCCCTCCCCGGTAAATCCCGTGGCAGGAGGCCAGGACTTCTTCCTGAAGAGCTTGGGACAAGGCCTGGTAGCAGGGCAGGAACTCCTGGGGCCTGGCCATCGGCGCGCTCAAACCCACGTAGCCCAGGAGCTCATAGAACTCTGAGCCCCCCAACTCAGGGCGGGTGGCCCCCACCAGGTAGATCAGGTCACCCGGCTCCTTGAAATCCAGACTCACCACCCGCCTTAGATCCGGAACAACGCTCACCGCCGTGAAAAAGAGGGTAGGGAGCCCCGATACCCGGTGAGTTTCCCCAAAACGCCCTGGGAGAACCCCGTCCACGTACATGCTGTCCTTCCCGGACAAAAGCGGCATGTCGTAGGCCAGGCACAGTTCCTTCAAAGCCCAGCAGGCCCGCACCAGTTGGGCCGCCTTGAATTTGCCGTCCGGGTTCTTGTGGGGGTGATGCTCCACGTTGGGCCAGCAGAAGTTGTCCAGCCCGCCGAGATGGGCCAGGTCGCCCCCCACACAGAGGAGCCGCCGCACCGCCTCGTCGATGGTCACTGCGGTCATATGGTAGGCGTCGATCTGGGAGTAGGCCGGATTAAGGGCCAGGGACACGGCCAGACCCCGGTGGCTGTCAGGACGTGGCCTCAGCACCGCGGCGTCCCCGGGCACCGGGCACTCCCGGCCCGTGAGGGGTTTTAGCACACTCATGCCCTGGACTTCATGGTCATACTGGCGGGTGATCCACTCCCTCGAGCAGATATTGGGTCGCCCCAGCATGGTGAGGAGCAGACCCCGGTGGTCTTCAACCTCCCCCAAAACCGGCTCCGTCAGGCGCTCCTTAGGAGGCAGCCATTCGGCCTCGAATTCCCAGGGCGGGAAGTCCTCCGTGAGAAAAGACAGGTCCATATGCGCGCAGGTGTTCCCCTGGTGGCTCACCTCCAACACGCCTTTGTCGGTGAAGCGGCCGATGACGCTCACTTCCACTTCATGGCGCCGAGCCAGGCCCTCGAAGTCCTCCCGGTGGTCCGGGTCCAGGGCCACCACCATGCGCTCCTGAGATTCGGACACCCAGATTTCCCAGGGGTCGAGACCCGCGTATTTCAGAGGCACCTTCTCCAGCCAGACCTCCACCCCCCCGGCCAGCCGGGCCGACTCCCCCACCGCGGAGGAGAGCCCGCCCCCGCCGCAATCGGTGATGAAGTGAATGTAGCCCAGGTCCCGAGCCTCCAGCAAAAAGTCGTGCATCTTCTTCTGGGTGTAAGGGTCGCCGATTTGCACATGGCCGGAAGGGGTGACGGAGCTGGAGACTTCGGAGGAGGCCGTGACCCCGTGAATGCCATCAACTCCTACCCGACCGCCGCACATGAAAATGAGGTCCCCGGGGCGGGCTAGTTTGCGGGCCGCGTTTTCCCCCCCCCACTCTTTGGGCATGAACCCCAAAGCCCCCACAAAAACCAGGCACTTGCCCCGGTAGCTCTCGTCAAAATACAGCGCGCCCCCAATAGTGGGAACTCCGCTCTTATTGCCCCCGTCCTTCACCCCCTCGATGACCCCGTCCAGGAGGCGCCGGGGGTGAAGCCGGGGTTTCAGGGGGCCGGCATAGTCCCGGGGGCCCACGCAGTAGCCGTAAAGGCCGGCGATGAGCCGGGAACCTCGGCCGGTGCCCAGGGGATCCCGGTAGACCCCTACGATACCGGTAAGGGAGCCGCCGTAGGCCTCGAGATTAGAAGGAGAATTGTGGGTTTCTCCTTTTATTACAAAACAATAATCTGCATCAAACTGCCCCACGCCGGCATTATCCTCCAGGACCGAGACCACCCAGGGCTTGCGCCGAGCGATTTCCTCGGTGGGAGCCTCGATACACACCTTAAAGGGGTTGTCCAGGACATGGCGTTCCCCGGTGGCCAGGTCCCGGTAATAAAAGCGGCCCCGAAAGGTATTGTGGTTGCAGTGGTCGCTCCGGGCCTGGGCCAAGTACTCCAACTCCACGTCCGTGGGGGGCCCCAGGCCCATCTCAGCCCGGCGGCTCAGCACCTCCGGCCGCTGAAAATAGGCCTGGATAATGGGAAGATCCTGGTCCCGCAAGGCCAGGTGGCGCTCCTCGCTAAGGCGTCTAAGGATTTCCAGGGATTCGATGGGGAAGACGGCTACCTCAGGCTGATGCTGGAGATGCACCCGGGGGAGGATAATCCCCACCCCCTGCTCCGGGTCCCAGTCCTCCGGGGAATAGACGCGAAATTCCTGGATGAGGTCGTTGGCCAACAGCTCCCGGGCCACCTGGGAAACCTGGTCCCGGGTGAGGTGGGCGCCGAACAGCAAGTAGAGCTTGGAGGTGTACACCGCGGCTTCGGGGTCAAGAGGGCGCCCCCAAAAGGCCTCTATGGCCTCCCGAGCCATGGCTCCGGCATTATCCCTGACCCCGGGCTTAAAGCCCACCCAGAGGGCCCAGTCAAACTCCCTGGCCAGGGGGCTGAAACTAGAGACCTGAGTCACGGGGTTGGTGAAGACCTCGGTGCGAATGGCCTCCAGCTCACCGGGGAGCAAGTCTGTATAGAACATCAGGAGATGCAGGATCCGGGCCCGGTCCAGGGTCAGGCCGAAATATTCCTGGGCTTTGCGACAAAGACCCTCCCCTTCGGCGTCGGGGAGTTCCGGACGCCAGCCGATTTCCAAGCGCGCAGGCATAGGTGTCCTCTGGGGAAAAGAAGGTCGTTGGACTATATCTTACAGGCGGGGGAGGGCAAAGGGCAAGCAATTCCCTTAGAGGGAAAAGCCGACCTATAAAGGAGGTTAACCGACGCTCCGGATGAAAAGAGGGGTTTTGTTTTCGTTAACTCAGGACGAAGCCGGTGTAGAGACCATTCACCGCCTGACCCAAGAGGGTAAGGATAACGGCAATGGCCGCGGCGATACCGCTGGCCAGAATAGCGTACTCCACGGAACTGGCGCCCGTTTCATCCCAGACTAGCTGCTGCCAACATTCCATGACGCGCTCCTTCCCTCTGGTCGAGACCGCGGTGGACAAAGGCAAAGCTGCTCACTCTCTCCGGGCCGCTGGAAGAATATTGCCTCTGTATAAGATACCTTCAGCGGCAAATGGTCTGGATTGAGTCTTGAGACGCTTCGGAGGACACGATACCTTGGCCTCGGGATAGGTGTGTTTCCTCTCTTATCGGCAGCAGGAAAAATTACTTTAAGGTTTTTTCTTAAGGGTTTTTCCCAGGTCGGTAGGGGGATAAAAGCCTGCGCCAGCCCTGAAAAAACCTGAGTCAGTCCCCGGGGGACCGGAGGCGCTCCAAAAGCCGGCTGGTGGCATACCCCTCCCGGAAGGGGAGCACCCGCACCTGGCCACCCCGGGCCTGGATCAACTCCCGGCCCACCACCTCCTCCAGGCGATAGTCGCCGCCCTTCACCAAAACGTCAGGCTGGAGTACCGTGAGGATCTCCAGGGGGGTATCTTCATCAAAGAGAACCACCCGATCCACCGCGGCCAGGCCCGCCAGCACCCGGGCCCGGTCACCCTCAGAATTAACGGGTCGACCCAAACCTTTCCCCAAGCGCCGGGCCGAGGCGTCCGTATTTACCGCCACAATCAAGGCATCCCCCCAAGACCGGGCCTCTTCGAGATAACCCACATGGCCGGGATGCAACAGGTCAAAACAGCCGTTGGTGAAAACCACCCTGAGCCCGCGGCTCTGCAACTCCCGCACCCAACGGGCCGCCTCCTCCCGACTGATTACCTTATTCTCGGTGCTCTGCGTCATAGTAAGCGTGGTTTTGAGGGGAGGACCGGGGGAGCGGTGGGTCCCCCGCCCTTAGGGCACGGCAAGCCGTGCCCCTACAACTCCCCTCCCAACCCCCTTTAAGGGGGCAGGAAAAGGCAGGGCTTCCGGCACTGCCTTTTCCTGCCGCATTTACCCCCTTAAGGGGCTGGGGGAGGGGGTGTGGGGGAGGGG
>CBFDAH010000191.1:0-5420 GCA_965602785.1 uncultured Syntrophobacterales bacterium
AAATCAGCGGCGCTCGTAGTTCAGCTCCAGCCACTCCCGGTACTCGCCGCTTTGCACTTCCGCCACCCATGCCGGATTGTCCACATACCAGCGCACCGTCTGGGCCAGACCGCTCTCGAAGGATTCCCGGGGCCGCCAGCCCAGTTCCCGGGAGATCTTGGTGATGTCCATGGCATAACGCCGGTCGTGGCCGGGGCGGTCTTTGACAAAAGTGATGAGCCCCTCGTGGGGTCCCTGGGGGGAGTCCGGGAATAGCTCGTCAAATATGGCGCACAAGGTCTTCACCACCGAAAGATTCGTCTTTTCGCAATTGCCCCCGATGTTATATGTCTCCCCCACCTTTCCTTGGGCCAGGACCAAACGCACCGCGTCGCAGTGGTCCGCCACAAAAAGCCAGTCTCGGACGTTGAGCCCATCCCCGTAAATGGGCAGGGGCTTGCCTTGCCTGGCGTTCAGGATCATGAGGGGAATGAGCTTTTCCGGAAACTGCAAGGGTCCGTAGTTGTTGGAGCAATTGGTGATGAGGGTGGGAAGGCCATACGTGTGGTGGTAAGCCCGCACCAGGTGGTCGCTGGCCGCCTTGGACGCGGCATAGGGGCTGTTGGGGGCATAGGGGGTGGTCTCCCGGAATGGCGGGTCCCCCGGCCCCAAAGACCCGTACACCTCATCTGTGGAGACGTGCAGGAAGCGGAAGTCCTCCCGGGCAGGTCCAGTGAGATTCTCCCAGTACTGTCGTGCGGCCTCCAGGAGCTGAAAGGTCCCCATGACGTTGGTCTCCAGGAAGGCCTGGGGTCCGTGGATGGAGCGGTCCACGTGGGTTTCCGCGGCAAAGTGCACCACGGCCTGGGGCTGATGCTCCGCCAGCAGGTTTTGTACAAGCTCCTGATGGGTGATGTCTCCCCGGATGAATACGTGGTCCGGGTCGCCCTGGAGGGACTCCAGATTGCGGAGGTTGCCGGCATAAGTGAGGCAGTCCAGATTGACGATGCGGGCGGTATTTTGGGCCCGGGTCGACAGCACAAAGTTGGCCCCGATGAAGCCGGCCCCGCCGGTGACCAGCCAAGTCTTGGAAAATGTATGAAAACTCATGGCACTGAGCCTCATTGTAAGCCATTTGAAGAGAAAATGGAAAGGCCTAACCCAGGGGCCGCGGGTTCCGGTTCACCAGGGGGTTAGCCATGCTCATCGTCCTGGTGCTTCCCGAATTTTCTCCCTAACGAGACGGACTCCCTTGCAATCAGTTGATTTTACCTTATCTTTTGGGTAATTATCATCTCTCCCGAAATCGACCTGAGTCAGGCAGTCGCTGAGGAAAGGGGGCGTTCGATGGCATCGCCACGTTTCTCGCGGTAAGGCCCACTCCTTCGGCGTGGGAGAGAAGGCCGCCAAAATACAGTATCGTGTCCCAGGATTCTTTTCCTAAAAGGGTAGGTCCATAAACCCTCCCTTCCCTAGCTCGAGAGGAATGAGTGTAAGGGGAAAATTTTTAGTATTTATAAAGATATTCTCACCCCAACCCTCCCCCACCCAGCAGGGAGCAAAATATCGCTGGTGAAACGGAATCTTGGCTAGATATATTACTCAGAGCAAAAATTGATTATCTGTTGGAGCCTTCCTTTCATCCCCTCTCCCTTGAGGGAGAGGGTCAGGGTGAGGGTGAAAGTTAATCTATTTCACGCTCCCAGTAATACCTGAGACGCACCAGAACCTGATCACCATAAAAGGTAAGCGCCATGACAGAATCCCACGACAGCGCACAGGGGCCTGAGCCACAGGAAGAACCCAAGGCAAAAAAAGCCGCCTGGTGGCGGCCGGTCCTGCTACTGGCAGTGGTCGTCACTCTCATAGTCCTGGCCCAAGTCTTCGGCCTGGGGGGGAAGCTGGGGGCTTTGCGGGATTGGATTAGTAGCCTGGGCCCCTGGGGGCCGGCAGTCTTTTTCCTGATTTACGTGGCTGGTACGGTGGCGGCCATCCCCGGAGCAGCCATGACTGTGGCCGGTGGGGCACTGTTCGGGTCGTTCTGGGGGACCATCCTGGTCCTGCATGCCGCCACGGTGGGGGCCAGCCTGGCCTTTCTCATCTCCCGCTATTTCGCCCGGGAATCCATCGTGCGCTGGCTGGGCAAAAACGAACAATTCCAGCGCCTGGATCGCCTCACCGAAAAGCACGGGGCCATCATGGTGGCCTTGACCCGTCTCGTACCCATTTTTCCCTTCAACCTCCTTAACTACGGCTTCGGCCTGACCAGCGTACCCTTCTGGACCTACGTCTTCTGGTCCTGGCTGTGCATGGCCCCTGGGACCATCTTGTACGTGGTTGGATCGGATGCCATCTTCACGGCTGCGGCCCGGGGTGAGGTTCCCTGGAGCCTGGTAGTGGTGTTGCTCGTGGCTGTGGTGGTGCTCGCGGTGTTGGTAAACTTCGCCCGCAAGAAGCTCCAAATGAAGGAGAGCCTGGCTCGGGCTGCCAGCGTTTCCCCGGAGGATGACGTGGCCCCCCCCACGCCGGAGCTTGCTCCCCTGGATGAGCACAACCAGACCCTGGCGGCCAACGTCCACCCCTCGGACTGGCAGAACCCGAAGCCCGCGCCCCGCTACCACCTGGTGGTGGTAGGGGCAGGCACCGCGGGTCTCGTCACCGCCGCCGGGGCTGCGGGCCTGGGGGCCCGGGTAGCATTGGTGGAGCGCCACCTCCTGGGGGGCGATTGCCTCAACTATGGCTGCGTCCCCAGCAAGGCCATCATCAGCTCCTCCCGGCTGGCGGCTGACATTCGGGAGGCAGAACGGTTCGGGATCCGGGCGCCTGACCGCGTGGAGGTGGATTTCGAGGCGGTCATGGAGCGCATGCGGCGCCTGCGGGCCGGCATCAGCGGGCATGATTCGGCCCAACGCTTCCAGGATATAGGAGTGGACGTCTTCCTGGGGCAGGCCCGCTTCACCGGGCCTGATACCCTGGAGGTGAATGGCAAAACGCTGCGTTTTAAAAGGGCGGTCATCGCCACCGGGGCCCGCGCGGTGCACCCCAACGTCCCGGGGCTGGCCGAGACCGGCTTTCTTACCAATGAGACGGTCTTTTCCCTGACGGCGCGGCCGGCCCGCCTGGCGGTTCTGGGCGGTGGGCCCATCGGCTGCGAACTGGCCCAGAGTTTCCAGCGCCTGGGCTCCCAGGTGAGTCTGATCCACAAGTACGATCACCTCATGAACCGGGAGGACCGGGACGCCGCAGAGATCATTCAAAGCGTTTTCGAAAAGGAAGGCATCAACCTCATCCTCAAGGCCAACCCCCTACAGGTGGTCAAGACCGAGACCGGCAAGGTTATCCACTATGAAGTCGACGGACAGGCCGGGGAAATTGAGGTAGACGAGATCCTGGTGGGCGCCGGCCGGACCCCCAACGTGGAGGGTCTGGGCCTCGCCGCCGCGGGGGTGGAATATGACCCCCGGCAGGGGGTCAAGGTGAATGACCGCCTCCAGACCACCAATCCCCACATTTACGCCGCCGGGGATATTTGTCTGTCTTACAAGTTCACGCACATGGCCGACGTTACGGCCCGCATCGTTATCCAGAATGCCCTTTTCTTCGGACGGCGCAAACTCAGCACCCTCATCGTGCCCTGGTGCACCTATACCGACCCTGAGGTGGCCCACGTGGGTCTAGGCGATGCCGAGGCCCAAAAGCAAAAAGTTCCCTTTCAGACCTTTATCAAGCACTTCGCCGACGTGGACCGGGCCATCGTCGAAGGGGACACCACAGGGTTCGTCAAGGTGTTGGTGCAGGAAGGCAAGGACAAAATCCTGGGGGCCACCATCGTCTCCTCCCACGCCGGGGAGATGATCAGTGAAATCTCCGTGGCCATGGCCGCCGGCCTGGGGCTCAAAGCCCTCTCCGGGGTCATCCACCCCTACCCCACCCGGGCCGAGGCCATCAAGCAGGTGGGGGACCTCTACCAGAAGAGCCGCTTCACGCCGCGGCTTAAAAACATCTTCGCCAAATACTTCTCCTGGTGGGGGTAAAGTAGCCTTCACCATCAAAGTTGTACGCCAGCCCTTGGCCTTACATTGGCTTAACTTCGAAATTATAAATTAACTGTATTCATCCAGAACTAACTGGAAAGGCGGACCTGTTTAGGTACTAAACTGAAGGACGTATGGGTCCGCCCTTAGAACGGATGGGCAGAATTTTTTAGATCAGTCTCAACATAATTTTCCCAAAGACCGGGAAAGGGTGATAATATAAAAAAACTTAATCGGCCTCAGGATCTGCCGCCAGACAATGTTTGCCACCGTCAGAGTCAACCAATAACACCCGATAAATTCTAATCACCACGCCCCGTGAGGATCATTTCTGCAAAAGCTATTTTGAAAAAGGAGGCAACCATGGGAAAGGTAGCGATTAATGGCATGGGCCGCATCGGCCGGGCCGCTCTGAAGATCATCCTGGACAATACCAACTTGGACCTGGTGGCGGTGAACGACCTCATGGCCCTGGACAACCTGGTCTATTTGCTGAAATACGACACTGTTTATGGCCGCTATCACCGCCAGGTGACCATTCAAGACGGCAATCTGGTCGTTGACGGCAAGACCATCAAATTCCTGAGTGTCAAGGACCCGGCCCAGCTCCCCTGGAAGGAATTGGGTATAGAGGTGGTCTTTGAGTCCACCGGCATCTTCACCAACACTGAGGGTTTGCAAAAACACGTGCAGGCCGGGGCCAAATATGTCATCCTGTCCGCCCCGCCCAAGGATGTTATGTGCACCATCGTACACGGCGTCACTGAGCCTCCATCCGGTGAGCAAACCTTCTCCTGCGCCTCCTGCACCACCAACTGCATCGCTCCCGTGGTAGAGATCATCGACCGACACTTCGGCATCAAGAAGGCCACCATGACCACCATTCACGCCTACACCTCCAGCCAGGCTATCGTGGATGGCCCCGCCAAGAAGTGGGCCCGGGGTCGGGCTGGGGCGGCTAACTTTGTGCCCACCAGCACCGGCGCGGCCAAGGCGACCACAGATATCCTGCCGAAATTGAAAGGCAAGTTTGACGGCGTGGCCGTGCGCGGCCCCGTGCCTTGCGGCTCTATGGCCGACGTCGTTATGGTCCTGGAAAAAACCACCTCCGCTGAGGAAGTTAACAATATCCTCAGGAAAGAAGCTGACAGTCCGCGTTATAAAGGTATTCTGGGCGTCTCCGACGACCCCTTGGTGTCTTCGGATATCATTCAAGACTCCCGGGCCTCGGTGGTGGAACTCAGCATGACTCAGGTGGTGGACGGCGACCTCCTCAAGATCATGACCTGGTACGACAACGAATGGGGCTATACCAACCAGATGATCCGAGAGGGAGTGCGCCTGGTGGGAGGGTAGTTTTCATACCTGCCGGCGGCCCGGCCTCATATCCGTCCTGGGAGGTTTGCC
>CBFDAH010000192.1:0-5408 GCA_965602785.1 uncultured Syntrophobacterales bacterium
GGGGGAGGGCAGGGACCACCGGTCCCTGGCCCTCCCCCCACGAACTCATTAATTTCCCTTCCTCTTCAGCCCTGCAACCTCTCTAAGAGGTAGTCGAAGACTCTTGAGAGGTACACCATGCCCACCAGCCGGCTTTCTTCCAGCACCGGCAGGCGGCGTACGTGTTTTTTGATCATTATGTCGATGATCAAAAGGAGGTGGGTATCCGGAGTGATGGTGACGAGTTCCGTGGTCATGATGTCCCCCACCAGGACAGGTTGGGCCCGGTCACAGGCGGCTTTGAGCAGCCCGGCCAGGTCCAGGTCAGCCATCTCCCCCCAGATATGGGTGTGCTTGGGGCGGAGCAAAAGGAAGATGTCGTACATCGAAAGCATCCCCACCAGACGCTTCTCGTCGTCCACCACCAGCAGGCCGAAGACCCGGCGGCCGCTCTCTTCGCTGGCCTGCTGCAAGAGCCTCACAGCCCCGGCGATGGTCATCCGGGGGCTGAGGGTGTGTAATCGGGTATCCATCACATCTCGGGCCGTTTCGCCCATAATTTAACCTCAGTCGAGCAGAGCCGGCAGGGTGCAGGCAATGCCGGTGATTAAGTAAAAAATTACCACAGAAAAGCAGGGAGAGTAACTTTATTCTGGGGGATAGGGTTCAGGCCCAGACGCCGGGGAGGCGGGTGCGGCAGGCCGGGCAGGAGCCCCGGGCCAGGCGGTTTTCCAGGACCTTGAAGCCCAGGCGCTTCACCAGGGCCCGTCCGCAGGAGGGGCAGTAGGTGTGGTTCCCCGGGTGGGGGGCCAGGTTGGAGATGTAGACAAATTTCAGGCCGGCGTCCAGGCCGATCTGCCGGGCGGCCTCCAGGGTGGCCTGGGAAGTGGGGGGGAGATGGGCCAGCTTGTATGAGGGTTCGAAGCGCTCCAGGTGCCAGGGGGTGTCGGCCCCCAGGTTCTGCCTGAGCCACCGGGCCATGGTGGCGAGGTCCTCCCGACGGTCGTTCAGGGTGGGGACGATGAGGGTGGCCACCTCCAGCCACTTGCCTTCGGCCTTGGCGGTCACCATGGCATCCAGCACTGGGGCCAGGGTTCCTTGCACGACCCGGCGGTAAAAGCTGTCAGTGGCCCCTTTATAGGTAATGGTGACGGCCTCGAAGTGGCGCAGCAGCTCCCGGAAGGGCTGCTTTTCAATGTACCCCGCGGTGCAAAGCGTCCTCTTCAGGCCCAACTCGCCTACGAATTGGGCGAAGTCGGCGGAGAACTCCGGCGCGCAGTCGGCCTCGGTGAAGGAGAAGCTCAGACCGCCAATCCGCCGGGCCCGCATTTTTTCCCCCATTTGGCGGAAATCAAAGGGCACGATGTTTTTGGTTTCGAGGGGACTTTTCTGGGAGAATTGCCAGTTCTGGCAATAGGCGCAGCGCAGGTTGCAGCCAGCGTGGGCCACGCCCAGGACCTTCATTCCCGGGTGGAAATGGTTCAGGGGGTTCATCTCGACGGCGTCCAGGTTGAGGACACAGGGCTGGCCGTAGGCGTGGGTGACCAGGGTCCCCCTGAGATTCTGGCGCACCCGGCAGAAGCCCATCTGCCCCGGGGCCAGGACTTCCTGGCGGGGACAGAGCAGACATTGGACTTGCCCACCGGGAAGCTGCCGCCAGTAGCGGGCGGGGACCGGGGTCCGGGGAAGCGTGGCGGCCAGGGCCCCGGCGTCCACGATCCCCAGGCCTTCCAGGGTTTTAAGGAGGGCGGGGGCCAGAGCGGCGTTCAGGCCGAGCCAGCCCATCCAGGTCAGAAAGGCCCGCCGGGTTTGTCCTTCCGGGGATTGGCTCCGGTTCAAGGGTTCTGGTTGGGTTTTCAGTGGCATAGGAAAAATATCCCCTACCCCCCTTTAACAAAGGGGGGTATTTGAGCCTCTCCATGGTGCCCAGGGGCGAAGCCAAATTCCAACATGTGGTTGGGGGAGGGGGCAGAGGTCCGCGACCCCCGGCCCCTTTCCCGGAAGCTCCTTTCCACCGTCCTGCTATTGCAATCCCGCCACGTTGCCCCGGGCCAGGCGATCTTCCAGAATGGGAATGATGCGGTCATTCAGGAAATAGCGGCTCAGGCGGGAGCCGCGGGCCTTGCCCCGGCGGGACTGCCTGGCCTCGAACTCGGCCTTGAGCTCCTTGATGCGGGCTTGGGGGATCAATTCCTCGATGAGCTGGTTCTTTTCCATCTCGAAGTCCACTTCCGGCATCTTACGGATCCGGTCGGCCAGGGCCAGGAAGCGGGCCTTCTCTTCTTGCTTTTCCGCCTCGGTGAGGGGTTTCACCCGCTTGCTGATCTTGTCCACCACCCGCTGGGCGATTCTCTCCCGGTGGGCCTGCCACTTGTCCTCGGGAATGGCCCTGAGGCGCCGCAGGCGCTTCTCCATGCCCCCGTGGGCCGCGGCCTGACCGGCCCGCACCGGGTTCCTGAGGTCTTTGGGGGGGATGAGGCAGGGGGTGAAATCCTTCACCACCTGGACTTGCTCCGGGGTCAACACCTGGGTGAGGCGGGTTTCCAGGGACTGCATGGTCTGGCGCGCCGCCTGGAAATTCTGCTGGCGCATTTCTTTCAGGCTGTTCTTGATTTTTCTCGCCTGGTCCGGGACCTCGCCCCGGGCCGGGGCGCCCTGCTGGATTTCCTGGCGCAGGGCGGTGAAGGAGGTTTCCGCTTCCTTAAGGGAGGTGCGGTAGCGCGGGGAAAAGAGCTGCTCCCGGGCCTGGTGGGCTTCTTTGGCCAGGGCCAGGAGCTGGGTCATCTGGTCCCGGGTGAGATGGAGGCCGTTTAGGAGGTTGATGATGGAGATGTCCCGTTGCAGGCGGTGCACCCGTTCCTGGGTGCTTCTAAGCTCCTCGTCGCCAGGGACGAAACCCCGCTGGGCGGCGGAGGCGGTGCCGTTCCCCAGGCTGAGCAGGGCAAAACAGAAGACCAGGATGATGGCCAGCTTTTTCATGACAGGAACCTCAAGTGGCGGAACTCGTGGGGCAATCCGAAAAAACCTTGATTGCCCTCAATCAATTTAGAAAAAAGGATTAGGACGCCGATTCCCCTTTTTTCCTGAGGGGGCAGGGGGAATTAACCTAAGATTTTGCAAATCCCCCTAAATCCCCCTTTAGAAAAGGGGGACTTAAAACAGCTTTCCCAGAATTTCTCGTAGGGGCGGACCCGCGTATCCGCCCAGCTTTGGGCCGCCACCTGGGTCGGCCCCGACACATTTTGCTGTATTGATAAAGACCCGGGTCTCTTGAAAATGTTAACCCCGGGAAAGAGAGAATCCGGCGCGGGGAGGTTGGGGAGGGAAGGCCTGGTGTGAGGAGAGAGGCGATGGAAGCGGGGCTAGAAGCACCGCCAGCCCTTTGCCTAATACCGAGTTGCCGTCAAAAAGGTAAGTTCACCAAGAGAACTGTAGGGGCGCAATTTATTGCGCCCATTTAGGGCGTGATGAATCACGCCCCTACAGATAAACACCTTATATGAACGCAGCTTGGTATAACACCGGCTGCAAGCCTGTGCCTCTGATCTCTCAAGGGGTTAAGGGAGGAGGTGTGGGGAAAGGGCAGGGGTCCGTGATCCCGGTAGCACGGGCTTCCAGCCCGTGGGAACCCTCCTCCCCCACATTCTATTTCCGCTCCCCCTTCTGGAGCTTGGCCCAGGGGTCTTTGAGGGTGACGGTGCGGTTGAAGATGAGGTTATCGGGGCGGGAGTCCGGGTCAACACAAAAATAGCCTAGGCGCTCGAATTGGCAGCGGGCGCCGGGCGCGGCCTGGGTAAGCGAGGGCTCCACCCGGCAGGTGGCCACGGTTTCGAGGGAATTGGGGTTAATGTTGTCCAGGAAGTTGCCCGTCTGCGCGCCGGGTTCCGGCTCGGTGAAGAGGCGGTCATAGAGGCGCACCTCGGCGGGGTGGGAGTGGGGGGCCGAGACCCAGTGCAGGGTGGCCTTGACTTTGCGGCCGTCCGGGGCATAGCCGCCTTTGGTTTCGGGGTCGTAGGTGCAGTGGAGTTCGACGATCTCCCCGGTGGCGTCATCCTTCACCACGTCCACGCATTTGATGAAGTAGGCGTAGCGTAGGCGCACCTCCCGCCCGGGTCCCAGACGGAAAAACTTCTTGGGCGGGTCTTCCATGAAATCGTCCCCCTCGATGTAGAGCTCCCGGGAGAAGGGGACCGTGCGGATGCCGGCGGCCGGGTCCTCCGGGTTGTTCACCGCCTCGAGGTCCTCCACCTGTCCCTCCGGGTAGTTGAGCAGGACCACCTTGAGGGGTTTCATCACCGCCATCACCCGGGGCGCGGTTTTGTTCAACTCCTCCCGGACGCAGTACTCCAAGAGGGCCATCTCCACCAGATTCTCCCGTTTCCCGACGCCGATCATGTCGCAGAATTTCCGAATGGCTTCGGGGGGAAAGCCCCGGCGGCGCAGCCCCGAGATGGTGGGCAGGCGGGGGTCGTCCCAACCGGTGACGTGGCCCTCCTGGACCAGCTTGATGAGGCGGCGCTTGGAGAGCACCGTATAGTCCAGGTTGAGGCGGGCGAACTCATACTGGTAGGGGCGATAGGGCACCGGCAGGTTGTCCAGGGTCCAGTCGTAGAGGGGCCGGTGGTCCTCGAACTCCAGGGTGCAGATGGAGTGGGTGATCCCCTCCTGGGCGTCGCTGATGGGGTGGGCATAGTCGTACATGGGGTAAATGCACCACGTATCCCCGGTGCGGTGGTGCTCGGCGTGGAGGATGCGGTAGAGCACCGGGTCCCGCATATTCATGTTCCCGGAGGCCATGTCGATTTTGGCCCGGAGCACGTGAGCCCCGTCGGGCAACTCGCCTTTCCGCATGCGTTCGAATAAATCCAGGTTTTCTTCCGTGCTGCGGTTGCGGTAGGGGCTTTCCCGACCGGGTGCGGTGAGGGTGCCGCGGTACTCCCGGATTTCATCGGCAGTCAGGGAACAGACGTAGGCCTGGCCCGTCTTGATGAGATGCACGGCATAGTCGTGCATCTCCTGGAAATAATCGGAGGCGAAGAACAGGCGCTCGTCCCAGTCGAAGCCCAGCCAGCGCACGTCCGCCATGATGGAATCCACGTATTCCTGCTCTTCCTTGGTGGGGTTGGTGTCATCGAAGCGCAGGTTGCACACCCCCCCATACTCCTGGGCGATGCCGAAATTGAGGCAGATACTCTTGGCATGGCCGATGTGCAGGTAGCCGTTGGGCTCCGGCGGGAAGCGGGTCATGATGCGGGTGTATTTGCCGGCCTTGAGGTCGTCGGCCGCGATCTGGCGGATGAAATCGAGGGGGCGAGAGGCCTCGGGAGTGGCCATGGTCGGTTCCTTTTCTCAAAAAGTGATTCGCAGGAATTTTTTTTGAGGGAGGGGGCTAGGGGCCGCGGGCCCCTACCCCCTCCCTCAAACTCCCT
>CBFDAH010000193.1:0-5408 GCA_965602785.1 uncultured Syntrophobacterales bacterium
GAGGGGAGTTTGAGGGGAGGGCGGGGGAGCCGCGCTCCCCCGGTCCTCCCCTCAATTAAATCCGCTTCTAGCCCTTGGCCGGTTGCTCGTCCTTGAAGAGCTTGTAGGTGATGCCGTCCACCAGGGCCTGCCAGGAGGCTTCGATGATGTCGTGGGAGACCCCCACCGTGCCCCAGCGGTCGTGGGCGTCCCGGGATTCGATCAAGACCCGCACCTTGGCGTCGGTGCTGCCGGAGCCGGGTAGCACCCGCACTTTGTAATCCTCCAGGCGCATTTCCGCCAGCCGGGGATAAAACCGAAGCAGGGCCTTCAAGAGGGCCTTAAACAGGGCGTTGACTGGACCGTTGCCCAGGGCTGCGGTGTGGACTTCATGGAGTCCAACCTTCACCCGGATAGTGGCTTCGGGCACCGGCGGCTCGTCTCCCCCGCCTTTTTCGTCTACCACTCGATAACTGAGGAGCCGGAAATACTCTTTGTGTTGGCCCAGCGCGGCCCTCAAAAGCATGGCCAGGGAAGCCTCCGCGGTCTCGAAGTGATAGCCCTCGGCTTCCAATTCCTTGACTTTGCCCAGGATGGTCTGCAGGGCTTCGGAGCCGTGGGGCGGAAATTCCAGGCCCAGGTCCCGGACCTGTTTCAGGCCGGATTGGACGTCCCGGTCATGAGCATCAGGCTCGAGACCCATGGCCTGGGCCTTGAGAAAGATGCTGCTTCGGCCGGAAAGATCGGATATGGGAATATTGCGAACGTTGCCCACGGTTTCCGGAACAATGTGTTCGTAGGACCTGGGGCTTCGTTTCACCGCGGCGGCGTGCACCCCGCCTTTATGAGCAAAGGCGCTTTTGCCCACGTACGGCTGATAGCGATTGGGATGGACATTGGCCAGTTCATAGACGAAGTGGGAGAGTTCGGTGAGGCGGGCCAGACTCTCATCACTGATACAGTCCACTCCCAGCTTGAGTTTCATGGCCGGAATGATGGAACAGAGATTGGCGTTGCCGCAGCGCTCCCCAAACCCATTCATGGTGCCCTGGACCTGGACGGAACCCAATTCCACCGCGGCCAGGCTGTTGGCCACGGCCATCTCCGAGTCGTTGTGGGCATGGATGCCCAGAGGCTCCTTAGGAAAGCGCTTTTTTACTACTTTAATGATTTTAATGAGATCTGAGGTCAGGGTGCCGCCATTGGTGTCGCAGAGCACCAGGCAATCGGCCCCTCCGGCAACGGCGGCCTCCAGGGTCTTCAGAGCGTATTCTTTATCGGCCTTAAAGCCATCAAAGAAATGCTCGGCGTCATAAAACAGTTCTTCCACCCGGGGTTTCAGGTAACCCAGGGAATGGATGATGAGTTCCAGGTTGCGTTCCAGCGTGGTCTGAAGCACGTCTTTGACGTGAAAATCCCAGGACTTGCCGAAAATGGTAACCACCGGCGTCCGGCTGATGAGGAGTTCCTGGAACACCGGATCCGACTCCGGGGGCCGGTCCTTGTGGTGGGTGCTGCCGAAGGCGGTTATCCGGGCCGGATGCAGGTTATAGTTGCGAATTTCCTCGAAAAACTCGCGGTCGGTGGGGTTGGAGCCGGGCCAACCCCCTTCGATATAATGAACCCCGAAGTGGGCCAGTTTTTGGGCAATCCGGATTTTATCGGACAGCGTCAGATTGAAATATTCCGCCTGGGTGCCGTCCCGGAGGGTCGTGTCATAAATTTTCACCTGGCGCATGGCCGCCCCCTAAGGTGTGGAGCGTTTGGGCGGCGGGTTCTCCAGCCCGAAGGCGTCGTGGAGCACCCGCACTGCCAGTTCCGTGAACTTGTCTTCAATGACGCAGGAAATCTTGATTTCCGAAGTGCTGATCATCATGATGTTGATGCCGGCCCCGGCCAGGGCGGCAAACATGTGGGAGGCGACGCCGGCGTTGTTGCGCATGCCTACTCCCACAATGGAGACTTTGGCGATGTTTTCGTCGCCCAGCACCTCCCCGGCGCCCACTTCGTGGGCCAAGGTGGTGATGAGTTCCAGGGTCTGGCGAAAATCGCCTTTGGGAACCGTGAAGGTGAGGTCGGTGATGCCGTCGATGCTGGTGTTCTGGATGATCAGATCCACCACGATATTGGCGTCGGCCACCGGCTTGAAAAACCGCATGGCGATACCAGGGCGGTCGGGCACCCGGGTGATGCTGATCCGGGCCTCATTCCGGCTGAAGGCCACGCCGGATACCGGAATCGCTTCCATATCTTCGTCCTCCATACACACCAGGGTGCCGGGGTGGCTGCTAAAAGTGGAGCGCACCTTGAGGGGCACCCGGTACTGTTTGGCAAAACCCACGGAGCGGATCTCCAGGACCTTGGTCCCTAAAGACGCCATCTCCAACATCTCGTCATAGGCAATCTTATCGAGGAGTCGGGCTTTCTCGGACACCCGGGGATCGGTGGTGTAGATCCCCTCCACGTCGGTGTAAATCTCGCACAGGTCGGCCTTGAGAGCCGCAGCCACGGCCACGGCGGTGGTGTCGGAGCCTCCCCGCCCCAGGGTGGTGATGTTGCCGATTTCATCCACCCCCTGGAAGCCGGCCACGGTGACGATGCGCCCTTTTTTCAACTCCTCCAGGATGCGGGCTGTATCGATGCCGATGATCCGGGCCCGGCCGTAAGCCCGGTCCGTATAGATGCAGGCCTGGTGCCCGAGCAGGCTCCTGGCGTCCACACCCTGGGCCCTGAGGAACATACTGAACAGCGACACGGTGACCTGCTCCCCGGTGGCCAACAGCACGTCCAGCTCCCGGGGGTCGGGGGGGTCGCTCAGCTCTTTGGCCAGTTGGATGAGCCGGTCCGTTTCTCCCTGCATGGCCGAGAGGACCACCACCATCTTGTTGCCGTCCCGCCAGCCCTTCACGGCCCGGTTGGCCACGTTGGCGATGAGGTCGGGGTTGGCCACCGAACTGCCGCCATACTTTTGCACTATGAGCGCCACAGTAATCTACCTCAAAAAGGTTAACATATTTTTATAGCTTATCCGAAAGAAAAAAGGAAGAGCCGGGCAGGGTTAAGTAATTCTGAGGTGTTGGCGGGGGAACATTAGTGCCTCTGTCAGCCTGGGCTACCCATGAAATGGCCAGCGGTGGGGGGATTAGTTGGGGTGGAGGGCGGGGAGAGAAAGGTATCCGGGTCCCAAGGGGGGGGCTTAGTCACGCTCCTGGCTGACTCCCTGAGGAGAAGTGCAGTTACGGCTCACTTCTGCGAGTTTCTGCCCAGGCGGTCCAACTCCCAGTTGGTGCTATAGAACTTCAAGCCCTGGTGAAAGCACCCCTCCCTCATAAAGACAGGCCGCATCCACACTATTTGACCGGCGAGCTCCAGCTTCGTTTCTCCGCCCGGCAGGAGGACGGTGAACCGCACCGGTAAGGCGGGACCCAGGGCGAAGGTGGTTTCCAGGCGGGCCCCCAGGGAGCTTATGTCCACCAGCCAGGAGTCGCTGGCGGGCTGGTCATTAATTTCGAGGACCGCCCAGCGCACCGGGTACCGCTGGACCCGGCGGGGCACCCGCCGTCTAGGGCTAGGAGCTTTTAACGGCATGGTCCGCATGGCATTGATATCCTTTGCTTGATGGATTTAGGGTCATCACCCGACAAATAAATGACTGGAGTTTTTTTACTCCTTCTGAGTCCCTTTGAGAAAAGGGGGGATTATTTATTATGTACAGTAAAAAATGCCTTAGTTTAGAGAAATTACCTCACAGTTTCCCCTGGCGGGCCAACATGTCCAACTCCCAGAAAGCATTGAAAAAACGCATCCCCATACGGAAGCGTCCAGGCTTGCCGATGAGGGGTTTGATCCACATCACCTGACCGGACAGGCGAGTTTCTTTTTCTTCCATGGGGAAGCGAAACACAAATTCCACCGGCGTGCGCAGGGCCATGAACTGAGGGCTTTCCAGCTGGGCCCCCAGGGAGCTGAGGTCCACCAGATATGAGTCGGGGGCGGGCCGATTGTTGAGTTCATGGAGGGACAGCCGCACCGGGAAGCGCCGCACTTTACGGTCTACTCTTCTTTTCATCATGACAGACCGGCTCTTTCAGCCAAGTATTTCGGAGGAGTCTCGAAATGTTTTCTCACACCACAACAATCGGCCAATAATCTGAAAAACCTTAACTGGGAAATCCTCCCTCACCGGATCGCCCGTCCGTTAGCATGAAAGGCGGGAAGCTGCCTTTTCCCTGCCTTTTTCCATTGACGTGAGGGAATTAATGATGGTATGTATGCCATAAGCGAAAAAAATCACAAGGAAGGAGACCCCCCAATGGCTGCCACACTGATCAGAGGGGCCGAAGTTGCAGGTCAGATTAGAGAAGAGCTGAAAAAAGATGTAGATGAGCTCAAAGCTAAACACAATATCCAGCCCGGCCTGGTTACCATCCTGGTGGGCGAAGACCCTGCCTCGGTGAGCTATGTCACCGCCAAGCAGAGGACCGCCCATGAACTGGATTTTTATTCCATCCAGGACAACCAGCCCCCGGACCTTTCAGAGGCGGACCTCCTGGCCCTCATCGACAAGTACAATAAGGACCCCAAGCTCCACGGCATCCTGGTGCAGCTACCCCTGCCCAAGCACATTGACTCCAACAAAGTGCTCTATGCCCTCGACCCCAACAAGGACGTGGATGCTTTCCATCCGGTGAACGTGGGCCGCATTCTCATCGGCACCTATGCCTTCCTGCCTTGCACCCCGGCGGGCTGCCAGGAACTCATATCACGCGGCTACGGCGACCCCAAAGGCAAGGAAGTGGTGGTGGTGGGCCGCAGCAACATCGTGGGCAAACCCATGGTGGCCATCATGCTCCAGAAAAAAGCCGGCGCCAACGCCACCGTTACCTGCGTGCACACCGGCACCCCCCAGGAGAAGATCATCGAACACTGCCAGCGGGCCGACATCCTCATCGCGGCCGCCGGCGTGCCCAAGTACATCCAGGCCGACTGGATTAAACCCGGCGCCTGTATCATCGACGTGGGCGTCAACCGTATCGGCATCAGCGAAAAGACCGGTAAGGCCATCCTGGCCGGCGACGTGGACTTCGAAAATGCCTTGGGTGTGGCCGGCTATATCACCCCGGTGCCGGGCGGCGTGGGCCCCATGACCATCACCATGCTCATGAAAAACACCGTCATGGCCGCCAAAGTGGGCGCCGGCTTGATTAAGATTTAGGTTGGATGATTTTGGGGGAGGGGGGTTCCCACGGGCTGGAAGCCCGTGCTACCGGGGTCGCAGACCCCATCCCCCTCCCTCAAACTCCCTCCCCCAACCCCTTAAGGGAATTTAAAGGCCGGTGGACCCGGGGCTTGCCCCGCCTTCACCGGCCTTATGTATGCGGGTTGGGAGGGGGGTGTGGGGGGAGGGCAGGGACCTCAGGTCCCTGGCC
>CBFDAH010000194.1:0-5398 GCA_965602785.1 uncultured Syntrophobacterales bacterium
TGAAAATAAATTTTGCTTTGGAGAGAGGTAAGAAAAAAACGCGGCTCACTTGCCAAACCCCGCAGTTATCACCTCTCCTTTTAAAAGTGCATATTTGATCTGCATATCTCACCTTCGGTAGATGATTGCTGGGCAAGGGAGTGTTATAAAGATGCCCCTCCCGGAGGAAAAAGCAATTGACAAGTGCCTTATATTTACGCTAAATTGTATATAATAATTGAAAAATCCCCGTTGAATCAGGATGGGGAGAACAATGATAAGAGCAGGAAAGAAGGCGGGGTTGCCCTTGGGGTTGCAGTTCGGCTTTTTTATCGCCTTAGCGTTATAGCGGGCTCTCCTTTGATCACCCACCGTCCGTGCAACCGAGTTCGCCGCATAATTGCGGGGAATCGGTCATTCTGGCCCTGATTAAAGAGAAGGAAAAATCTAAGTCCCTCCTGGTCCCCTGGGTAAGATTTCAGTGAAAAAGGTAGAATTACCATGAATATCCGCGTCATCATTGCCGATGACCAAAAAATTATGCGACAAGGCCTCCAAGCGCTCCTCCAAAAGGAACCGGACATGGAAATGGTGGCGGAGGCCGAAGACGGTCGTCAAACCGTAACCCTGGTAAGAGAACTGATTCCCCACATAGTCATCATGGACGTCAAGATGCCGACCCTGAACGGCATCGAGGCCACCCGCCAGATCCTCTCCAATCATCCAGACGTTAAGATCATCGCCCTCTCCATTTATAGTGATAATCGCTATGTTATCAACATGTTAAAGGCCGGGGCCCGTGGTTATCTTCTCAAGGACTGCGCCTTCGAGGAGCTGGCTCAAGCCATCCGCCTGGTTATGGCCAACAAGACCTATCTGAGCCCCGGGGTGGCCGAAATCGTCGTCAAAGACTACGTGCAGCGGGTCCCCGATACCAGTCAGTCACCTTTTTCCGTGCTCACCAACCGGGAACGGGAAGTGCTGCAACTCATGGCCGAAGGTAATAACACCAGCCAGATTGCCGAACTCCTGTGCATCAGTATCAAGACGGTGCAGACCCACCGCCAGCAAATCATGCACAAGCTAAGCACCAAGAACGTTGCCGAACTCATAAAATACGCCATCCGCGAAGGCCTCACTTCCCTGGAAGCCTGATTTCTCCTCCCCCTTTCATAGAGATTCGTGCTCGTCACTGAAGTTTACTGATTCACATAAGAATCTAAAAATGTATGGAATTTTCGGGGTAGTCCTGTGGGTCGCCATCTTTATTTCATAATACCACCATAGAGGGAAGAATAAAGATACCTTGCCATTAGCACAAGATACTCTAACTTTGCGCTGTATGGTGAACATCTACAATTCGCAGGGACTCTTTAGAACCGGGCGTCAGGTAAAGGGGCCATCAAGTTACTCAAATGAACTCACATCCCCGGCCCCCTCCCTAATGATCTCGCCCGCGTCATCGATGAGGGAAATGATGCTGGAGGGCGCCGGCAGAATAATCCCCGCGTCGATGACCAGGGTCAGATGCGCCTTGAACATTTCGGCGATCTCGTAGGGGTCTCTTTCTGCCAGACTTCCCGCCAGGTTGGCTCCCGTGGAAATAATGGGATGGCCCAGAAGCCCGATCAACCCCAAGGAGATGGGGTGGTTGGGCACCCGGATGCCCACGGTATGCCGCTTGGTCTGCAAGAGCTTGGGAACCTGCCGGGAGGCCTCCAGGATGAAGGTATAGGGCCCGGGGAGGAGACGCTTCATGGTCTTGTAGGCATAGTTCCCCACCCGGCCGTACTCGCTGATGTTTTTCAGATCCGCGCAAATGAAGCTAAACGGCTTGGACAGGGGCCGCCGCTTGATTTGATAAAGCTTGCTGATGCCCTTGAGGTTATACAGGTCGCAGCCCAGGGCGTAGCCGGTGTCTGTGGGATAGCCGATGAGGCCGCCCTCGGTTAAGGTCTCCACTACCTGGCGCAGCAGACGCACCTGGGGATTTTCCGGATTAATACGCAGCATCATGTTCTTACCCCCCGCCTTGATCATCGCCTTTTCCTGCCTTTCCTTGATTTGGTCCTTCTCGAAGACCTCTTGGATTTTGCCACCCGCTTCGCGGCTGAAACCTCAGGTCCGGTGTCGGCCTGGGGCCACAACCCCTGCACCTGGTCCTTGAGCCAATGGGGGTCCCACCACTCCACCGGGTTCACAAATTCTCCGTGGATCAGTATGGCAAAGTGCAGGTGATCTCCTCCGGCGAGACCTGTGGTCCCGGTGAGCCCCAGGGGCTTGCCTTTCTCCACCCGGTCGCCGACCTTGACGTCGATCCGGCTCAAATGGCTGTACATGGAAAAAAGGCCCAGACCGTGGTCCAGAATCACCGTATTACCGTAAATCCCCAGAGGCTCAGCCAGGACCACCACCCCGTGGTTGCCCGCCGGCACCGGACTGTTAACCAGGGAGGCCAAATCCTCCCCCAGGTGCACCTGCTCGTCCACGGCCCGTTTCTGATAGACATACGTGCGCTTATCCCCGAAGCGGGCCATGGATTTGCCCTTGAACCGGGAAAAGGGGCCGGACCACAGGGGTTGGGACCGACTGACGGCAGAGGCCTGACGCACCCGTTCGTGATCAGTCTGGCGTTTCTTGCGGTTGACTTCGAGAAAAGTCTGTAACAGATCCCCCTGTTGGGACTTTGGAAAGATGCCCGCCACCCGGCGCAGGAAACCCTCGGACAGAGAAATTTTGTCGTGGCGCCACTTCTTGCGCTTGAGCTTGAGAAGAACGTTTTGCTTTACTTCGCTCCCCACCGTCGCCCGGGCCACGAGCTCGGCCTGAAGGGCGCCCGCGGCGTTGGGGGGCACGGAAAAGAGGGCCCCGTATTCCCCCGTCTGGCCCTTGGGCACGGGATATCCCAGGAAGAAGCGACCCCCTACCCGGATGCCGCTCTCCTTGGGGATTTTGTTGACCCGATAGACAATGAGTCCGGTGCCGCCGGGATGCAGGAGGGGGCTCACCGAGGCAAAGCTGAGGCTGAGGGGCACCAGGTCCACCTTGACGTTCTGGCTGAGCCTACTGCCGCCCTTGAAAAAGTTCCACCAGGAACGGTCCGTGGCCGTGATGGTCAGGGTGGCTTTGCCATCCTGCAATCCCATGGCCTTGGGCTTTAGGGTGATGTGGACTTCCACCTCCGAGCCTGCTTCCCCGCCGGGGGGGAAGGTGCGGCTCAGCACCACGTGGTTCTTCCCTGCCTGGCTCACCGTGACCTTAACCTCTTTGAGGCCGCTTCGCCGGTCCCCGGTTTTAATCGTGAACGCGGTTTTAGGACCCACCAGGGCCAGATCTTCGGGAGCCTGCACCCAGGGTTCCTCCCCATCTATGCTGCCCAGGGCCAGCCAGCCGAGGAGAACCAGCCCCACCAGGGCCAGCCCCGTCAGCAACAAGCTGTTTCTCTTGCCCCACCGCGCCTTTTTCCACCTTACCATGCCCGTATAGTAACAATTCTCCGCTTCCCGGGCAAGCCGGAGGCCGCTTTCACCTCTCGGTATATCTTGTTTTCCTCAGGATCAGGACTTACTTTACCAAGGGTACGAAATCCCACACATTTTGCGCTTTTCTGTTCCCGGGAGAATTGGATGGCCACCTCAAACACCGAAGTCACCCTCACCCTGGGTGGGTTACACTGCGCCGCCTGCGTGGGCCGGGTGGAGAAGGCCCTCGACCAGGTGCCCGGGGTGGATCGGGCCCAGGTAAATCTCGCCACCCGCCGGGCCAAGGTGCACTTCGACTCCGACCGGGTGAGCGTTGAGATATTGACCAGGGCTGTAAAAGATGCCGGTTACGAAGTGGAGTCCTGGGCCCGGGAGGCCCCGCCGCCCCCGCCTCCCGAAGCAGAGGCTCGCATTTTCCAGCGGCGCTTCCTCATCGCCCTGGGCCTGAGTTTGCCGGTATTTCTGGGCCATCTGCTTCCCGCCGTGCCCCGCTGGTTGGGGTTGGGGCCCCAGACCTGGCACGTGCTGCTGCTCCTGTTCACCACCCCGGTCCTGTTTTATTCCGGCGCCTCCTTTTTTACCGGAGCTGTGAAGGCCGCCCGGCATGGCGCCACCAACATGGACACCCTGGTGGCCCTGGGGACCTCTGCGGCTTACGGCTATTCCGCCTGGGTCACCTTTTTCCCGGAAACCGTGGCCTCGGCAGGGCAAACCCCGGCGGTCTACTTTGACACCACCGCCATGATCATCACCTTCATTCTCCTGGGCCGCTGGCTGGAAGCCGGCTCCCGGGGCCGGGCTTCTCAGGCCATCCGACGCCTCTTTGCTCTGGCCCCCCCCACCGCCCGGGTGCGCCGGGACGGGGAGGAGCAGGAAGTGCCCCTGGCCCAGGTGGCAGTGGCTGACCTGGTGGCCGTGCGCCCGGGGGAGAAAATCCCCGTGGATGGCGTGGTGGTGGAGGGAACCAGTAGCGTGGACGAGTCCATGCTCACCGGGGAAAGCGTCCCGGTGGCCAAAGAACCGGGGGCCGAAGTCTGGGGGGCCACCCTTAATCAACGAGGCTTTCTGGTTTTTCGGGCCACGCGGGTGGGACAGGACATGGTCCTCTCCCAGATCATCAAGCTGGTGGAGGAAGCCCAGGCCAGCAAGGCCCCCATCGAGCGCCTGGCGGATCGGGTGGCGTCCATCTTCGTCCCTGTAGTCATGGGGCTGGCCGGCCTCACGTTCCTGGGCTGGCTTCTGCTCGGCCCGTCCCCTACCCTCACCCGGGCCCTGGTGAACATGGTGGCCGTCCTCATCATCGCCTGCCCCTGCGCCCTGGGGCTGGCCACCCCCACCGCGGTCATGGTGGGCTCCGGCCGGGGCGCGGAACTGGGGATTCTGCTCCGGGGCGGCGAACCCCTGGAGCGGGCCTACCGCCTTACCACCCTGGTCTTCGACAAGACCGGCACCCTCACCCGGGGCCGCCCTCAGGTGACGAACATCATGGCTTTTCGGGATGGCCAGGATGAGGAGGTGCTGGCCCTGGCCGCGGCCCTGGAGGAGAAGTCGGAACACCCCCTGGCCGAGGCCGTCCTCCAGGCGGCCCGGGAGCGGGGGCTCACTCTCCCGCCGGTGGAGGACTTCCAGGCCGTCCCGGGCCTGGGGGTGAAGGCCCAGGTTAACGGACACACCGTTATTTTAGGGAATCTGGCTTTCTGCCAGCGGGAGGGCATTGCTACTGATTCGCTGGCTGAACACCAGGCCCGACTGGCCCAGGCAGGCCAGACCACCATCTTCCTGGCCGTGGACAGCCAGCCCCGGGGCCTCATCGCCGCGGCCGACACCCTTAAACCCGGGGCAAAAGAGGCCGTGTCAGCCCTTCGGGACATGGGCCTGAAAATGAATCTCATCAGCGGCGACAACTGGCAAACCGTGGCCGCGGTGGCCTCTCAGGT
>CBFDAH010000195.1:0-5380 GCA_965602785.1 uncultured Syntrophobacterales bacterium
CCTTTTTTTTGTAGGACTTGGTCTTTCCCTTATAAGACGTGACCTTTTTTTTGGAAGACTTGGTCCTCTTGTAATATTTAGCTTTCTTTTTATACGGTTTACGTTTTCTTTTATACGACCGGCGTTTCCTTTTGGAAACTTTGACGCTATTGCCCATGTGCTTCCTGGCGAAACGGAGCTTTTCCTCTTTGGGCTCGAGCTTGGCGATGGGACTGCCGGTCAGGGCGAAGCCCTTTTCAATGAGAGTCCTGAGGTCAGCCCATTTCTTTTTACTGCCGATCATGGACACAATAATGGTCTTGTCCCTATTTTGGAACATGCCAACGTAGGTGTTTTTGGAGGCCCGGGTGTAGCCGGTCTTGCCGCCCCTGGCCAGGGGAGTGGTGAAGAGGAAGCGGTCGTGGTTACGGAGTTTCCGCTCTCCCTGGATATGGTAATATTTGGTGCTCATGATTTTAGCGAACTCAGGGTTCTGCATGGCCCGGCGGAAAATGATGGCCAGATCTTCGGTGGTGGAGTATTGATTTTTGGCCGGCAAGCCGTTGGCGGTGGCTATATTGGTGCGGTAGGCGCCCCACTTCCGGACCATGTGGGTGACCTTACGGGCGAAGGCGGCCTCGCTGCCGCCGGCTTTTTCGGCCAGGGCCCGGGCTCCGTCATTGGCCGAGGACAGGAGCAGGGCGTAGAGGAGCTCCTTTACGGTGTAAACCTCACCGGCCTTGATGTTGATCTTGGAAGGGGGGGCGGAGGCGGCCCGGGAGCTCACCTTCACCTTGTCGTTCATCTTCAGGTGGTTCAGCACATACATGGCGCTCATGACCTTAATGGTGCTGGCCGGCGGCATCATGTGCCGATTATCGTATTGGAGAAGGATCTTGCCGCTCCGGGCGTCCATAATAGTAAAGGAGCGGGCTGTGACGTCCCACTCCTCTTGCGCTAGAGCCAGACCGGCGGCCGGCAAAGCAAACAGGCCGACCAGGAGGGCTATACACCAAAAATGGACTTGCCGAACCACTTTGTTGGAACGAAGAATTTTCCCCACAGTCCTCCCCCTGTGTCCCCCATTTCTCTCATACTATATGAAAAATATCCGAGTTTCGCAAATATCAATCGGGCCGCAAAGGGGCCGTCGTGCTAGGTGGAAAAAGTTCGGGACCTCGCGGATAAAGTCGAAATACCTTGGGCAACTTGAGAAAACATGTTGAATTATCTGGATATTTTTAAGAAAATTCTGGCAAAATACTTTCGAGGTGGTTCTCGATGAACCCGGGAAGGTTTTTTAAATCCCGGATGAGCGGCACCGGGGTGTCTAACGGGGGGCCGTTCCGGTGGATAAGTGCCACGGGCATGCCCAGGGCCTGGGGGCCGGGCACATCCTCCCGGGGATCGTTGCCCACGTAGAGGGCCTGGGAGGGGTCGAGCCGCATGGCCCGGAGGGCGTGGGCATATATCTGGGGCGCCGGCTTGCGCACGTAATACCTCGAAGACAGGACCACGGTCTCGAAAAAGCGCTCGAGCCCCAGGAAGCGGATTTCCGGTTCGCTGAAGACCCACTGGGCGTCGGTGACCAGGCCCAGGCGATAGGTTTTCTGCAGTTCCTCCAGGGCCGGCAGGGTGTCGGGGAAGAGGCCGAGGCGGCGGAGGCTGAGGGAGCGAAAAAGACGGGACACCCAGATAACCAGAGTCCGCTCCGGGGAGGCCCGCAGGCCCTCGCCCAGAATTTCCTCAAAGACCCGGAAGACGTCGATTTCCCCATAGGGCCCCGGGCGCTCCAGGAGCTGGGTGGCAGCGTACTCCTGGTAGCGGGCGGCCAGCTCGTCGGGCTCGTAAAAGATGTCATAGTAGCTTAAAAACTTGCACAACGTGTAGTAGACGGAGACGTCGTGCTCGTCCGTCCAGATGTCCACCAGGGTGCCGTACAGGTCGAAGACGACTGCTTCGATGATCATGGGTCGACCTCAGCGGCCGGGGCCGGAAGGTTGGCCGGGGTTAGCGGTTGTCGGTGGTCGGTGATCAGCATGGGCGAACTCGTGGGTGCCATGGTAACAGCCCGGCGTAACCAATGTCGGGGCCCCATGGTGCGGCGCGCGGGCGCCCCGGGAAGAATCTCCCACTTTTGCTATCGGCAACTCCTGGGATAAAAATTAAACAAAAAATGTGGCCATGATTTTTCTGTTGCTCCTTTTGGTGTTCGCAGCCCTGGCTTATCAGCTTGGGGCCCTGGTCTCCATGTGGCGCTTCTTCCGGCAGCCGCTGTCCGCCGCAGCTTTGCCGGAACCGCCGGGTGTGACGGTTTTTAAACCCATAAAGGGTCTGGACCCGGAGACCCGGGAATGCCTCATGACTTTTCTGGCCCAGGATTACCATCCCTACCAGGTGCTCTTTGGGGTGGCCGACCCCGGCGACCCTGTAGTGCCGCTCCTGAAAGAGCTGGAAGAGGCGGCGCCCTCCGGCAGGGTGGAGGTGGTTATCTGCCCCGAGGCCCTGGGGGAGAACCCCAAAGTGAGCATCCTGCGCCAACTCGAGCCTCGGGCCACATATGATCTTATGGTTATTGCCGACGGGGATGTTAAGGTGGGACGGGACTTTCTGGCTCGAGCCGCGGTGGCTTTGAGGGAGCCGGGGGTGGGTCTGGTCTCCTGCCCCTACCGGGCCGGCCGGGCCGAGACTCTGGGGGCCAGGTTTGAAGCCTTGACCATCAGCGCGGACTTCATTCCCTCGGTGGCGATGGCCCATTATGTGGAGGGCATTCGCTTCGCGCTGGGTGCGGCCATGGCCTTAAATCGGACGGCTCTGGAGCGGCTAGGGGGCTTCGCCGCTCTGGCGGACTATCTGGCGGATGACTACCAGCTGGGCTGGCAGGTGCACCAAACCGGCCTCGAGGTGCGGCTTCTCCCCTACGTGGTGGAAACCCTGTCCCCCCGCATGAGCTTTAAGGACTACCTCAGCCGCCAGGTGCGCTGGACCCGGACCTATCGGGTCTGCCGCCCCAAGGGTTACTTCGCGTACGGCATCACCCACGCCCTGGTCTTCAGCCTCATGGTCTGGCTGGCCAGCGGCTTGGCCCCCTGGGCCCTGGGCCTGGTGGCCGCCACTTTAGCCATCCGCAGCGTTGTCGCCTGGTTTGCCGAGGACCTCTGCCTCCAAGGGAGGCTTTCCCCAGGGGCATTTCTCTGGTTGCCGCTAAAGGATCTTTTGTCCTTCGGCCTGTGGCTGGCGAGCTTTCTGGGGGACGAAGTGGAATGGAAGGGCCGGCGCTTCCGTCTTACCAAGGAGGGGCTTTTGACGCCCCTGGATGAGGGTAGGGAAAAAAAGTGTTATTAGGAAGGGGAGAGGGCCCTCGGGCCCCTGGCCCCCGCTCTCAGGTTACTTTTTCGGAGATCTCCTATAAAAAGAGAAGAAACCCTCTCCAGAACAATTCCCCCGGGGTGGGTCGAAACGGTATAATGACGGGAAAAATTTAGTCCTATGGATACAAAAGTTCTAGAGCAACTCCTGGACGAGGTGCGGGCCGGCCGCCTCAGTGTGGCCGAGGCCATGGAGCGCCTCCGCCACCTGCCTTTTGAAGACCTGGGATTCGCCCAGGTGGACCACCATCGGGCCCTGCGCCAGGGCTTTCCGGAGGTGGTCTTTGCGGCGGGCAAGAGCGCCCATCAACTCAAGGATATCCTCGCCTCCCTGGCCGCGAGGTCCGAGCACATTTTGATGACGCGACTCGACCCCGACAAGGCCACCGCCCTTCTCGCCGAGTTCCCTGAGGCTACGTACCACCCCACCTCTCAGGTGCTCACCCTGAGCCGGGGAGAGGTCCCCGACCGGGGCCGGGGCGCCATTGTGGTTATGTCGGCGGGAACCTCGGACATCCCGGTGGCCGAAGAGGCGGCTATCACCGCCCGGATCATGGGGCATCGAGTGGATACCCTCTACGATTGCGGGGTGGCGGGCTTGCACCGGCTGCTGGCCCACCAGCACCTTTTTACCCAGGCCACGGTTTTTGTGGTGGTGGCGGGTATGGAGGGGGCGCTCCCCAGCGTGGTGGGGGGCCTGGTGGACCGTCCGGTCATCGCGGTGCCCACCAGCGTGGGCTATGGGGCTTCCTTCGGAGGCCTGGCGGCGCTGCTCGCCATGCTCAACTCCTGCGCCAACGGCGTGGCGGTGGTGAATATCGACAACGGCTTCGGGGCCGGCTACCTGGCGGCCCTGATCAACCGCAAGGAGTAATTGCGTGTGACATTTTCTTTGAGGGAGGGGGCGAGGGGCCACTAGTCCCCCCCTAAACCTCCCTGAGTTCATCGAAAGGCACTGATGCATTGGGGGATTGGCGAAAAGTGGTTATGTGTCATCCTGATGTTTGGCAGCCTTATCTGGCTCAGTGGGGGGTGCGGCACCCTACCGGACGGGCGCCGCTGGGGGAAGGATGTCACTTTATTTCCCAGCCGTGACCGGCTGAAACGAGCCATCAAAAACGCTGTTCTGGACCCGGGCACCTGGGTGCCGGCCGCAGGGGCCGTGGCTTTTCAGATCGATAGTTGGGACCGCAACCTGGCCGGCTGGGCCTCTAAAAACAAACCTATCTTCGGCTCCCGCCAGAATGCCGACGACGCTTCAAATTACCTGGTAAGCGCCTTACTGGGAACTTATGTGATAACCGGCCTGGTCACCCCTAGTGGGGAGAAGCGCGGGGAGTGGGTCTGGAATAAACTAAAGGGTTTCAGCGTGGGGGCCGGGGCGGTGGTCTTGACCAAGTTAAGCACCGAGGGTCTGAAGGACGCCACTAACCGCACCCGGCCGGACCGCAGCAACCGCAGGAGCTTTCCCTCGAGCACCACTTCCCTGGCGGCGGTGTATGGCAGCATGGCTTCCCGGAACCTGGATTACCTTGACCTTCCCTGGTGGGCCCGCACGGGTATGCGGGGAGGGGTGGCAACCCTGATGGGTGGCGCCGCCTGGTCCCGGCTGGAGGGCAAATTTCACTTTCCCTCCGACGTCCTGGTGGGCCTGGCCCTGGGCAATTTTATCGGGGTTTTTTTGAACGACGCTTTCATCGGCCGCAACGATCCCAATATCTGGGTAACGGTGCAACCCACTGATAAGGGCGGTTTTTTAAGTCTTAACTGGGCTTTTTAGCCAGCCACCTGAAACTCTGAACCTCTGAGAGCGGCTATTCTACAGTTTTGTTTTCTGTTAGTCTCTAATTTTGCCTTGCTTTTGCATTGCCGCAGCACTAATCAGGCTTTCTCAGCCAATGGGGGGTGCGAACCTGGTATTGCCAACTCCCTATATATTACTCAGAGCAAAAAATTGATTAACTGTTGGAGTCTTCCTTTCATCCCCTCTCCCTTGAGGGAGAGGGTCAGGGTGAGGGTGTAAGTTAATCTAT
>CBFDAH010000196.1:0-5343 GCA_965602785.1 uncultured Syntrophobacterales bacterium
GCGAACTCAAGTGGACCGGCACCCGTGTCGACCTCATCTTCGGTTCGAACTCCCAACTCCGGGCCTTGGCGGAAGTCTACGGATGTGAGGACTCCCAGGAGAAGTTCCTGCACGACTTTGTAGCGGTGTGGAACAAGGTAATGAACCTTGACCGCTTCGACCTCGCCTGATCGTAGCATAAACGTCTTCGAGGGCTTCTGAAGCGTATTCTGAACTGCAAATCGGATGATCAGAAAGCGATAACCGCCATGAGCTGACGGATCTTTTGAACGATCAACGGAGGCTATAGCAACATATGAGGGCGGCGTTTCAATACAGTCTGAAACGCCGCCCTTTCTTTAGGCCCTTACAGTCTGCTGGTCACAGAATCGGAGCCAGGTAAGACTGACCCAGACCGCAACTGAAGTGCCACTTTATCTGTCATGAATAATAGATACCTACACCACCGAGGAAGGCAACTGGGACATGGTGGGTAACAACACCCCCGTATTCTTCGTGCGGGATCCCCTCAAGTTCATGGACTTCATTCACACCCAGAAACGGATGCCGCAGACCAATCTCCGCTCCGAGGTCATGTGGTGGGATTTCTGGTCCCTCGTCCCCGAAAGCTTCCACCAGGTCACCATCCTGTTCTCCGACCGGGGCATCCCCAAGGGCTATCGCCACTTGAACGGCTACGGCAGCCACACCTATAGTTTCATCAACGCCGACAACGAACGCTTCTGGGTGAAGTTTCATTTCAAGACCCTGCAGGGCATTGAGAATTTTACCCAGGAAGAGGCTGACCGCTTGGTCCCCGAAGACCCCGATTGGGCCACCCGGGACCTTTTTGAGACCATTGACCAGGGCGACTTTCCCCGCTGGCGCTTACAAGTGCAAATCATGCCGGAGAAAGACGCGGAAAAGTATCGCTTCAACCCCTTTGACCTCACCAAGGTATGGCCCCACGGCGATTACCCGGTGATGGAAGTGGGCATCATGGAACTCAACCGAAACCCCAGCAATTATTTTGCCGAAGTGGAGCAGGCCGCGTTCGAGCCTTCCAACATCGTGCCGGGCATTTCCTATTCCCCCGACAAGATGCTCCAGGCCAGGATTTTCTCCTACTCCGACGCCCATCGCTACCGTCTGGGGGTCAATTACGCCCTCCTGCCCATCAACCGCCCCCGGGCCGCCCAGGTCCATAACTATTAGCGGGACGGCTTCATGCGCTGCGATGACAACGCCGGCGACGCCCCCAACTATGAACCCAACAGCTTCGGCGGGCCCCTGGAGAACCCGGCCTACAAAGAGCCGCCCCTGAAGATCTCCGGCGACGCCGACCGCTATGACCAGCCCATCGTGGACGACGACTACGTGCAGCCCGGCAACCTCTTCCGCCTCATGCCTGCCGATGCTCAGGAACGCCTGGTCACCAACATGGCCGGCAGCCTTAAAAAGGTGCCCAAATTCATCCAGGAACGCATGGTGGCCCATTTGTACAAAGCCGATAAGGCCTATGGCGACGGCGTAGCTAAAAGGTTGGGCCTGGCCTGAAAGTAAGGTAACCGCAAAAAGGCCCGGAGCCCAGAGCTCCAGCTCAGGGGAGGGCGGGGAAGATGGTTCCCTGGCCCTCCCCGCATTTTTTTTTTGGGCCCAAGCCAAGGAATTGCGATTTTTATAATATTTTTTGTATAAACTAAATTAAGCACATAATATTTTTGCGTTTTTCATAAAACAATCCTTGACAAAAAATTCCTGCCTGTAAAAATTATTTTTACATGGACTGGCGTTCCTCTCTTACGCCTGCTCTTTCTCAAACTCCTCCTGGAAGTACCCTGCTGCCTCGCCCGCGCATACACCATGCAGGACTAAACGCTCAACCCCCCCTACCCCTGTCCGGATTCGGTTTGGTAACGCTTCACTCCGTTGAGGGGCGACAACATGAGCGGCCGCTTTGCGTGCCCTGGCATAAAACTCTCCCGGCCCTCTTTCGGGTGCTGTCAAGGTTGCCGGGTCCTGGGCCTTCTGGCCTTCCGGTGGAAGATAGGCTCTCCTCCAGGATGAAAGGAGAACGTGACATGAAGGCTGCAATCTCGAATTGGGACCGAAACTATATTGGCGTCAATTATTTGGGGTTTCCCCAAACTACTACCGAGATTGAAGCGGATTTACAGCTTCTGGGCCCACGCTTTGGGTATATCCGAACCTATAATAGTCTCTTTGGTCCTGATAGTCCGGAAAACCAGGTGGTTCCCCTGGTGGATGCCTACAACAAGGCCACTCCCGGGACCCCGATCAAGGTCGCCATTGGCGTGGCTCTGACCCCCGGCGTTCCGGCGGAATCCCAAAAAGAATTGGACCAGGCCATCAAGCTCGCCAAAACCTACCCGCAAGCCGTGACTGCAGTAGTGGTGGGCAACGAAAATTTAGAGGCTATCGCCGAACCGCGACTGATCGACTTCATGAACTACGCCAAGACCCATCTCAGTGGGACGGGGGTGGAGGTAACCACCTGTCAGAAATGGAAAGATGTGCTTGATCATCCCAACTTGGTAAACGCGGCCACCAGCTACGTCTTGGCCACTATCTATCCCTACTGGGATGGACCGGGGTACGACGGCGGTGACGCGGCTAAAGCCGGGGCCGATACTCTGGAGAATTGGCAAACGCAGTTTTTGAAAGCCTATAAGTCATTAATCACCAATTATGGCCCCGACAAAATCCGTATAGGCGAGACCGGTTGGCCCAGCGACGGGTCGCAGGTTACAATCAACGGCCATTGGACCGGTATCCCCAGCCAGACGGCCGCCTACCCCAACGAGCAGACCTATATAGAGCAATATGTCGCCTGGGCGAGCGCCAATAATCTCTTTACATATATCTTTGCGGCCATTGATGAAGGCTGGAAAACCGAACCGGGCGGCGTCGGTCCATACTGGGGACTCTATACCTCAAGCAGAATAGCCAAATGGACTTTGGGGCAGCTGGACTAGCCCCCTTTTTTGGACCATTTTGAGTGAGAAAATTTCACTTTTCCAGCCTTAAGGGGTCATGGTATATTCTGCTTGCCCACCCGGAGGATAGGGCGCTGCTGGAGAGCAACCCGACCGCCGTGGTGGGGCGGGAGAAATCCACGGTCCATTCCATCAACGCCGGCCTGCGCTGGCGGTTCTAAGCAACTCTCTCACCTGGGAAGAGATCCACCGAGGCTCGCCTGCCCCAGGGTCCGCCGCGGCCCTGCCTTTTTTCTCGGCTCCCCTCCCACCCCGCTTCCTGCTCCCTGGGGCTGCCCCTGCTCCCCTGAGCCTCTTTCACTGCCGCACTCTTATGGCGCAACTTAAGCATTTCCCGGAATATCCGTTAATTTCCCCCCTTCCCTCCCGGAAAAACTTCTTCTCGAGGTAGCTAACCCAAAAAAATTTGATACAGTTATCTTAATGATGTTTTGGATAAAAAGGTTTTCGGCTCGGCTTATGCTCCTGGCTCTGGCCCTCATCGCCCTGGGCTTCCTGCCCGTTCCGGCCCTGGCTCTGGAGCCCGCCGAAGTTGTGGCCCGGGTGCAGGCCCAGTACGACCGGCCTGGGGGCTTCAAAACCTGGTTCCGCCAGGAAACCCGTCAGAAGGGCGCCACCCAGGGAGACAAAGCGGAGGGCTGGATGTATTTCCAGAAGCCCTCTCGCATGCGCTGGCAGTACGAAAAACCGCCGGACCAGAAAAAAGAGGTCATCGCCGACGGGCGCCAGGTGTGGATTTACCTCCCCGAAGACGCCCTGGCCATGGTGTATCCCTTGAACCAGGTGCTGCGCTCTGATCTGGTGATGCGCTTCTTTTCCGGCATCGGCCAGGTGCGCCAGGATTTTCGCCTTTCCTGGCAGCGTCCCCCGTCCGACAAGGCCAATTATGTCATTGACCTGGTGCCCCGCCAAGACCAGGCCGAACTCAAGCGCCTCACTCTGACCATCAACCCCCAGACTTACCTGGTGGAAAACCTGGAGTTCAGTAACGCCCTGGGAGAGGAGACCCGCTTCGCCTTCTCCCGAACCACCCTGGACGTCAAGGTGGCTCCGAGTTTTTTCACCTTCACCCCGCCCCCCGGGGTGCAGGTGGTCCGGGAAGCGCCGGGGTACCGTTAACTCTAGGCAAAAGTATTCCCTGCCAGTATAAAAGTATAGACTTTGACGCCTATGACCTATACTTCCAAACAACAAGAAGTGCGTTCGTGGCTGGCCCGGCGTGAGGCTATCCTTCTGGCCCACAACTACCAGCCGCCGGAAATCCAGGATATCGCCGATCTTACCGGTGATTCTCTGGCCCTGTCCATCACCGCCTCCAAGACCCCGGCTCGGATCATCGTCTTCGCGGGGGTGCATTTCATGGCGGAAACCGCCGCCATTCTCTGCCCGGACAAGATCGTGCTCCTGCCCCGCCTGGACGTGGGCTGCTACATGGCGGACACTATCAACGCCGATAGCCTGCGGGCTCGCAAGGCCGAGCTCCCCGGAGTGCCGGTGGTCACCTACGTCAATTCCACCGCCGCCGTGAAGGCGGAAAGCGACATCTGTTGCACCTCAGCCAACGCCGTCAAGGTGGTCAATTCCCTGCCCTCCCCCCGGGTGCTCATGGTGCCGGATAAAAACCTGGCCCTCTACACCGCCCGCCTCACCGACAAGGAAGTGCTCACCTGGGCGGGCTGTTGCAACATCCACGACGCCCTCACCGCCCAGGAAGTCCAGGCCACCCAGGCCGCCCACCCCCAGGCGTTGTTCGTGGCCCATCCGGAGTGCCGTCCGGAGGTCCTGGAGCTGGCAGACGCCATCCGCAGCACCACGGGCATGCTGGAATTCGCCCAGGGCTCGGAGGCTCAGGAATTCATCATCGGCACGGAAATGGGCATTCTGCACACCCTTAAGAAGGAAAATCCCGATAAATCTTTTTATGCGCCCTCTCCCAACCTCATCTGCCCCGACATGAAGCGCATCACCCTGGACGACCTTATCCTCGCCCTCACCGAAAACCGTTATCAGATCACCATTCCCGAGGACATGCGGCTGCGGGCCCTTCTGGCGGTGGAGCGCATGCTGGCCGTGCCCCGGGATTAATCAGCTTCTGATAAGTCTGTGACGGATCCTCGCGCGGCCAGGCAATAATTTTCCTCTAGTCTCTTTTTCTGTAATGATATTATATAGTTAATTGGCTTCTGAGGACTTCCTCGACTCCTGCCGCCCCCTTTTTTGCTTGCCTCCCCTTTTCTTTTCAAGTTGGCCCGCTTTTTGCTTATATATCCAAACAAAGCTCGAAACCCGATGACCTTCAGACCCTTTTCCCTGACTGGTGCAGCCCATGAAATCTAATGAAGCATTA
>CBFDAH010000197.1:0-5202 GCA_965602785.1 uncultured Syntrophobacterales bacterium
CGGCTTCACAGGCCAGGGGCCTGTGTTCCCATTACCATATAAGGGGTTGGGGGAGGGGGTGTGGGGGAGGGGGCAGGGGGCTGCGTCCCCTGGCCCCCTCCCCCGCAACCATTTGCCAAAACCATGAAACCGAAAACTGGAAACCGAAAACTGAACGCCCAGGAACTGGACGAGTTGGACCGGGCCATTCTGAACGAAATTCAGTCCCAATTTCCTCTGGCGCCCCGGCCTTATGCCGAGATGGGAAGCAGGGTAGGGGCTTCGGAGGCCGAAGTCCTGCGCCGGGTCCAGGCCCTGTATGACGCCGGGGTTATCCGGCGCATCGGGGCCAACTTCACCTCCCGGAAGCTGGGCTACACCAGCACCCTGTGCGCCGCCCGGGTGCCTCCCGAAGACCTGGAGCGCTTCGCCGCGGTGGTGAACCGCTACCCGGGGGTGACCCACAATTACCTCAGAAAGCACCGCTACAACGTGTGGTTCACCCTCATCGCCGAGTCCGAGGCGCGCCTGGCGGAAATTCTGGAGGAAATCCGGGAAGCCAGCGGGGTGGCGGAACTCCTCTCCCTGCCGGCCACAGAAGTCTTCAAGATCAAAGTGGATTTCCGCATGTGATACTGAGTTAGGCCCCCTGGAAAAATCGGCAAACCGGAAGAACCCTCAAGGAAATCCCCCTAAATCCCAGTAATGTCAGGCAGGGGTTTTGCAGAAGTCGGCACATGATGGCATGTGCAAATGTAGCCGCAGGTTTTAGCCTGCGCCGGCACAGGTTGAAAACCTGTGCCACCAACCATAAAGAAGATTTGACTCCGGTACCTTCTGAAGTTACCTGTGTGAGCGCAACTTAGTATAAGGCGGAAAAGTGTGTCCGCCCCTCCCTGAAAATCCTTTTTTAGGGCGACTTAGTGTGGGAAGGCGGGGCTCTGACCTCAGGCAACCGGAGAGAGTCAGGGCAGAAAAAAAGAACTCGGCAAAAGTAAAAATACTGGAGCTTTTTAGACAGTCTCGTCCTCTGGGGGTGCGGCCTCCAGGGGCACACAGAGCACCGGGCAGGGCAGCAGACGCACCACCTTCTCGGCGGTGGAGCCAAAGAAGACCTCCTCGATGGGACCCCGGCCCGCGCGGCCGTAGCCGCCGATGGCCACCAGGTCTACGGCCAGATCCCTAGCGATGACCGCGATCTCCTGGAAGGGCGCGCCCACGGAGACAATGCTCTCCACGGCCAAGCCTTGGGAGTTCCAGCGTTTCAAGAAATCTTCTAACTGCTGTTGGGCCCGCTCCCGCAAGGTGGCCACCACCGCATCCGATTCCTGCCCTAAGTACTCAGAGAGGACTGCAACTCGTTTCAGACTGATGACGTGCACAAGGGTAATCTTGGCTTGAAAGGTTTGGGCCAGCCGGGCGGCGGTTTTGAAGGCGGACCCGGAGCACTCCGAAAAGTCGGTAGCCACCAGGATGGATTGGAGTTCCATAACGCCTTCCCTCATGCGAATAGGAAATCAGGCCCGCCGGACAGGTAAAAGGGCCTCTGGCCGGGGGCCGGCCAGAGGCTGGTTGGGGGGACGCCGCCTTATTTGACTACTTTTTTGATGGCCTTCAAGGCTTCGTCGGCGCTCTCAAAGGAGCCAATGTGCACCCAGAGCACCTTGCCGCTTTTATCCATAACCACAGAAACCGGGTAGGGGCTGAAATTCAAGGCCTTGCCCAATTTTGAGTCCTTGTCCGGAACCAAAGCGAAGGGGACCTTGTACATGCCCTTCCACATCTTGACGTTGTTGGCGTCCTGGCCCTGGGCCGCAGCCATGACCTTGATCTTACCTTTTAATTTCGCGTCCTTCTCAATCGAGTTAAACAGAGCGTTTAGCACAGGAGCCTGTGCCATACAATGCGGTCAAGTCGTATTGAAGGATTCCACCAGGACGTAAGGCGCCTTGATGTCCTTCAGGGTGAAAGGACCGACCTTGGCCAGGCCCAGGTAGGTCGCACCTTCTGGGGAAATGGGGGCGGAAAACTTCACGTTGCCGGCTTTGAGGCCCACTACGGGCTCTTTCTCGGCGGCCAGGGAGGTGCCAGCGCATAACACCAGTAAGGCCAGACAGGTTCCCAGGATCAACAAGGGTATTTTGCGATTCATTCGGTCTCCTCTCGCGTTGAGATTTGCTGCATCATAAAACAACCAGAACCAAAGGGCAAAAAAATTCTTGAGACTGGTTCGGCAGAACCGCTCTTTTTATTAAAAACCCGCAGCATTTTATGACTCAGGAAAAAACCGCGCTTCATCCCACCTGACCGGCACCCGGACCAGACCCCCCCGGCGGTGCTGATAGAGCAGATAGCCCCGGTGGGCGCCATACTCGAACAGTCTTTTGGTGAGGAGCACGTCCTGGTGGCAGTAGGACTCCAGTTCCTGCCATCTGCCATTTTTATAAAGCTCCAGGGCCAAGAGGCCGTTCCCCGTCTTGCTTTCCCCCAGGGTGGCCTCGGCCAGATGTCCCAGAGACAGGCGGTGCCCCAGAAAAAGGTGGATCTCCTCCAGGATATCCAGGGTGGGCAGGGTGGCCAGGGAAATGTCGGTATAAGGCTGGAGCACGCGATAGTCGAAGCGCTTGAGGTTGAAGCCCACCACCAGGTCCAATTCGGTCAGGCGCTGGCAGAGGCGGGTCAGATCAGCCTCCCGGTAGACCGTCACCCCCTCCGGGCTGGTCTCGATGAGCACCGCCAGCGACACCCCCATGGCATGGCAGCGCTCCCAGCCCCCCACCTCGGCCGCGGAACAGCAGGTCTCCAGATCCAGAAAACCCAGGCGTCGGCGGGATAGCCAGGGAAGCGGGTTGGAGATGGCTTCAGCAGGGGAGGGGAGGGGGGGCTCCGTTTCCATCGGGAGGGGGTCGTCCTCCGAGGACTCTTCCCCCCCGAGCAGGAGGTTGGCCACCATCAGGGCTGCGGTTTTGTCCAGGGGCTTGTTCCCCGAGCCGCATTTGGGAGAGTGGATGCAAGAGGGGCAGCCCTCCTCGCAAGCGCAGGCCTCGATGACCTCCCGGGTGCGCTTAAGGAGCTCCTCCAGGATGGTGTAAGCCCTGGCCGCCAGGCCCACTCCTCCTGGGTAGCCGTCATAGATGAAGATGGCGGCTTTTCCCACCTGCGGGTGGGCCGGGGTGGAGATGCCGCCGATGTCGTAGCGGTCCGCCAGGGCAAAGAGGGGAAACATGGCGATGAGGGTGTGCTCCAGGGCATGGATGCCCCCCATGAAGTGGAGACCGGCCTGGTAGACGGCCTGCTTCACCGGGTCCGGGATCTCCAGCCACATCCCCACGGTTTCGAACTCCTGGGACGGCAGTTCCAGGGGCACTACCCCGAGAAGCTCCTGGCCGGGGAGGCGGCGCTTTTCGTAGCTCAGAAAATGCTCGGTGACCTTAAGGTGGCCGGTATGGACGGTAAAGGTGGCCACCTGGCGGGTCTCGAAGATTTCCAGGATTTCCGTGTCCTTGTCCGTCTGGATGCGGGTGAAGTACTTGGGTTCGACAGGAGTCACCCAGATGTTGCGCCGTTCCAGATCCAGGCGCTCCACCCCGTAGGTGGCGGCCTTGTGAAGATACACGGCCCCGGGATGACATTCCCTGAAGGCTCGGTGGCCGTCCACGTGCCCCAGGGGGCGCTTTTTCCCCGTCTGGAATATGGCAAAAGATTCACCCACGCCCCGGATATTCACTTCCTTTTGGGGAAAGCGGGCCCGGGCAAACCAGGCCTGGCCTGAAGCGCTCTGGAGAAGATGCCCCCTCTGGGCCAGTTGCATGAGGAGGGGCTCATGCATGACTAAATCGAAGGAGTTCTCCCCTTCCTGGTCCAAGGGCAACTCCTGGGCGGCGCAGGGGAGGTGCCTGGCCACCACCACCGGGTTGTCCGGGTCCACCACGGCAGCTTCGAGGGGCCGGCCGAAAAACTCCCGGGGGTGTTTCATGAAATACTGGTCCAGGGCGTCGGGCTGAGCCACCAGCACCACCAGACTGTCCCGGTCCTGGCGCCCCACCCGGCCCATGCGCTGGAGAGCCGTGACCATGGTGCCGGGGTAGCCCACCAGAATACAGACGTCCAGGCCGCCGATGTCGATGCCCATCTCGAGGGCGCTGGTGGAGATCACCCCCCGCATCTTGCCCGAGGCCAGGCGGGCCTCGATCTCCCGGCGCTCTTCGGGGAGGAACCCGGCCCGGTAGGAGCTGATGTAGCGCCGCAATTCCGGCACCTGACGCAGGGCCCACAGGTGGATGAGCTCGGTGAGCTTGCGTCCCTGGGTGAAGCAGATGGTGGCCAGGTTCTGGCGGATGGCCCGGGCGAAAATCTGGGAAGCGGTGGTGGCCGCTCCCGCCGGGGGATTCAGGAAGAGGTAGTGCCGTCCCGCCTGGGGCGCACCACTCTCCGTGATGAGCTGGATATCCATGCCAGTTAAATTATGAATAAATTCAGCTGGTTCAGCAATAGTGGCAGAAAATGTGAGAAATTGCGGGGAAGAGCCGTAGTGGGCGCAGACCCTCTGGAGGCGTCGCAGCACCTGGGCCATGTGGCTGCCGAAGATGCCCCGATAGGTATGAATTTCGTCGATGACCACGTAGCGCAGGTTTTTGAAAAAGTCAATCCAGGCATCGTGGTAGGGCAAAAATCCCATATGAAGCATGTCCGGGTTGCTGATGAGGACATGGGGCGGACGGGCCTTGATAGCCTGGCGCGCCGCCGGGGGGGTGTCGCCGTCGTAGATGGCGGCGGTGAGAAAAGGGGAGGGGAGGGCGGCGTCCAGTTCCCGCAAGGCCTTGAGCTGGTCCTGCTCCAGGGCCTTTAAAGGGAAAAGATAGAGCGCCCTGGCCCGGGGCTCGGACATCAGGTTTGCCAAGACCGGGAGATTGTAGATGAGCGTCTTGCCACTGGCCGTGGGTGTGGCCACCAGGAGGTGCCGGCCCTCCCGCACCGCGGCCAGGGCCTCCCCCTGATGGCGGTAGAGGCGACTGATTCCCAAACGCCGGAGAGCCTGCACCACAGGCCCGGGCAAACCAGGGTCGCCTTCATAATACTCCACCGGCTTCGGGGGCATGCGCTCGTAAAAACTGAGGATGTCCCGATAATCCGCGGATTCTTTCAGGGAGCTGACAAATTCCTGCAGCATCGCAAGACCTTGGGAAGGATAGTGGGGGAGGGGGCTAAGGGTCGCAGACCCTT
>CBFDAH010000198.1:0-5146 GCA_965602785.1 uncultured Syntrophobacterales bacterium
GGGTTGGGAGGGGAGTTTGAGGGGAGGGTGGGGGAGCCGCGCTCCCCCAGCCCTCCCCTCAAAACCTCCATCAGAAAAGGCATTAAGGAGGTCTGGCGCTTGGCGTAGTATATGGTAAAATCTATTGTTAGGAAAAATTATGCTCTTTAGTCGGTTACTCATCCCCACCCTCAAGGAAACTCCGGCAGAGGCGGAAGCCGCGTCACACATTTTGCTCTTCCGGGCTGGCATGATCAGGAAGCTGGCCAGTGGCATCTATGATTATCTCCCCTTGGGGTTGAGGGTATTGCGCAAGGTGGAAAACATCGTCAGGGAGGAGATGAACCGGGCCGGGGCTCAGGAGGTGCTTCTGCCTGCGGTGCAGCCGGCGGAGTTGTGGCAGGAGTCGGGCCGCTGGCAGGTGTACGGTAAGGAGCTCCTGCGCTTCAAGGACCGCCATGGTCGGGACTGTTGTTTCGGCCCCACCCACGAAGAGGTCATCACCGACCTGGTGCGCCGGGAGGTCCATTCTTATCGGCAGCTCCCTTTGAACCTTTACCAGATCCAGGTGAAGTTCCGGGATGAAATCCGGCCCCGCTTCGGCCTCATCCGGGGGCGGGAATTCATCATGAAGGACGCCTACAGCTTTGATGTGGACGAAACCGGGGCGGAGCGCACTTACGGAGCCATGTACGAGGCCTATAGTCGCATTTTCACCCGGTGCGGCCTCACCTTCAAGTCGGTGGAGGCGGACACCGGCCCCATCGGGGGAAGCTTTTCCCACGAGTTCATGGTCCTGGCGGACACCGGCGAGGACCTCTTGGCCTCCTGCGTCGCCTGCGACTTCGCCGCCAACCTGGAGAAGGCGGAGGTGGCGCCTCCCGTCGGCAACCCGGGAACGCCTCCGGCAGGTGAGCCCCAGCTGGTGGCCACCCCCGAGGTGCGCACCGTGGAGGAAGTGGCGGCTTTCCTCAACGTGCTGCCACAGGACATCGTCAAGACCCTGATTTACGAGACTGACCAGGGTCCGGCGGCCGTGCTTATCCGGGGCGACCACGAAGTGAACGACGTGAAGGTGAAAAATCTTCTGGGCGTCACCGAACTCCTGCTGGCGGGACCGGCCCAAGTCAAGGAACTCACCGGCGCCGAGGTAGGCTTCGCGGGGCCCCTGGGGCTGTCCATCCCCATTTATGCCGACCAGGCCGTAGCGGTGCTCCCCGCCATGGTCACCGGAGCCAACCGGGACGATCACCACCTCACCGGGGTGCACCTCCATCGAGACCTTAAGCTCACCCGGGTGGCGGACCTGCGCCAGGTGACGGAAAGGGACCCTTGCCCTCGCTGCGGCGGAGACTTAACTTTGCTCAAGGGCATCGAAGTGGGGCACATCTTCAAGCTCGGCCTGAAATATGCCCAGTCCTTAAACGCCAGGTTCCTCGACGCCGAAGGCCTGGAGCACTATATCTTTATGGGATGCTACGGCATCGGCGTGAGCCGCATCATGGCCGCGGCCATCGAGCAGGGCCACGACACTGACGGCATCATCTGGCCCATGGCCCTGGCCCCCTTCCAAGTGGGCCTGGTCCCCATCAGCATGAATGATGAGCCTACCCGAGAGGCGGTCCTCCGCCTGCACGATGAGTTGGAAGCAGCCGGGCTCGAAGTTCTCCTGGACGACCGGGAAGAACGCCCTGGAGTCAAGTTCAAGGACATGGACCTCCTGGGCCTGCCTCTCCGGGTGGTAGTGGGCCCCAAGACCCTGGCCGCCGGCCAGGCCGAAGTACGGCATCGCCGCACCCAGGACCTGACCCTGGTGGATCTGGACCGGCTGGTCCCTTACGTCAAAGATCTCATAGTCCAGGAACTCCATGACTAGAATTATCCGCCTCCAGGACATCGAAGAAGAGGTCCTCAAGCACTATCCCGAGGCGGACACCACTCTGATCCAGAAGGCTTACGTCTTTTCGGCCAAAGCCCACGAAGGCCAGATACGCCTCTCCGGAGAACCCTACCTTTCCCACCCCCTGGAAGTAGGCTACCTCTTAGCCCAGATGGGCCTGGGGCCGGTCACTGTCTCCTGCGGCCTCCTTCACGACACGGTGGAGGACACCACCGCCAGCATCGACGACCTGGACGAGTACTTCGGGGAAGAAGTCACCGACATCGTCAACGGCGTCACCAAGATCGGCCAACTCATTTTCGGCAACAAGGCCACCCAGCAGGCCGAATACATCCGCAAGATGGTCCTGTCCATGTCCCAGGACATTCGGGTCGTGCTGGTAAAGCTGGCCGACCGGGTTCACAACATGCGCACCCTGGGCCACATGGATGAAGCCCGACGGAAGCGCATCGCCCGAGAAACCCTGGATATCTACGCCCCTCTGGCCGGCCGCTTGGGGATGTTCCGCCTCAAGGCGGAGCTTGAGGACCTGGCTTTCTATTATCTTGAGCCGGAAGCCTACCAGCAGATCCAGGAAGGGCTGGCCCTGAAAAAGGGGGAGCGGGAAAAGTACGTGGCAGAGATCTGCCAGCTTCTCGAAGAAAAGTTGGCGGAACACGGGCTGAAGGGTGAGGTGAGCGGCCGTCTCAAGCACTATTACAGCATTTACCGCAAGCTTCAGGCTCAGCAAATTTCTTTGGAAGAACTGCACGATATCCTGGCCTTCCGCATCATTGTCAACAATGAGAAGGAATGCTATGAAGCCCTGGGCGTGGTCAATAATCTCTTCAGGCCGGTGCCGGGCCGCCTGAAGGACTACATCGGCATGCCCAAGACCAATTTATACCAGTCCATTCATAGCACGGTGATCGGCACTTATGGAGAGCGCATGGAAGTGCAGATCCGCACCCTGGAGATGCACCTCCTGGCCGAGGAGGGCATCGCCGCCCATTGGAGCTATAAGGAGAAGCGGCCTTTCCAGGAAAAGGACGCCCGGCGTTTCGCCTGGCTCAGGGAACTGGTGGACCTGCAGAAAGATCTCCAGACCCCGGAAGAACTCCTGGAAGGTATGCGCTTGGAGCTCTTTCCGGAGGAGGTTTACGTTTTCACCCCCCAGGGTGAGGTCAAGGAGCTCCCCCGGGGAGCCACCCCGGTGGACTTCGCCTACTCCATCCACACCGAGGTGGGAAACAATTGCACCGGGGCCAAAGTCAACGGTCGTATGGTGCCCTTGCGCCATGAACTTCAGAACGGGGATACGGTGGAAATCATCACCAGCTCCCGCCAGCATCCCAACCGGGACTGGTTACAGTTCGTCAAGACTCCCAAGGCCCGGCACAAGATCCGCCAGTGGCTCAAGGCTATTGAACGGGAACAGAGCATCGGTCTGGGGAAGGAGCTTTTGGAGCGGGAACTCCGGAAAAGCAGCACGAGCCTCCAAAAGCTTCTTAAAGATGGGGAGGATATTAAAAAGGTGGCCCAGGAACTCTCCTTCCTCCGGGTGGAAGACCTCCTCGAGGCCGTGGGCCACGGCAAGCTCTCTGCCGGTCAGGTGGGGGGGCGGATTATCAAGACCCTGTTTCCCGCCACCGAGGCGGAAGCCCCGCCCATCGAAGCAGAGGTGCGCCCGCCCAAAGAACTCGGGCCCATCCGCATCAAAGGGCTTCAGGACCTCCTCATCCGGTTGGCCAACTGCTGCCAGCCCATCCCGGGGGACGAGATCTTGGGCTACATCACCAGAGGGAAGGGTGTCACCATACACCGCAGCGACTGCGCCTATCTGGCCCGCACCGAGTCCTTCCGGCAGATCCCGGCGGAATGGGACGGCCACCAACACGACCTCTATCCGGCCAACATCCAGGTGGTCACCATGGACAAACCAGGTCTCCTGGCCGACATCACCAGCGCCCTGAAAGCCGCCGAGGTGAATGTCACCAAGGCCTCGGTGGTTACCACGGCGGATCGCCGGGGCATCGCCAACTTCACCATTCAGGTGGCCGACCAGCTTCACCTGGACCGGGTGTTCGCGGCCATTAAAAGGCTGAAAGAAGTGATCTCCGTCAGGCGGGTGACAACGTGAGGGGGATGGTTATATTAAGGGATGGGTAGGATATTGTGACCTCTGACCCACTCCCCCAGAGGATATCAGGCCGGCTTCACCACATAGCCGGAGCGGAGGCAGCGGGTGCAGACCCGGATATATTGGACGCTACCCTTTTGCAGGGCCCGGACCCGGCGCAGGTTGGGCTTCCAGCGGCGCTTGGTGTGGTTGTTGGCGTGGCTGACATTGTTGCCCACCCGGGGCCGTTTACCGCAGATTTCACAAGTGTAGGCCATGAGGTATACTCCTTCTTAAACCTTTTAAGTGTACCCAAAAGCTCTCCAAAAGCAAGCCATGAGAAAAAATATTTTCCGCCGCTCCTTCTGGGGCCTGGTTCTTTTGACCCTTCTGGGCCCGGGGGCGCCGGTCCAGGCCGGCAAGATGCCTTCTTTCCAGGAGGAAGCCGCCCTTTTTTCCCTGGCCGACCTGGGCCCGGTGGATCTCTCTATAAAGCGCGCCACAGTGGAAGTGTATGTCTCTCCCCATCCGGAGCTTAACTCCTTCCATCGTCTTTTCCCCCAGGTTTGGCCACGAGTGCAGGATTTTTACGCCCGGATGGGGGTCATCCTGAAGATGTCCCAGGGCCAACCCCAGCCGGGGCCCCTGGCGCCGGGTAAAAACCTGCGCCTGGAGGCTCTGACCCACAAGGCATGGATCGGCCGCACCTTCAAGGCTTTTCAGGTGGCACCGCCCTTCCGCCTGCGTTTTCTGGCGGTGTGCCAGGACAAGTACGCCTTCGCCCATCTGCATCTGGCCATCATCCACCTGGATTTCAAGCGCTTCCAGGAGGACGTCTGCAGCAAGCGGCCAGGGCGGGAGGCAGACAACCTGGAGCGGCTCACCAACCTCATCATCCACGAACTGGGCCACCTCTTCGGCCTTTATCACGCCCACGAGTTCGTGAATGATCCCATCTCGGATTTTTTACCCGACGGCAAAACCCCCAACTTCATGAGCCACTACCTGACCCACCCCGGGGGCCTGGGCTTCACGAACTATCAAAAGCGCCTGGTACACAGTTTCCTGAGCGGCGGGAAAGTCTACCAGCAGTACCGCCAGGTGGACTATGACCCCCTGCGCTACCTGGAACTCCTCAAGCTCCACAACAAATACCAGGAGCCCCCGGC
>CBFDAH010000199.1:0-5129 GCA_965602785.1 uncultured Syntrophobacterales bacterium
AGTAGGTGAATTTGCCGTCTTTAATGAGGATGATGACGGCGCTTTTGGTGGGATCGCCGGTGCCGGTGAACATCATTTTACCGGTGACTCCATCGAATTCCTTGATGTTGGCCAAGGCATCCCGGACCTTTTGGCGGTCCACGGCTCCGGCTTCTTTTACGGCGGTGAGGAGAAGTCCTCCGGAATCGTAGGTCAGGGCGGCTACGTCGTCGGGTTTTTTCCCGTATTTGGTTTCATATTCTTTAATGAACTTTTGGGCTTTGGGGGTGGCAATGTCCGGGGCGTAGTGGGTGCTGAAGAAGCAGCCTTCCAGGTCTTTGCCACCGAGTTTCAAGATCTCTTCGCTGCCCCAGGAGTCAGAGCCGATAATGGCGCTGGTGATCCCCAGGCGCCGGGCCTGCTGCACTTGAAGGGGAACTTCGTTGTAGTAGTTGGGGAGGAAGAGCACGTCAGGGGCGGCGGCCTTGATTTTAGTGAGCTGGGAGGAGAAGTCCTTGTCATCTTTGGTGTAGGATTCGAAGGCCACCACTTCGCCGCCCATGGATTCGAAGTCCTTTTTGAAAATTTCGGCTATGCCCTTGTTGTATTCCGAGGCCACGTCATAGAGGACGGCGGCGGTCTTGGCTTTGAGGTTATCCCGGGCGAACTTGGCCATCACCTTGCCCTGGAAGTCGTCCACGAAGCAGGCCCGGAAGACGTATTTCATGTTTTCCGTGGTCTTGGGATTGGTGGACCAGGGGCTGATCATGATGACCTTGGCATCTTCGCAGATACGGGCTGCGGGGATGGCGTTGCCGGAGGCGTTGGGACCCAGGATGGCCAGGACGTTGTTATGGCTGATGAGCTTTTTGGCCACAGCCGCGGCGGATTCCGGCTTGTCTTCGTTGTCTTCGACGTAGAGGGTGACGGGCCACTTCTTGTCGCCCAGTTTCACACCGCCGTCGGCATGCACCTGGGCTGCCAGGAGTTCAGCGGCATTCTTGCAGGAAGCGCCCACGGTGGGCTTGCTGCCGGTGATTTCGGCGTTGACCCCGATCCTGATGTCGTCGGCTTTCTTTTCGGCGCAGCCGCCGAGGACCAGGGAACCAGCGAAGAGGACAAGAACCGTCCATATCGGCCACCTCATAGTGGTCTCCTTTTCTGGGAAAAATGGGGCGCCAGATGGCCGCACCCGGACCTGCGGCCAAGGCGATTGCACTCTATCAGACAGTCCCTGGGCGCGTCAACTTGAAAGGCTGGGGAGCAGAACCGCTCCCCGCAGCAGGGGAAAAATAGGCCGACAAAGAACTTCTGTTAAGTTAATAACCGCAAGAAAAACCTGGATTTTCATGAAACATGATGGAAAAATGCGAAGATTCCAGAATAGCGGGAGCGACGATGCTGGAGAAGAAAACGGAAGTCCTCAGGAAGATTTATCTCTTTTCAGGGCTGGCGGACAGCGACCTGGAGGCCCTGGCCCAGGTGGCCATCAGCCGGGCCTTTCCCCGGGAGACCCCCATTTTCTGGGAGGGACGGGAGGCCCAGGGGTTTTTTATTCTACTCACGGGCCAGGTGAAGCTGGTAAAAAGTTCGCCGGATGGCAAAGAGTACATCCTGCGTCTGGTGCCGGCCGGGGAGACGTTTGGCGAGGCGGCGGTGCTGGCCGAATCCACCTACCCGGTATCAGCTATTAGTCTGGAAGACAGCCAGACGCTGTTCTTTCCCAAGGTGGACTTCCTCAACCTCCTCACCTCCTCCCCCCGGTTGGCCCGGAACATGTTGGCCACCATGAGCCGCCTTCTCTATCATCTCACCCGGCAGTTGGAAGATTTGTCTTTGAAGGAAGTGTCGGCCCGTTTGGCCCAGTATCTCCTGGAGCGCTGCCAGGAGAGTCACGGTCGGGTGGAGGAAGGGTTGAGTTTTGACCTACCTGTTACGAAGACCCATCTGGCGGCTTACCTGGGGACGATCAGTGAGACGTTGTCACGGACTCTGGCTCGATTCAAAACTCTGGGGGTAATACAAGTCGATAAAAGCCAGATAACCATAGAGGACCCAAAGCGCCTGAGAAATATTGCTCAGGGGACAAAAGTATGAGTTGTATTATTGAAAGGAAAATAAAAAAAATGATGGTTATAGTTAAAAATGACTTGACAGAATAATTCACTCTTCTTTATAAAAAGAAAAGGGTACCGCATTTACTTATTTATCAAAGACCACAGGTATCAAAAAAAGTAAAGGAGAGGGACCACTATCATGGCATCGGAAGCACTAAAGCTGACCGCTCAGATTGTCATTTCGCACGCCTCTATGAGCGAACTCACCCCCAAAGAACTAGTGGATGAGATTAAAGAGGTGTATCAACTCCTAACCTCACTGGAAGTCGGGCTAGTGTTGCCCGAGGAAATCGAAGCCGAAAAGCGCTTGGAAGCGGAAGTAGTAAAAAAGCCCCCCATTCCGCTGAATGAAATTGTTAAAGACAAGTACGTCGTCTGCCTGGAATGCGGCAAGCATATGCGCACCCTGAAAGCCCATCTGCGCAAGGCCCATAAGTTGATGCCCAAAGATTATTACCGCCGCTACGGTTTGGATCCCAAGAAGTTTCCCCTGGTCTGCAAGGAATACTCCGAGCAACGGCGGAAGCTGGCCAAAGAAAAGGGCCTGGGAGCCAAAGGATTCAGGCGCAAGAAGAGTTCCTGACCGGAAAGGCAGAAAGGGCGCACTACCGGGATATCCGATTGGCAGGGTGGGCTTAAGGGGAGGGACCTAAAGCGGTCCCTCCTTTTTATTTAGGGAGAGAAGACTCCTGAGGGACTTGAGTTTTGTGCAGCGCAGAGGTACATTTAAAAGATTATGCGACTGCCCATTAACTGGCTGAAAGAGTTTGTAGATATCCCGGTCACGCCCGAGGAGCTGGCCGACCGGCTGACCCTGGTAGGATTCGAAGTGGAGGCCCTGGAAGAGGAGGGTCCGGACTTTTCCGGGGTCGTGGTGGGCCGGGCGGCCAGGGTGGAGCCCCACCCCAACGCCGACCGCCTCACCGTGGTGGAGGTGGAAGACGGCCGGCGCACCCGGCGGGTGGTGTGCGGCGCGCCCGACGTGACGGCCGGTCGCCTTTATCCCTTTGGGCCGCCCGGGGCGGTGATTTCCGAGGGGCGGGAACTCAAGGCCGTGAAGCTCCGGGGAGTGGTTTCCGAGGGGATGCTGTTGGCCGAAGACGAGTTGGGGGTCTCCAGCGACCACGCCACCCTCATGCAGATTCCCCAGAACCTGCCCCTGGGGCAGGACTTAGGCGAGGCTCTGCAGTTCGCTGACCTAGTTTTGGAGGTGGGCGTTACTCCGAATCGGCCGGACTGCCTGAGCATCCTGGGTTTGGCCCGGGAGGTCGCAGCCCTGTTCCGGACGCCCCTGCGTCATCCCCCCGTCGACTTCCAGGAAAGCCCCGAGGCCATCGAGGAGTTCGCCAAAGTAACTATCCTGGACCCGGTGGCCTGTCCCCGGTACGCGGCACGCCTGGTGACGGGCCTCAAGTTGGGGCCATCCCCCTTCTGGATGCGCCACCGCCTGAAGCTCTGCGGTCTCAGGCCCATCAACAACCTGGTGGACGTCACCAACTACGTCCTCCTGGAACTGGGCCAGCCCCTGCACGCCTTCGACTTTGACCGCTTGGCCGGTGGCGAAATCGTGGTGCGCCTGCCTCATCAGGGCGAAGAGACTTTCATCACCCTGGACTCCCAGGAGCGCCAGATAGACCCGGAAACGTTGTTTATCTGCGATGGCGAGCGGCCCGTGGCCCTGGCGGGGATCATGGGGGGACTGGACTCCGAAGTCACGGAGGACACCCACCGGGTCCTGATTGAGAGCGCCTATTTTAATCCGCCCCACATCCGTCGGGCTGCCAAGCGCCTGGGGCTGAGCACCGAGTCTTCCTACCGCTTCGAGCGGGGGGTGGACCCGGACGGGGTCATCCGGGCCCTGGAGCGGGCGGCGCAGCTCATGGCGGCGCTGGGAGACGGGCAGGTGCTCACGGGCTTAATCGATGCCTACCCCAACCCGGTGCCCCGGCCCCGTCTTACCCTCAGAGTCTCCCGGGCCAACCAGGTGCTGGGCACGAATTTCACCCCGGAGAAGGTGGCAGGACTTCTGCAAGACCTCCATCTGCCTGCCATTCCCTTCGACGGGGACACCCTGGCGGTGCAGGCGCCCGCCCACCGGGGGGACCTTCTGCGGGAAATCGACCTCATTGAGGAGGTGGCTCGACTGGGAGGCTACGAAGAAATCCCGGTGACCCTGCCGGAAGGGGTGGTGGCCATGCCCCGGCCGACGTTGCCGGTGCGCCTGGGCCAGGCGGCCAAAGAGATTCTTCTGGGGCAGGGCTTCTTCGAAGTGGTCACCTATTCCTTTCAGTCGGAGCGCTTGCGGGGGCTTCTGGGCAGCGAGGCCAGCGCTTCTCTGCCCCTGTACCTGGCCAATCCTTTGAGCGAAGAACAGTCTCTCATGCGCACTTCCCTTTTGCCGGGTCTTTTGGAGGCGCTGCGACGCAACACTCTGAAGATGAACCTGGACCTACGCCTCTTTGAGCTGGCAAAAACCTTCGTACCTCAACCCGGAGCCGACCTCCCCCTGGAGGAGGAGTGGCTGGTGGGGGCGATGTACGGCCAGCGCGCCGAGCCCTCCTGGCACAACCGGCCCGAGACCGTGGACTTTTACGACCTCAAAGGCGAGGTGGAAACCCTCCTCGAAGGCCTCCTGGTGCGGGAGGTGAGTTTTGTCAACGCCGGACTGCCCTCGTATTTCCGGTATGGGGCCACTGTACTGGCGGAAGGCGAAGAGGCGGGCTGGTTGGGGGAACTTTTGCCCACGGTGGCAGAACGCCTGGACCTCCCCGGTAAGCTGTTCACCTTCCTCTTGAACTTCGAGATCCTGTGCCGCCGGGCGGAACCCTTTCCCTTGTATACGCCGCTGCCGCGCTACCCCGCAGTGTACCGGGACGTGGCCTTGGTCCTGCCGGAAGTCGTACCCGCGGCCCGGGTGGCCCAGACCCTCCACCGCCACGGCCAACCCTGGCTGGAGGAGGCCCGCCTCTTTGACGTGTATGTGGGCCAACCCATCCCGGCAGGGAAGCGTAGCCTGGCCTTCCACCTCACCTA
>CBFDAH010000200.1:0-5126 GCA_965602785.1 uncultured Syntrophobacterales bacterium
CCTGGCCCCCTCCCCCACAAACTTTCAAAACCTCTTCCACCAAGACCTCTGTTTCCGGGCGGGGGATGAGGACGGCGGGGGTGACCAGGAAGTCCAGGGACCAGAATTCCTTGTGGCCGGTGAGGTAGGCCACGGGTTCCCCCAGGCGGCGGCGCACGATGAAGGCCTTGAAGCGGGCCAGTTCCTCGGGGGTGAGGGGTTGGTCGTGGCGCAGGTAGAGGTCCAGGCGGCTTAACCTTAGGGTGTAGGCCAGGAGGATTTCCGCCGAGGCCCGGGGCTCGGAAACGCTTTTTTCCTCAAAATACCCGGTGGTCCAGCGCAGCAGCTCCAGGATGTTCCAGGTAGCGGGGTGAGGTTCGCTCATTTAGGCCTGCTGCAAGGCCTGGGCGCGGAAGTGGGAGGAGAGGCCGCCGAGGAGTTCCTCCAGGTCGCCGTCCAGGACGGCCTCCAGACGGTAGAGGGTGAGGCCGATGCGGTGGTCCGTCACCCGGCCCTGGGGGAAATTGTAGGTGCGGATGCGCTCGCTTCTGTCACCGGTGCCCACCTGGCTCTTGCGCTCCTGGGCGATTTGCCGGTGCTGTTCCTGCTGCTTCAGGTCAAAAAGGCGCGCCTTGAGGACCTTGAGAGCCTTGGCTTTGTTTTTATGTTGGGACTTTTCGTCCTGGCAGGTGACCACGAGACCGGTGGGCACATGGGTGATGCGCACCGCCGAATCCGTGGTGTTGACGCTTTGGCCTCCCGGCCCGGAGGAGCGGAAGACGTCGATGCGGATTTCCTCAGGGCTGATTTGCACGTCCACGTCTTCGGCCTCCGGGAGTACGGCCACGGTTACCGCGGAAGTGTGGATGCGCCCCTGGGATTCGGTTTCCGGCACCCGCTGCACCCGGTGGGTGCCGCTCTCGTATTTCAGGTGGCTATAGACCCGGTTCCCCGACACCAGGGCGATGACTTCTTTCAAGCCCCCCAGGCCGGTGACGGAGTGGCTCATGGTTTCGAGCTTCCAGCCCCGGCGTTCCGCCAGATGGCTGTACATGCGGAAGAGGTCGGCGGCGAAGAGCGCGGCTTCCTCCCCGCCGGTGCCGGCCCGGATTTCCAGAAGCACGTTCTTGGCGTCGTTGGGGTCTTTGGGTAAGAGCAGGAGGCGGAGTTCTTCCTCCAACCGCTCAAGCTGTTCCTTGAGGGTATGGACTTCCTCCCGGGCCAGGTCCTTGAGCTCTTCGTCCGCCTCCTCCTTGATAAGGGACTGGCTGTCGGCAAGCTCTTTTTTGACCTGTTTATAACGCCGAAAAGCCTGGATGAGAGGGGCCAGCTCGGCGTGCTCTCTCATGAGCTTCTGGTACACATCCTGAGCCCGGATGACCTCGGGGTCGGCCAGGCGTTGTTCCAGGTCGTGGTACTGCTCTTCGATGGTGGCAAGTTTAGGTGACAGCATATCTACAGTTAATTATAAGGAAAAATCAAGGCTGAGGCAATGCGAGGGCAGCTCAATGGTGAAGGGATGGGGGAGGGGATAGGGGGTTCCGGCGGGCATGGAGGCCCGCCTTACCAGATCTTACTCCCTTCCCCGGACCTCTTTTATCCCTCCGCCAATCTGCGGATGATTTCCGGGATAGTGGCGAAGGCCAGGTTGGGGAGCGACCCGCCCCCCAGGACCACCTGGAGGGGGATGCCGGCCTCCTCGGAGACGAAGAGCATGAGGTCGCAAATCTCGAAAAAGGCCTCATCGGTCAGACCCAGGGAGCCGTAGTCCTCGAGGTGGGTGTCGAAGCCGTAATACCACAGCAAGAGGTCGGGCTTGAACGCGGGGATGCGGGGGAGTTCGCGGCGCACCTTGTCCACGTAGAGGGCGTTTACGTCGGTCCGCCAGCCCAGGCGGTAGACGTTCACGTCCACCTTGGTGCCGTCGGGGGAGGCATAGTCGGCGCCGCAGAAGCAGAGATGCAGCACCTCCGGGTCGTCCCGCACCAGCTGCCTGGTGCCGTCGCCGTGATGGGCGTCGGTGTCCACGATGGCGATTTTGCGCCAGGAGGTGGTTTCCCGCACGTGGGTGAGGGCCAGGACCACGTCGTTGAAGCAGCAGGCCCCCCAGAACTGGCGGTAGCCGGCGTGGTGGCCGCCGGCGCCGATGAAGCAGAAGGCCCGGTCAATCTCTCCCTTAGCCAGGGCTTCCATGCCCGCCACCACACCCCCGGCGGACTCGTAGGCCGTGGAGCAGAAGCCGTCCCGAGCCACCATGGGGATCATTTCCGGGGCGTGCACCTTGAGGAGGAGGTCTTCTGTGACCCGGGGAGATTCGAAGAGCGTGACGTTGGGGAGCTTGAGCAACTCTTCCAGGGCCTCGGGGAAGTCCCGCAGACGGTTGCCGATGGTCATGTAGCTCTTGCGGCTGAAGGACGGGTGGTAGTAGATGCCGATTTTTTTCATGAGATTTATATAATAGATTAATTTTATTAAAATTACTGGTTAGAAACTTTTTTCTTATCGGGAGACGATTGGGCGCGCCGTTGCGCCTCCCAGTCCTGGTACTTGGGAAAAAAGAACCAGAAGTAAAACAGGGACAGAAACATAAAAAGATAAAAATTCATGGAATTTCCGGCCAAAAGAAACAGGACCAGGCCGAAGATGGCCACGGCCTCGCACAGGGCTAAGGTGGCGATGGCGGCCTGGAAGAGGCGCTCGATGGAGCCGGAAGTCAGGACTTTCTGGATGATTTTGATGAGAAAAAAGTGGCCGATGGCCAGGGCCACAAAGATATATTTCAGTATCTGGGTCTGGGACGGATCCAGGCCGGCGAAGCCGGTAAAGGGAGCGTAGACCCTTTTTAGGACCTCCACCACCACGGCGTAGAGGAACACCGAGATGACCATGGCGAGGCCCACGAAGTTGACAGTGAGGTAGCGTACTTTGAGTTGCTGGTCGTCCAAGGATGTGCCTCTATACGGATCAGATGTTCCCCAGGCCGGTGGGCGAGGTGGCAGCCGGTTTGGTGTTCGAATTTTTTACAGAAAATGTCACCAGGAGAGATCTGCAATAATCCTGGTTGTTATCCTGAGCGAATGGAAAGATCTCTTGTTCAGGAGATGCTTCGGTGGCGTCGCTCCCTCAGAATGACAGTTTTGACGACCTTTAAAGAGGTCTCGCTAATGCCGGGTGAGCCCAAATCCCCCAATACTCCAGAGGTGTCCGGCAGGGTTTTTTATAAAAAAATCGGCACATGAGGGTATGTATAAATGTAGCCGCAGGCTTTAGCCTGCGCCGGCACAGGTTGAAAACCTGCGCCACCAGAGTCTTCCCTAATCGGAGGATCGCCTCCCAGCATGAAGGGGATTTACCATCCAGAGACCGGTGGCGGGCAGAGCCCACCCTAGGAAAAATAAAAAAAACTTCTGGAAGAGAATCGCCCCTCAGCCACCAGATCAAGTAATTATGCTACCGGACCCTCCTACCTGAATCCCCTTTACAAAAGGGGGACTTAGTCTGCCATAATGATATTCTGCACCGCTTTAAAAATTTTCTTCCTTAAGGGTCGTAACACCAATCCTAATTACATGTCCGACCGGGTCAGCATGGATTTAAGGATTTCGGCCAGGAGCTTGGCGTCGTCGGTGGTCAGGTGGTTGATGGCCTCGGAGAAACGCTCCACCCGTTCTTTCTTTTCCAGGAAATTGGCGATGTCGGCTGCGACCCGGACGGCATCCTCCAGGAGGCCGTGCATCTCCACCATCATCTGGGGAGATTTCTCCTGGCTTTCATAGGCCTCCAGGGCGCTGCCGAGACGCTTGAATTCCGCCAGCCACTGCTGGAAGTCATTTTCCACCTTGGTATAGCCGACGGCGTCGCCCACCACCCAGAGGCCGACATGATCCTTCTCCTCGGGGGTGAGGGGCTGACCGGCTTCCAATTTCTTGAGTATTTTCGTGATGTCACCCGCGGTGGCTGCCTGCATTTCCTCCCTGACTTTTCCCTTGAGCTGGGCCAGCATCGCTCCCATGCGACTGAAATCTTCCGCGGTGTCGCTCCCTGCCAGGGTTTTCATGCTTTGGGAAATTTCCTGAAGAATTGTCATAGCTTCCTCCGAGACAGCTCGTGAATCAGGGGTCAGGGGCAGGGCGCCGGCCCCATGACCAGGGCTGGAAAATTGGCCAGGGTGTCTTCAGACGAAGCGTTCTCCCACCCGCGGCTGCTTGGCCTGGAGGAAATCCGGGGCTTTTACCTTCCCCAGGTCTTTGGTGCGGAAACGGGCGACAAGGACTGCTCCGCCCTGGACCGCTACCTTGAGACCTGCGTCCGTGACTTCCAGGATTTCGCCGGGTGCGGCGGGGTGGGATTCCTCCTGGAATTTGGCGTTGTAGAGCTTGACCTTTTCGCCCCTGAAAGTGGTGGTGGCCCCGGGTTGGGGGTCGGTGCCTCGAATGAAGTTATATACCGCCCGGCCGGTTTTGCCCCAATCCAGCCCCGCCACCTTCTCGTCGCAGGGAGGATCGTAGGTTGCTTTGCTGTGGTCCTGGGGGAGGCGGGGGGCCTGGCCCTGGGCGATGAGGTCCACCGCCTCGATAACCGCCTCCACCCCCAAGGGGTAGAGCTTGTTGAAATAGACGTGGCCGGTGGTTTCGTCGGGGCCCACGTCCACTTCCTTCTGGAGAAGCATATCCCCGGTGTCGATGCCGGCGTCCACCCAGAAGATGGTGAGCCCGGTTTTGGCCTCCCCGTTGATGATGGCCCAGTTGATGGCGGAGGCGCCCCGGTACCGCGGCAGGATGGAGGGATGATAACAGATGGAGCCCAGCTTGGGGACCTCGAGGACTTTGCCCGGCACGATGTCCGTGACGAAGGCCAGGACGGCCAGATCGGGGTTGAGTGACACCATCTGGTCATAGGCTTCCGGGTCCTTCATACGCGCCGGCTGAAAGACCGGGAGCCCCGCGGCCTGGGCCGCCTCTTTCAGGGGATCGAGCTTGGTACCCCGGTCCGGAGGACAAAAAACCCCCACCACCTGATGCCCCTTGGCCAATAAACCCTTTAATGCATCCCCACCAAACGCCGCCTGCCCAATCAACGCAATCCGCATGGCTCCCTCCTGGTTGGTGTGGTGTAGTGGGGGGAGGGGCCAGGGACCTCAGGTCCCT
>CBFDAH010000201.1:0-5066 GCA_965602785.1 uncultured Syntrophobacterales bacterium
CACCCTTGAACTTATGGACTGCCTTTCTCCACAGCTTTCAGCCAAAAATGTGGCCCATGATGCTGCTCTATGCCGCACTATGGGCTTTCGTGGGCGGCATTCTGGGCCTCGTCCTTAAGCTTCTCCGAGAACACCGGCAGCGCCTGGATACCCTGCACCAGGAGTTCGAACTCCAGGTAGCCACCTTGCGGCATCACTATAAAAACCTGGCCATCGGCATTAGCGGCTTTGCCGGCCGCATCAAGCGCAAGTTGGAGAATCTGGACCAGGAACTCCGCCACGGCGCCCTGGAGGACTCCCCGGCCCACCAGGAGTGCCAGGCCATAGCCCGGAACGTGGAAATTCTGGAAGACGCGGCCCAGCGTCTCACCAAATCCCTGGCCCAGGAACTACTTTTTCTAAGGGCCCTCACCAGTGAATCCCTGGCCACCAAGTCCCAGGATTTTTTCCCGTTCCTGATTCTCGCCATCAAGGACCTCCTGAACTTGCGTTTCCACGATAAAAAAATTCAGGTGGAAATTAATGGCCAACCCCTGGACCACAGCCACACCCCCCTGGTTTTTCCCTTCGAGCCTTACACCATGGAAGTCATCCTCCAGAATGTCCTCAGCAATGCCATGACATTTGGAGATCATATCCAGGTGAAGGCCGGTGAGTCAGCCGGCTGGGTGCGGGTGGGCATCAAGGACAACGGCCCGGGTCTGGAGATGGACAAACTCAAAGACCGCCTGCTGGCTCCCGCCGACCGACAAACCATGGAAAGCACGCACTTGGGACTCAGGGTGAGCCTGCACCTCATCGTGAAAAAGGGCGGCCGCCTCTCGGTCTCAAGCAGTCCTGGAGCAGGAACGCTTTTTATCCTGGAGTTTCCTAAACAATCCCCGGGTCATCCTTAGATATCCGGATCATTTTTAATAGTGTTGGTGGCACAGGCGTCTCTTCTCAAGCTTGAGCAGGTTAAAGCCTGCGGCTCCAGGCAATGCTCATCTGTATTGCACCTCTTTTTAACTCCCTAACGGGCCCTGCGAAAACCCTCTACAAGCCATTTCAAAACCTGGCTGTTCTATGGCAGGCCATTCTGAGCCAAAGGAGGAATCTTGTATTTCTCCTGGATTATGCGGCGGAAGAGGAGGTGCGCCGGTCCCTTGATTGGCTGCTCAAGTGCTTGATCAAAGTGGGGGCCAGGGTTTCTTATCACGCTGGGCGGTGGTCTGTCCGCGTCGCTTCGGCTTTCCCCCTGGCGCACCATTATCGGGCGGTGCTGGCCAGAGGTTCATAGGTTGCTAATCAAACAAGAAGTCGGCCACCGATGGACCAGTATTTCCAAAATTCGAGGGAAAATTATTTTTTCAGCGAAATTTTTGCTATCATGCCTCCCACAAGACAATTTGGCTGCCACAAGAGGAACCTTTTCTGGATTAAACTCGGGAAGGGAGGGACCCAAAACCATCTTTTGACTGCGATGGCCAAGGCTGCCGCATAATCTCGAATGGCATCAAATCCACTAGGGGTGTTAACGACATGATAAAAGCATACGCTGCATTTGAGGCTGGTGGCGAACTGAAACCGTTCGAATACGATTTGGGCCCGCTCGGCAGGCACGATGTTGAAATCAATGTTGAACATTGTGGCATCTGCCACAGCGACCTGAGCATGCTGGACAATGAGTGGGGCATCACCCAGTACCCACTTGTGCCAGGCCATGAGGTTGTAGGCACCATCTCAGCAGTGGGCGAAGAGGTGACCAGCCTGCAGGTTGGCGAGCGGGTCGGACTGGGCTGGCATTCGGGCTACTGCATGACTTGCCCCAGTTGCATGAGTGGCGACCATAACATGTGCGCTCATGCAGAAGGAACCATTGTCGGTCGCCATGGCGGCTTTGCCGACAAGGTTCGCGCCCATGCAGCCAGTGTTGTCGCACTGCCGCGGGAGATTGACATCCAAAGCGCAGGGCCGCTGTTCTGCGGAGGCGTTACCGTCTTTAATCCCCTTATTCAATTTAACGTCAAGCCAACCGACAAAGTTGCGGTCATCGGGATCGGCGGCCTGGGCCATCTTGCCCTGCAGTTCTTGAACGCCTGGGGTTGTGAAGTGACGGCCTTTACCTCGAATGAAGCCAAAAAAGCAGAAGCCTTAAAACTTGGCGCGCATCATACACTCAACTCGCACGACCCGGCCGAAATCGAAGCTGCTACCGGCCAGTTTGACCTGGTCCTTTCCACCGTTAATGTCAAGCTCGACTGGAATGCCTATGTTGCAGCCCTGCGGCCCAGAGGCCGGCTGCACTTTGTCGGGGTAACGCTAGGGCCGCTGGACCTTGCTGTTTTCCCGCTGATCATAGGCCAGCGATCCGTTTCGGGTTCGCCAGTCGGCAGTCCGGCAAACATTGCAAAGATGCTTGAGTTTGCAGCTCGTCATAACATCAGACCGGTGACTGAAAACTTCCGTTTTGATCAGGTCAACGATGCCATAGAGCGGCTAAGGAGCGGGCAGGCCCGCTATCGGATCGTCTTGAGCAGGTAATTGCTTTTGTTTGACCCGCTCAGAACAGGTTCGAGGTGAATTCGGAAAGCCAAGTTCGGGGCTTTCTGGCTCCATAACGTCCATTTTGCCAGGCAAACAGCCTCTCCTTGGGTCAACCCCACTCAGGTCTGATCTTCCGACCATGAACTAAACGCTTCGCCTGGAGGGCAATCCGCCTTTCTAATAAGTTGATAACCTTCGCGTCCTTCAGGATCACCAAAAACCGGTTGTGATTTAGCTTATGCTCTTCCGGTAAATGTGTCCCCCAACCATCTCTTTCTCCTTGCCATCTCTCTTTGAAATGAATAATTTCTTTGTTAAAAAGACCACGGTGAAAATAGCCCATGGATTCCAAAAGCACTCCCGTCTTAGTCACCGGCGCCACCGGCTACGTAGGAGGGCGTCTGGTACCCCAACTTCTCAATGCCGGCTATCGGGTCCGGGCCCTGGGGCGCTCCGTAACCAAACTCAAGGGCCGGCCCTGGGGCACCCACCCCCACGTGGAGCTGGCCCAGGGGGACGTCCTGGACTACGACTCCCTGGCCCGGGCCACCCAAGGGTGCTGGGCCGCGTTCTATCTGGTCCACTCCATGCTGGCCGATCCGGGTAAATTCGGGGAAATCGACCGCCGGGCGGCCCAGAACATGGTCCGGGCCGCCGAAACCAGTGGGCTGGATCGCCTTATCTATCTGGGGGGCCTGGGCGGGGTGGACGACCCCAACCTGAGCGAACACTTGCGCTCCCGCCATGAAGTGGCCCGCATCCTCCAGTCCGGCCCCGTGCCCGCCACCTTCCTCCGGGCCGCCATGATACTCGGATCGGGCAGCGCCTCTTTTGAGATCATGCGCTACCTGGTGGACCGCCTCCCCGTCATGGTGACCCCCCGCTGGGTCCAAAACCCGGTGCAGCCCATCGGCATCAGAAATGTCCTCAACTACCTCCAGGGCTGCCTGGAACACGACGAGGTCAAGGGCCAAACCTTCGACATCGGCGGCCCCGACATAGTCTCCTACCGCCAGCTCTTCGACATTTACACCGAGGAAGCAGGGCTGCATCATCGGCTCGTCTTTCCAGTGCCGGTCCTCACCCCCAAACTCAGTTCCTTATGGATCCACCTGGTCACCCCGGTCCCTGCGGCCATTGCCCGCCCTCTGGCCGAAGGCCTGCGCAACCCCGTGATTTGCCAGGAAAACCGCATCCGCAGCATCATCCCCCAGGAACTCCTGTCGTGCCGGGAGACCATCCGCCTGGCCCTCCAGAAAGTCAGACAGGAGTGCGTGGACACCTGCTGGATGGACGCCGGGGCCGCCATTCCCCCGGAATGGCTCCACTGCGGCGACACGGACTACGCCGGGGGCACCATCCTCTCCTGCAGCTTCCGGGTGGTCCTGGACGCCACCCCCGCGGAGGTCTGGCCCTTCATCGCCAGGATCGGCGGCCGCAACGGCTACTACTGCGGCACCGGCCTCTGGAAGCTCCGGGGCCTGGCGGACCGCCTCCTGGGCGGCATTGGCTTTCGGGGCGGCCGGCGCCATCCCGAAGAGCTCATGCCCGGCGACGCCCTGGACTTCTGGCGGGTGTTGGAAGTGGAGCCCCCCCACCGCCTCCTCCTCCTGGCCGAAATGAAGCTCCCCGGGGAGGCCGTCCTGGACTTTTCCCTGGCAGCCACCGCCGACGGCAAAACGGAACTCCGCCAGACGGCCCGCTTCCTCCCCCGGGGCCTGGGCGGCATCCTCTACTGGTACGCCCTGGAACCATTTCATCATTGGGTCTATAGAGGCATGCTCAAGGCCATCGCCCGGGCCGTGGGCCGGCCCATCCTCACCGGCCCCGAGCCGCTGACCGGCAGAAAGGAAAAAAGGAGAGAGAATTAAGACTGCTACACAACACCTGGTCATTAAAATGGTCAGGTAATCCTTGACAAGGTTAGGGAGGATTATTACTATTGCTTTAGTCTTAAGGGAAGCTCTCGAAAAAGAGTAAACCCATTAATTCTCTCGCAAAATGACGCTAAGCAAAATACTTACTGAGCCAAGGAGGGATAAGCGGCAGACCTAAGGGAGCCAGAGATACTCTCGGTAAGGGCAAGCAAAAAAAAGGGGTTGTCTGCGGAGATGGTAACCTGGCAATTCAGATTAATAACCAGAGAACAATGACTTCTTCCGAACAGCGGTTTTATCACGGTACAGGATAATCTCACATCCCATCATTGCCTGTAAAATCATGACTTCGATAAATGTGGAAAGGGAGGAAGTATGAAAAAGAAAGCATTGGTCAAAATAGTCGTACTTTCTTTTATGACCACCCTTCTCGTGGTCCTCACCGCAGTTCCATTGGTTGCTCAATACCCAAAATTTTTTGTTTGCATGGTAAACAACACCAATAAGTATATCAATTACAATACGCAATGGTGTACCAAGGCCGGTTCCAACTGTTCCGGCTACCGCAGATGGACCATCTCACCGAACTCTTACCGCAGGCATTGGGGAGCGCCGGGTAATGGCAAGATGACCGTCAAGATCCATACAGGAGGTTCAGGTGGA
>CBFDAH010000202.1:0-5045 GCA_965602785.1 uncultured Syntrophobacterales bacterium
AGCCGCGCCCCCTGGCCCTCCCCCCACCAAATCCCCTCCCCTCCGCCTCATCGTGCCGGTGGTGGAGGCCAGTGTCCAGCGGGCCCGGGCCCGTTATCTCCGGGCGGCCCGGAAAGGGCTGTGGGCCGAGATACGGTTGGATTATCTGAAAAATCCGGATTTGAAGAAGCTGTTTAGGACCCTGTCGGGGCCGGTGATCGCCACCAACCGCCCCCAGACCGAGGGGGGCCGCTGGTCGGGGAGTGAAACGGACCGGCGGGCCCTGCTGGAAGAAGCCTTGGGCTGGAAGGTGCACGCCCTTGACGTGGAGTTCAGCACGGACGCGGCCTGGCGCCGGGAGATTTTCAGTAAGCGGGGTCAAACCAAGCTTATCCTCTCCTGGCACGATTTTGACGGGACTCCGGCAGAGGCCCGATTAGAGGAAACCTTCACCGCCATGCTGGCCGAGGAGGCTGATATCTTGAAACTGGTCACCTGGGCCGCAACGCCGGGGGACAACCTGCGGCTCCTGGCGCTCATTCCCCGGGCCCGGGCGGCGGGAAAAGAGATCATCGCCTTCTGCATGGGCCCCCTGGGAAAGTGGTCCCGAGTGGCCGCGGCTTTCTTGGGGAGCTACCTTACTTTTACCCCCTTTGACTCCAGGCAGGCCTCGGCCCCGGGGCAGGTGAGTGTGAACGAGATGCGGCGGATGTGGAGGGTATTGAGAAAATAACTGTAACCAGGCTGAAGCTGTCAGAGGTCAGTTATTCGGTAAATTGAGACTGGGGCAATGACCCCGAAGCCGCCCATTTTGTCACCCTGAGCCGAAGGCGAAGGGTCTCTTGTTGATTAAAATCGCCAATAAAAAAATACCACCTTCGCCCAGCATTTGCCTGGAAATAAGACTGTGGAAGCTAACCACTTATGGCTGATAGCTCCATGACCATCGACGGCGCCACCCGGGTTTACGGCCTCCTGGGCCGGCCGGTGGCCCATTCCCTGTCCCCGGCCATGCACAACGCGGCGTTCCAGGAGTTAGGCCTCAATGCCGTCTATGTGGCCTTCCCGGTGACGGATCTGGCCCAGGCGGTGGCGGGCCTCAGGGGTCTCGATATCGGCGGAGTCAGCATTACCATCCCGTTCAAAGAAGACATCATCGCCCTCCTGGACGAACTGGATGAGGAGGCCATCCGCATCGGCGCAGTGAACACGGTGGTGAACCGAGACGGGCGCCTGGTGGGCTACAACACTGACTGGCAGGGCGCCCTGACAGCCCTGGAGGAAAAAACTGAGATCGCCGGGAAACGCTGTCTCATCCTCGGTGCCGGAGGGGCCGCCCGGGCCGTGGCCTTCGGCATCCAGGAAAAAGGCGGCAAGGTGGCGGTTACCGACCTGGATATGACCAAAGCCCTGGCCCTGTCCCGGAAATTGTGGGTGGAGGTGGTCGCCCCCGACTCCCTGGAGCAGTACCCGGCCGCGGTCCTGATCAACGCCACGCCAGTGGGCATGGCGCCCCAGAGCGAGGCCATTCCCATCCACCCGGACCTGCTGGATCGCTTTCAGGTGGTCATGGACATCGTCTACAAGCCCCTGGAGACCAGGCTCCTCAGGGAAGCCCGGGCCCAGGGCTGTCAAGTCATCGATGGCTTGCAGATGCTCATTCACCAAGGCGCGGCCCAATTCGAGCTCTGGACCGGCCGGCCTGCCCCCCGGGATGTCATGGCCCGGGCGGCCTACACTGGTCTGGCGACAGGGGATTAGGTTATCTAGTGCCAGACGTGTAGGGGCGGCTTTCAAACCCGCCCTTAGCGAAGTCTGCCAGGATTATCGTTTCCTTACCGCGCACACCGGGAACCTTGAGATGGCGAAAGTGCGAACCATCCACCCCAAAAACAAGGTCGAGGCCGTCCTCACCCTGCCCGGCTCCAAGAGCTATATCCACCGGGCCCTCATCGCCGCCGGGTTGGCCGAGGGGGAAAGCGTCCTCACCAATGCCCTCAAGGCCGAGGACACGGAAATTACCGCCCGGGCCCTGGAGCAGTGGGGCGCGGGGCTTGACTGGCAGGGACACACGGTCCGGCTGCAGGGCACCGGCGGGCACCTTGCCCCGGTGTCCGAGTCCATTTATCTCGGCAACTCCGGCACCTCCATGCGCTTCCTCACGGCCGTGGCGGCCCTGGGACAGGGAACCTACCGCCTCACCGGTACCCCGCGCCTCTGCGAGCGCCCCATGGGCGAATTACTGGAGGCCATGAGGAACCTGGGGGCCCCGGCCGCCTCGGAGAAGGGCAACGACTGCCCGCCCATCATCGTACAGGGGGGCGGCCTCAGGGGCGGGAAAACCAGCCTCTCGGGCCAGGTGAGCAGCCAGTATCTCTCCGCCCTTCTTCTGGTGGGACCTCTGGCCTCCCAGGGAGTGGAAATCGAGATCACCGGGGAGCTGGTGTCCCGGCCCTACGTGGACATCACCCTGGAGGTGCTCACCGCCTTCGGCGTCTCCCATTACCGGGAGGGCTACCAACGCTTTTGGGCGCCGGGGGACCAGAGTTACCGTAGTTGCCATTACCCCATCGAGGCCGACGCCTCCAGCGCCTCCTATTTTTGGGCCGCCGCGGCGTTGACGGGAGGCCGGGTGACCATCACCAACCTGAGCCTGGATTCGGCTCAGGGGGATATTGATTTTCTGTCGGTGCTGGGCCGCATGGGCTGCCATCTCACCTCCTACCCCGAAGGCCTTACCGTGGAAGGCGGCCCTCTCCGGGGCATTCACATGGACATGTCCGCCATGCCCGACCTGGTTCCCACCCTGGGGGTGCTGGCCGCGTTTGCCGAAGGGGAGACCGTGGTGACCGGCGCCGGGCATCTGCGCCACAAGGAGTCCAACCGCCTGGCCGCCGTGGTGACGGAACTCCACAAGATGGGGGTCACAGCCGAAGAAACCTCGGACGGCCTGCGCATTGTGGGGGGGACGCCCCGGGGCGCGGCCATCGACACCTATGAGGACCACCGCATCGCCATGAGTTTCGCGGTGGCCGGCCTCAAGGCCGAAGGGGTTGCCATACGGGACCCCGACTGCGTAGCCAAATCTTTCCCGGATTTCTGGGAGTATTTTGATAAGTTGAGGGGAGGCACAGAGGGAGACAGTGCTCCCGCCTTCCCCTCAAACTCCCCTCCTCATCGCTTGTAAGGGCTTGGGGGAGGAGGTTCAGGGGTGAAGACAGGGACCCCACGGTCTCTGGCAACCTCCCCAAAAATTCCCGTGGCTGCTTTGGAAACCCGCATCCTCCTCATCCTTACGAGTCTCAACCTCCTGGACTACCTGGACCGGTATCTGGTGGCCGCGCTGGGCAGCCCCATCCAGGCGGAACTGGGCCTGAGCGGTAAGGCCTTCGGGTTTCTCGGCACCGCCTTCCTGCTGGTATACTTCCTGACCTCCCCCATTTTCGGCTATCTGGGGGACCGCTACGGCCGACTGCCCCTCATGGCCGGGGGCGCGGTACTCTGGAGCCTGGCCACCAGCCTGACCTATTTTGTGACGTCCTATCCCGCCCTGCTCCTGACCCGGGGCCTGGTGGGAGTGGGGGAGGCTTCCTTCGGGACGCTGGCCCCGGCCTACCTGGCGGACGTCTTGCCCCTGCAGCGCCGCTCCCGGGCCCTGGGGCTTTTTTACCTGGCCATCCCTCTGGGCGCGGCCCTGGCCTACCTGGCCGGGGGAATTATCGGCAAGCACTTCGGCTGGCGGCCGGCCTTTCTCCTGGGGGGACTTCCAGGTTTAGTGCTGGCCTTGGCCATCCGCCGCCTGCCGGCCCCCCCTCCCCTACCCCGGTCAGCCGACCCCGCCTCTTCTGAACCAGCCGCCTCCCCCCTGGCCGCGGTCCGGACGCTGTGGGCCATCCCCACCCTGCGCCTGGTGACCCTGGGCTACGGCATGCTGACCTTCACCCTGGGGGGCCTGGCCTTCTGGATGCCCCAGTATCTGGAGAAGGTTAAAGGACTGAGCTTGGCCCAGGCCAATTATCTCCTCTTCGGGACCATCGCCCTGGCCGGCACTCTGGGCACCCTGGTGGGGGGGATTTTGGGATCCCGCCTCCTGCGTTACACCCCCACGGCGCCCCTGTGGGTGAGCGGCCTGGGGGTGATCCTGGCCTGGCCCCTGGCGGCCCTGGTGATCTTTTCGTCTCTCCCGGCCCTGTATATACCGGCCCTGGTGGGGGCGATTTTTCTCCTCTTTTTGCACCCCGGGGTGCTCACCGCAGTGATCGTCAGCGTGGCCGGCTCCCGGCAGCGGGCTCAAGCGGTGGCCCTTAATATCATCATTATTCACCTGATCGGGGACGCCCCCTCCACTGTCCTCATCGGCTGGACCGCAGACCATTTCGGCCTCACCTGGGGGGTGTCCCTCACCCTGGTGGCCCTGGGGCTGGCCGGAGTGCTGATCCTGGCGGCGCTGCCCCACCTGGTCCGGGACCTGGCCCGGGCCCAGGAAGCGCCTGGGGACGAAAACCCGCCCGCCACTCCAGCCTGAGATAGTGGCTGATAGTTTTTTGGGGGAGGGGGCCAGGGGTCGCGGCCCCCTGCCCCCGCCCCCAAACCCCCTCCCCCAACCCCTTACCGGTGCGAGAGCCCGGGCAGCCTGCCCGTACTCCCTCACCAGGGGGTTGTAGAGAGGAGTTGTAGGGGCACGGCTTGCCGTGCCCAAGGACGTGGGCCTGTGGTCCCCCGGCTTTTACCTCATAAAACCTAAACAACAATTGTTCATCTGCCTCCGACCCGCCTGTGAGACATGAAAAGGTGCGCCCCCCTCACCCCCACCCTCTCCCCCCGGCGGAGGAGAGGGGGAATGATGAACTTTCCAGGATGATTTTAGTCTGATTTGGGTAACCTATTGGAAATATTTGGCTTACCTGAAAAAAGGATGCGCGGCCGGGTTTTTCGGGCAACGGGCGTTGACGGCGGCAGGGAAAATTGGTATAAATATGGGCACATGACGCGGGGTGGAGCAGCCTGGAAGCTCGTCGGGCTCATAACCCGAAGGTCGTTGGTTCAAATCCAACCCCCGCTACCAA
>CBFDAH010000203.1:0-5015 GCA_965602785.1 uncultured Syntrophobacterales bacterium
GTATTCAGAAGGGGCGAATACAGAAAAATTTGCTCCAGTTCGGGGAGGGTTTCCCTTTGTTTGGAAGTCAATTGCACTCGAATATCAATGTCCCGATCTCCCTGGCGGAACTGGGTGGCCACCTCTCCTTGAATGGAGGTTTTCAAGGCCTCACCGATTTCCTTGACGGAAAGACCGAAGGCTGAGGCCCGTTCCCGGTCAATGACTACCCGGGATTCCTGGCTGTATTTTTCCAGGCTGATCTCCAAATCTTTCAAACCCGCGATACCCTTGATTTTGGTCAATACTTCCCGGGCCAGCCTCTCCAGGGTTTCCAGGTCCGGGCCCTGCAATGCCACCAGTTCCGGCAACTGGGTTTTTTGACCCCACCATTGCCCCAGGCTCTGGGGAAAAATAAACTCCAGGGGAAAATCACTAACGCCGGCCAGTTTAGGTCTCAAGTCATCGAGCCAGGCTGCGGTACTCTGGGGAAATTCCCGGGCTGATTTCAAGGTGACGGTTATCAGGCCGGCCCGGCCCTCTCTTCCCTCTAAAAGTTTTTCATACTGCTCCTTGGGGTTGTAGCCGAATTGGCTGATAACCGTCTCAACGCCAGGGGAGGCTAACACCAGGTTTTCAATTTTTTGTAGTTGATCGTTAACCGCGGCAAAGCTGGCATTGGCCGTGGGAGTGAGGCGCAGAATGATCTGGCGCTGGTCCAGGGTAGGCAGTAATTCCCGGCCCAAAAGCAGAAAAATCCCGATGCTGATCAGCAAAAGGACTGAGGTTCCCACCAACATGGCCCGGGGACGCTCCAGGACCTTGGCCAACCAGGGGCTATAGAACCCGTCGAGATAATGCCGCAGAGTGACAGCCCAGGATTGCCGCCCCGCTATGACCCCTTGGCCCCGAGGGCTCCACCGGAGCGCCAGGGATACCAGCATGGGACTTAATATCAGGGCCACCCCCAGGGAAATAAGGAGGGAAAAAGAGATGGTCAGGGCCACCTGATAAAGAAAGAGGCCGGCCAGGCCCCCCACAAAGATCACCGGCACAAACACCACGATATGGGCCAGGGTGGAGGCGGTGATGGGCATCCTGACTTCCGTGGTCCCCCGCACAATTGCCAGGGAAGGAGGCTTTTCGCCGGACTCCTGGTGGCGGCGGATATTTTCCAGGACCACCACGCCGTTGTCCACCAGCATGCCCACCCCTAAAGCCAGGCCCCCCAGGGACATCATGTTGAGACTGATGCCGGCCAGATACATCAGGCTAAAGGTGGCCAGGATGGACACCGGTACAGCAGTGATGATGATGAGAGCGCTGGAGAAGTTGGCCAGAAATCCCAACAGCATACCAAAGGCCAGCAATCCCCCGAGAACCGCGGACTCGCCCAATTGTGAAATGGCTTGCTGAATGAAATGTCCCTGGTCCTGGGCCACCAGGATCGACAGTTTCCCCTGATACTGCCGATTTAAGCCCTCCACTTTTTCCCTGACCCGTTCCACTACTTGAACAGTATTGGCATCCGCCATTTTGAAAACAGCTAATAATAGGCTGGACTTGCCCTTGATCCGGGCGACGCTTTGCTCTTCTTTAAAAGTGTCTTGGATTTCAGCCAGGTCTCGCAAAAATACGGGAGTGCCACCAGCCCGGCGCAGGATACCCACTTTCCCCACATCGCTGAGTTCCCGGAATTCCCCCACGGTACGTAGCGGCAGTTCGTACTGACCCTGGATTATCTTTCCCCCCGGGAAATTCAGATTGGCGTCCTCTAGGGCCTGTCGCAGGGAGATGATGGAAATCTTGTGAGCAGCCAGGCGTCCCAGGTCCACGGCCACCCGAATTTCCCGTTCCCGCGCCCCGCCGAGGCGCACCGAGGCAACCCCCGCCACCCTTTCCAGGTCCCGTTTGATCCCCCGGGATACTAGCTCCTGGAGGTCCTCAAATTTCAGGTCCTCCCCCTTGATGGCCAGCGTGAGGACAGGCAGGCCGCCGGGATCGAAGCGGATAATCACGGGCGTCGACGCTTCTTTGGGCAGAATGTCCCGGACCCGGTCCAGTTTCTCCCGCACGTCCAAAGAGGCGGAGTTCATGTCCGTGCCCCATTCGAAATTTATCGTAATTAGGGACAAGCCTTCTCGGGAGAATGACTCTATCTGGCGCACCCGGCTCACGGTGCTCAGGACCGCTTCCAGGTTCTTGGTGACCAGGGTTTCCATTTCCCGGGGGGCAATGTTTTCGCAGCTGGTAACTATGGTGAGTTGAGGATAGTTGAGGTTGGGCATCAACTCCAGGGGCAGGCGCTGCCAGGACAAAAAGCCGATTAGCCCCAGGGCCAAAAAGACCATGGCGATGGCGATGGGGCGTTTGAGGGCCAGTTCGGTCAGGTTCATGAAGGTGTTGGGGGTTGGGTAATAAAGCCAGGGCTCCCTGGCCCCGGTCCTCTTCAGGACTGGTTATGGAAAAGGTGGGGAAGCCGGGGAAGAGACCACCCGGGACAGGTCTTTCAGGCGTTCAGCGCCCTCCACCACCACGGCCTCTCCGGGCTTCACCCCCTCCTTAATCTGTATCCAATTTTCCGTGGCCAAGCCGGTGACGACCTTCCGGAGGAAGGCCACCTCGTCCACCACGACAAATACCTGGGGAGACTTATCCGGTCCCACCTGCAGGGCCGTTTTGGGGACGGCCAATACCTTGGGGGTTTTATCCAGAACGATTTCCAGGCGGGCAAACATGCCGGGTTTGAGGCGGAAATCAGGATTGGGCACCCTCACCTTGGCCACCACCGTGCGACTCTCCTCTTCCAGCACCGGCTCCAGTCGCTCGATTTTACCCGCCAGGCGGGAGGAAGGATAGGCATCAGGTACCACGATAACCTCCAGGCCGGTCCTCAATCGGGACAGATCCCGTTCGCTGACCTCTGCCCGCCCGTAAACCTCATCCACCCGCATCAAGGTGACGATGCCTTTTTCCTCCTGCCTTCCCAAGGTGGGCACCTTTTCGCCCTCGTTAAAATTCCGGGCGGCAACCACCCCGCTGATGGGAGCCCGGATGGTGGATTTTTTTATCTGGGTGCGAATCTGGGCAGCCTCGGCAGAGAAGCGGTGCACATCAGCCTGTCGGGCCTTGTACTGCGCTTCCGCCTCTTCCCGGTCGCTTAAGCTAGCCCCCCCCGCCTGATAGAGCTTGTTCTGGGCCTGGTACTGCCACCGAGCATTCTTTAACTGGGCTTGCGCCTGGGCCCGCATGGCCCGCCGGGCTTCCAGATCCCGCGCCAGCAATTCCGTATCCAGCACGGCCAGGACCTGGCCTTTTTTTACCATGTCACCAGGCCGCACCCTAACTTCTTTCAGGACTCCATGGATTTCGGAGGCCACCTCTACTTTGTCTAAATAGGTGATAGTCCCAAATACCGCCAGAGTCACTTCCAGGTCCCGCTTCTCCGCCACCAAGGTTTTCACGGGGAAGCGCTCGATAACAGCCTGGGCAGGTCCTGGCGAGGATGGCGTGGCCCCTGTGCCGCCGGTTGGCGTTTCGGCCTGGTCACCCCCTGTCATCCCCCAATACCACAGGCCCCCGACAATGAAGGCCATCAGGATCAGCACACCCCACCACCAGCGAGGAGTCTTCTTCATGTCCCAAGCCTCATAGTTCGCCGCCTGCTGCCAAGGCCGAGGTTTTTGCCCCTGGCCGTTATCCTGGGCCGACAGTAATGTGTTCTCATCTTCACCGTTCCCGAAAAACCAGCTCCCGGCCTAAAGCCTGATACAGTTTCCCGATGGCGATGGTCTGGTCATTCTTAGCAGTGACAGAACTGACCCTCGCCTCTGCCAGAGACGCCCGGGACTTGAACACCTCCACCAGGGTGGTTAGTCCCAGCCCGTATTTCGTGCGGTTGATCTTCACCAGTTCCTGGGCCAGGGAAATTTGTTTCTGGGCGGTGGCCAGCCGCGCCTCACTATCTGCTTTTTTCGCCCAGGCATCCTTGACGTCATAGTATGTCTGACGCTGCGATTCCTGTAAGCGGTTCTTGGCCAGGTTCCTGTCAGCCCGGGCCTCTTCCAGCTGCACCCGGTTGGAACTGCCATCGAACATGCTAAATTGCAGGCTCCGCACTGAAAAAGATAAGTTGCGCGGTCCGGTGACGGCTTGGGTGGGGAAGGCAAAAATATTGGCAAATGTCTGGTTGCGCTGCTCGCCATAACTTAAGGTACTGTTGCCCAGCGCAATGGAAGCTTTTAACAACACCAGCCAGTCTTTGGACCGTCCCAGAAACTGAGGGGCCTGCCAACCATACCTGGCCACCAGGCTGAATTGCGGCAGGCGTTTGCCTTTCTCCACCCTCACCCGGAACTGTTGATAGTTGGTCTCTTCTCGCAGATAAGCCAGGAGGGGGCGCTGCCCCTGAGCCTCTGCCAAAAGGCGTTGCAGGTCCTCTTTGACGTCTTGGAGGGGGTAGTGTCGCGTTAAGAGGAGTTTTTCCGCTTCGTCCAGTCCGGTGAGTTTTCTCAGGCCGGAGAGAGCCACCTGATACTCTGCCTGGGCTTTGGAGAGTTTTTGCTGGGTTTCCAGCAATTTTACTTCGAACTCCAGGATTTCGGCTCGAGTGGCCTTGCCCGCCGAGAGGCGAATCCGGGCTTCCCGCAGGTCCTCTTGTCCGGCCCGCAGGAGGTCCTGGTACTGGCCAATGGTGGCCTGGGTGGTGAGAGCCTGATAGTAGGCCTGGACGGCTTCGGCGGCCACCCGCAGTTTCCTTACCTGGTATTCCCACTCATGGCGATGGGTCTCGCTTTCCGCCATTCTAAGCGAATTCCGCAAGACGCCCCCGGTATAGAGAGGCTGCTCCAAACCCGCGCTGGTATAGTAGAGATTTTGGTCGACAATGGGTTGGCCGAAAAAGTCCACCTGGGGACTTCTCACCAATTGCACGTCTAATTTGGGGAGGAACTTCTGCTGGGCTTCCTTTTTCTTCAGTTTGCCCACGTCGATGCGGGCCAGGGAGTTTTGCGTATCCGGGTCATGAGCCACGGCCA
>CBFDAH010000204.1:0-5008 GCA_965602785.1 uncultured Syntrophobacterales bacterium
GCTGAGGGAAAGTCCATTTTCGGGCTTGCATAGCGGCGTTGAGTATTTAAAATGGGGTATATCATTATACTTGGGCTTATCACCCTAAAGGCAATCTGCCCAGGAAAGGAGGGAGCATGAACTACCAGGAAGCCAGCCTTCAACTCAAGGAGGCTCTACGCCTCCGCACCGAGCCTCTGGGAGCCGCCTTCCTTTCTGATGCGGCTGACCTCCCGGAAAAAACCCGCCGGCCCTCCCAGGTTTTCGGCAAAAAAGTCACCATCTGCCAGGGGGTCACCATGGCCCGGGTTTATGGCTGGTCGATGGGCCTGACCCTGGAGGACCTCATCTGCGTCCCGGCCATGCTGGCTTTCGGCCTGGCCCCGGAGCCCGACCCGGCCCAGGATCTGGCCGGCCTTTTCTGCGAGGTGGGCTTCCACCCGGAGATGGGCCCAGCCCTCCAGGAAGTGGAAAACATGACCCGCTTCGGCCCCCGGGAAATCAGCGCGGTGTACCTGGCCCCCCTGGAGCGTCTGGCCCTGGAACCGGACGTGGTGCTGGTTTACGGCAACCCGGCCCAACTCATGCGCCTCATCCTCGGCGCCACCTTCGGGCTGGGAGAGCGGGCCCAGGGGGATTTCGGCGGCAAAGTGGAGTGCAGCGCCTATCTCATCGGTCCCCACAAGACCGGTCAGGTCCGGGTGGCCCTCCCGGGCATGGGTGACCGCATCTTTTCCATGACCCAGGACGACGAACTGGTGGTGAGCTTCCCGGCCCGATCCCTGGAAGGCATCCTCAAGGGGCTAGCCGAAGCCGGCAAGAAAATCGGGGCCCGCTACCCCATCACCGTCTATCAGAACTTCCAGCCGGAATTCCCCAAGCCCTACCAGGAACGGGCAAAAAAATGGGGAATTTTATAAAATATTAGGTTGGTGGTGGAGGTTAGGACCTCAGGTCCCTGGCCCTCCCCCCACATCGGAGCTTTCCCTATGCAGTTTCGCCCCATGGCGCAGCGGGTGTTGGAGGAGCGATATTTGAGACGGGATCCGGAGGGGAACGTGGTTGAGAATCCGGAGGAGCTCTTCTGGCGGGTGGCCCGCGCGGTGGCCGCGGCCGAGACGCAATACGGGGGTGAAGCAACCGCAGCCCGACAGTCCGAAGCCTTCCACGAGGCCATGGCCTCCCTCAAATTTTTGCCCAATACCCCCACTTTGATGAACGCCGACCTGCCTCTGGGGCAGCTCGCGGCCTGCTTCGTCATCCCCATCCAGGACGACATGCGGAGCATCATGGAAGGGGTCAGGGACATGTCCCTCATCCACCAGACCGGGGGCGGCACCGGCTTCACCTTCACGCACCTGAGGCCCCGGGGCGATCAGGTGCGCAGTACGGGCCGGGTAGCCTCCGGTCCCGTGGGCTTTATGCGCATCTTCGACACCACCACCGACGTGGTGAAGCAGGGAGGACGGCGCCGGGGGGCCAATATGGGCATCCTGAACGTGGACCACCCTGATATCCCGGAGTTCATCCGGGCCAAAGATGAGCCGGGGATGCTCACCAATTTCAATCTCTCCGTGGGGGTGACGGACGCCTTCATGGAGATGGTGGAACGGGGCGAGGCATACCCCCTCATCAACCCGCGCACCGGGAAAGAAGTAAAGCGGGTTGAGGCCCGGGAGATCTTCGACCTCATCTGTCGATATGCCCTGTTGACCGGAGATCCCGGGCTCTTGTTCCTCGACGCCATCGAACGGGCCAATCCCACCCCGGAATTGGGGCGTCTCGAGGCCACCAACCCCTGTGGTGAACAGCCCTTGCTGCCCTTTGAATCCTGCAACCTCGGCTCCATCAACCTTTCCCGGCTGGTGGCGGGTGGCTCCTTCGACTGGGACGAACTGGACCGACTGGTGCGTCTGGCCATCATATTTCTGGACAATGTTATCGACCAGAGTCATTATCCCCTCCCCCAGATCACTGCTATTACCCGGGCCAACCGCAAGGTGGGGCTGGGGGTCATGGGCCTGGCGGACATGTTTATCAAGCTGGAAATGCCTTATGATTCTCCGGAGGCTCTGGAACTGGGAGAGAAGATTATGGCCCGTATCACCGCGGTGGCGGTGGACCAGTCCCAGGTCCTGGCCCGGGAGCGGGGTCCTTTCCCCAACTTTCATCGCAGCCGCTGGCATAAGGAGGGCCATCCCCCCCGCCGGCACGCCACGGTGACCACGGTGGCCCCCACCGGCACCGTCAGTCTGATTGCCGAGACCTCCAGCGGCATTGAGCCTCTGTTCGCGGTGGCTTACCGCCGCCGGGCCCTGGAGGGGGAAGAGTTCGACGAAGTGAACCCGCTGTTCCTCGAAAAGCTCAGGGAGGCTGAACTGGATGAAGCGGAGTGGCTCCCCCGGGTTCTCACCGCCGGGCGGGTGCGGCCCCTCACGGAGCTTCCCGAGGCCTTTCGCCGCCTATTCCCCACCACCTTTGAAGTGAGCGTGGACCATCAGCTGCAGATGCAGGCTGCGTTCCAGCGCCACGTAGAAAACGCCGTCTCCAAAACCATCAACCTGGCCCCGGAGGCCAGCCAGGAGGACGTAGCCCGGGCCTTTCATCTGGCCCACCGCCTGGGCCTGAAAGGCATCACGGTATATCGCTACGGCTCTAAACCCGGGCAGGTGCTGAGCCTGCCGCCCCAGAGGCTCACTCTGGCCCATGAATTCAGTGAAGAATGCCGCCAATGTTCGGTGTAACGGCGCCGCAGGCGGTTTGGCGTGAGGTTTGGCCTCACACCAATTCTTAAAAGGAGGTTTTATGAAACGTTTCCCCCTGGTTATGACTGTTATGTTCCTCTCTGTCTTCTTTTTCGGGACCCTGGCCCATGGGCAGGACGCCAAAGCCCTCACGCTTCAGGGCATCGAACAATGCAACGCTGGCAAGTTCGGCCAGGCCATCGCCACCTTCGATAAGGCCTTAAAAAAGAAGCCCAATGACCCCAACCTGCTTTGCTTGAGGGGCAGGGCTTATACTGCCAAGGGTCAGTATGACCGGGCCCTGGCCGACCTCAATCAGGCCATCAAGCTTAATCCCAGGTTTGGCCAGGCATATTTCAGCCGTGGCATGGTCTATGTCTACCAGGAAAAATATGATGAGGCCGTGGAGGAAGTCAAAAAGGCTGCCAGCCACGGCTATAAGGACGCGGATTTTCTGAAATATGTGCAAAAAATGGCGAAGAGAAAAAAGAAAAAATATAAGTGACCCTTGTCGGGTAAGACCTGGACCCCTCGGGACCGCCGCGGCTCGGTTTCTCCATTCAAGGCCAGAGTCCCTGAGAGGCCAGGCTTTGGCGGGGAGAACGCATGGCCTCTACTGCAGGTTCCCCATGGGAAGTTAAGCCGGATGAACACTCTGGTTTTTGCCACCGCTTCTTTTAACCTCGCCGAGACCACCCGTATGGTGGAGATCGCCCGTGCCTGCCGGGACGATTTCCGGGTGGTCTTTACCTCCTATGGGGGCGATTTCGAGGGTCTCATCGAGGAGGCCGGCTTTCCCCTCATTCCCATGCATCCCCGCCTCACCCGCCAGAAGATCGAGCGCCTGTACCGCATCATCCGCTGGGAACTTCTCGCCAATCCCTTTGCGGTGGAGCATCTCACGGCCCGGGTCAAGGGGGAATTAGCCTGGTTCAAGGCCCTGCGCCCCGTGGCGGTGGTCACCGGCTTATGCCTGAGCATACCCATTTCCTGCCGGGTGGCGGGCATTCCCCTGGTGTGGGTGGCCCAGTCCGCTTCTATGGTCCGTTATTGGCGGTCAAATCGGGCCACCTGGCCGGACCTTCTGGACTTTCGTCCCCTGCGCCTGCTCCCCGAGCGGGTTTTGAACTCTTTGGCCCGCCGTCTATGGGCGTATGTCAACCGTCTCGCCATGGTGCCGTTCAATGCCACCGCCCTCCAGTTCGGAGCCAAGCCTTTCAAGGGCTCGACCTTCTGGGAGGGGAACTATACCCTCCTGGCCGAGCCGCCCGAATTCGCCGGTCTAAACAATCTGCCAGCCACGTTTCACTGTGTCGGTCCCCTCATCGCCCGCCTGAATCATGAGATTCCCCCCGAGGTGGCCAACCTCCCCCGGGACCTTCCCCTCATTTACTTCGCCATGGGGAGTTCCGGGGAGCAACAACTGATAGCCCGGATTTTGGAAGGCTTCGGGGACAAGCCCTACCGGGTTATCGCCCCGGTGAAAAAGCTCCTGAAAGGCATGGAGGTAAATCTGCCCCCCAATGTCCTGGTAACCGACTGGCTGCCGGCTCATAGAGTCAACCCCCTGGCCCAACTGTCTTTAATCCACGGGGGACTTGACACCGTAATGACCGCCTGCCTCTCCGGCACCCCCGTTGTAGGGGTGGGCATGCATTTTGAACAGGAGGGCAACCTGGAGTGTTTGGTGCGGAAAGGTTTCGCCATCCGCCTGCGCAAACGCCGGGTGACCCCAGAGGCGGTGCTGGCTGCGGTGGACCGGCTCCTGAACGACCCTGAGGCCCATCGCCGAGCCCGGGAATTCAAAGCTGTGGTGGAAAAGTACGACGGCCCTGCCCGGGCTGCCCGCTTCCTGGCGGATACCTTCGGCCGCTAGGGGGCTCTCTATCAAAACGAGCGCCTGGGATAAGTATTTTGGCCTGGGTATTCCTCTGGCAACAGTGTTCTCGCAAACTTGGGGGCGGACCCGGTTGTCCCCCCTGATTAGGGGCGCCTCTGCGGCTGCGCTCCTACAAGCATTTTGCCAGATATTCCTGTGACAGAATACTCGGTCAGGTCAGGACCGGGTGACAAACTGCGGTAAACCCATGACCCGCCACCACCAGCCCTGCCGAGCCCAGGCTGGCCTCTCACGGCCCTCGCCTGGTGAGATTTTTCCCTTCCTTCAGGATCATGACATAACAAGACATGAGCAGCCCATGACAAGATAGTCTCTGCGAAGCCTGTCCCCCCTCGCCCTTCCCAGTGCACGTGTTGACTGGTCCTTTAAGATGCTTATATTTAAT
>CBFDAH010000205.1:0-4992 GCA_965602785.1 uncultured Syntrophobacterales bacterium
AAATTTCTCATGTTGCCTCCTCCTTTGTTGTTGTGGTTAACTGCAACTGTTCCCCCTCATGGGTAACCTAGCACTTAACTCCATGTACTGCAGTTAGCCTCCTTGGTCCCTGGGGCACATTACCTCGGTGGGGTCCCAGCCTAAAATGCTGTGATTGGGAAGCCCTGCTGGCCTGGTCGCCAGTGGGTTGGTTATGGTTAAGAAGAAATTTCTTTGCATTGATTTTTTAAACAGGCTTGGTATTATAGAGCTTATGTAAAGTTTTAGGAAAAAGGGGGGTGCCATGAGCGTCTGGGGGAAATGCGCCGTGGTGGTGACCGTAAGTTTGCTAATCATGCTGGGTTCCGGCACGCTCTGGGCGGCGGAGCCCAAGAAAGACACCACTCCCACCGAGGAAACAGAGGAGAAAGTTCCGGAAAGGCCGGAGGAACTTCCGGGATATGTCCCCGGCCTTGCAGGCCCTTCCGAATACGGCACCTTAGGCTTGGGACCGACGGGGGGAGTTCTAGCACCGTACGGCAACCCGGTGGCCTATGACTCCTTGCAGCGCGGCTGGCGCAGTCACCGCGTGGGAAAGCTGATCCTCACCCCCTACCTTGGACTTTTCGGCCTCTACCGCAGTAACATTTTTCTCACCCCCGTTGACAAGAAAAGCGACTTCATCGTACTCATCAGTCCGGGGCTGCGGGCGGAGCTGCCCATAGCCGGGCGCCACCGCCTCTCTGTGGGATACCTCGGGGGTGGCTTCATCTACACCGGGTTCTCCGACCAGTCCCATTACAACCAGAATATCAACACGGATATGACCCTCAATTTCAGGGGAGGCACGAGCCTGCGCTTCGGCAATACCTTTCGGTACGCCACCGAAGAGCGCAACTCCGTATTCGCCCGAAGGCGAACCTATTGGCGGACCACTCCTTACCTCACTATTACTCGCGCCCTTGCTGACCGCTGGAGACTGCAGGGGGCCTATCAATTTGACACCCTGCAATTTGTCAAGCAAAGAGACCAGATTAACAATTACAGCGAGCAAAATGCCGGCGTTACCCTGTTTTATAAGTTTTTGCCCAAAACCGCGGTCCTTGTGGAGTATATTTTCACCTACCGGGATTATCCCAGTTTTCCAGCGGACAACAACTACGCTCATTCTCCCCTGGTGGGCCTCACCTGGGACCCCACCGCCAAACTGTCCGGCACCGTAAAGCTTGGCTACACCTTCAAGCAATACGACACCGATTTTCCCGGCCGCAACAATACTCCGGAAAGCTTCATTATGAGCGCCAATCTTTTGTACCGCTACAGTCGCTACACGAATTTCACCATAACGGCCCAGCGGTCCTTCCAGGAGGATCTTGATTTTGGTAACTCGGGCTACCGCAACACCGGCGTCTGGTTAACCTTGAACCATGAGTGGCACTACTTCCGGGTTAACAGTTATGCTACCTTCTTCTACCTCAACAACCGTTATCTCAACTCGACTGTCGACCTGGCAGGGCAGTTTAAACGGCGGAACGACGACATCATCGGGGCCGGCGCAGGCTTGAGCCGCCCCCTGACGCGCTGGCTCGTGGCCCGGATCGATTATAATTACATCAACCGCGGTTCCAATTTTTTCGGGTACAGCTATAATGACCACAGGCTCCTTTTTGGGGTCCAGGCTTCTTTTTGACATCCAGCGCAAAGAAGGGAAGAATAAGCTTCCGGTACATTATATAGGAATCCTCCCCACTCACGAAAATGTTGTTTTAGTTGGGATTATTGCATGCTCAAGCAGATGATGGCGCTCCTCGCCATCCTGATTTTCATGAACTTGGCGGCCCCAGGCTTGGCCCAGAAGGACTATCGCTTGGGCCCGGAAGACCAGATCGAGATCCGGGTGTGGGGCCACGATGACTTGGCCCGCACGGTGAGAGTGGGTCTGGACGGCAATATCTCCTTTCCCTTTGTGGGAGAGGTCAAAGCCAGGGGACTCACCGTCCTGGAACTGCAACGGGAGTTGCAAAAACGGCTCGGCCCCAAGTACGTCATCGACCCCAACGTCTCCATCACCGTGTCGGAGTTTAAAAGCCAGAAATTTTTCGTGGTGGGAAACGTCAACCAACCCGGCACCTATCCCCTCACCAAGCCCATCACGGTGGTGGAGGCCATCTCTTTAGCCGGAGGCCTGGCCACGGGGGAGACAGGAGGCGGCGGCCCGGTGGCCATTCTCGTCAGGGCCCAGCCGGGACAGCAGCCGGATCAACCCCGCCTCCCGACACAGACTCCGGCCGGGGACAAAGTCAAAGTGTCCCTCTCTGCCGCCCTGTCGGGGGACCCCCAGCACAATGTGGAAATCAAGAACGGGGACACCGTCTATGTGCCAGCCCTGTTTTACTATGTCCAGGGACAGGTGAAAAAATCCGGGCGTTTCCCCTACCAGGAAAATATGACGGTGCTCATGGCCGTGACCACCGCCGGGGGCTTTACGGACAAGGCTTCTCCCCGGCGCACCTATATCATCCGGGAAAAGGGCGGTAGGAAGCAGAAGATCAAGGTGAGCTTGGACGACCCCATTCAGCCCGGGGATGTCATCACGGCTCCAGAGTCATGGTTTTAATGGCCCGGACCATCCCCGGTGGCTTCAGGTTTCTTAGGACCATACGGCGTCAACGGTGCGGGAGAGGTTGGTGCGCCGACCCTCGCCCGAGGAAATGCTGAGGTGGGTGGAAAAAGAGGTAATGGCAAAGCCAGCGTCCTGCCTGCCTCTGGTTTCCATCCGGAACCTGGTGCCATTCTCTTATTTATGCTAAAATCGGACTGAGACGCAGGATTATTCGACAGCAGGCCAGACCTTTTGCCTCCATCCTTTGCCTAGAACTTCTTTGGCTGTAGCTTCCCGCAATTTCTGCCGATCTCTCTGAGGAGCTCTTTAATTCGGGAATTGAGGTCCTTTCCATGGAAGAAGAAGTAACTCTGGTCCACCCCCGGGGGAGGACCATCCATGATTATCTGCGTATGGTGGTGAGGCGGCGGTGGACCATCCTCACCGTCTTTGTTGCCGTGGTGTCCCTGTCGGCCCTCCAGACCTTCACCGCCACCCCCCTGTACCAGGCCACGGTGCAGCTCCTCATCGAGCGCCACCCCCCCAAACTTCTGGACACCCCCCAAAGCCAAACCACCTATTATGACTACTCCGGGGAGCAATTCTACCAGACCCAATACAAGCTCCTGGAAAGCCGGGCCCTGGCCAAGAAGGTGGCGGCCAAGCTCAATCTGAGGAAACGTCAGCCCTACGCCCAGATGTTCTCGCAACTCCCCGCCAATGTGGACAACGTCACCAAGCAGCGCCTGGAAGAAAGTCTGGTGAGTGCGGTGGCGGGGGGCGTGGGAGTGTCCCCGGTGCGCGACAGCAGCCTGGTGGACGTGAGCTACACCAGCCCCGATCCCCAATTTGCTGCGGAGGTGGCCAACACCCTGGGCCAGGCCTTTATCGCGCAGTCCCTGGATCTGCGCTTTGCCGCCTCCCAGGAGGCCGCGGACTGGCTGAAGAAGAAGCTGGCCGAGGCCCGCAAAAACCTGGAGAAATCAGAGGCCCGGCTCAACAAGTACAAGCGGCAGCATAACATTGTGGCCGTAGAAGACAAGGAGAGCATCACCGCCCAGAAACTGGAACAGTTGAACAAGGAACTGGTCTCAGCCCAGACCAAGCGCATGGAGGCCGAGACCCGCTTCCAGGAAGTGACCGCCGGCCGACCCATTGCCGAGGTGCTGGACAACCCCCTTATCCAGACCCTCAAGGGCGATGAAGCCAAGCTCATCAGCCAACAATCAGAGCTCTCCAAAAAGTACGGCGAGGGTCACCCCCGCATGATCCAGCTCAAACAGGAGCTGGCCGCCACCCGGGGTAAGATCAACGCCGAAATGTCCATGGTCAAACAGACCATCAAAAATGAATACAACATGACCAAGGCCCAGGAAGCAAATCTCCAAAAGGCCCTGGAGGCTCAGAAAAACGTCACCCAGGACCAAAGTGACGTGGGGATCCAGTACGGGGTGCTCCTCCGGGACGTGGAGACCAACCGGGCTCTGTACGAGAATGTCCTCAAGAGCCTGAAGACTACCACGGCCACGGAAAACGTGCCCGCCACCAACATCCGCATCGTTTACCCGGCCTTGGTGCCCGAGGTGCCCATCTCACCCCGGAAATTCCGTAGCCTCGTGTTGGCCATGGGGCTGGGGCTGTTTTTCGGGGTGGGCCTCGCCTTGGTTCTGGAGAACCTGGACACCACCCTCAAGACCCCGGAGGAAGTGGAGAGGTGGCTGGAGATCCCCAATCTGGCCTTGATCCCTCACATTGACACCCGGGCCAATCCGGGGGAGGCTCCTGAGCTCGTGGTGTTCCACGACCATCAGCCTTTGGCCTCCGAGGCCTACCGGGTGCTGCGCACCAGCATTCTCTTCTCCTCTGCGGGGCATGCTCCCCGGGTTCTGCTGGTCACCAGCACCATGCCTGAGGAAGGCAAGACCCTGACTGTGGCTAATCTGGCCACGGCCATGGCCAAGGCGGAAGGCGATGTGTTGATGATTGACGCTGACCTGCGTCGGCCCACCCTGCACCAGCTCCTGGATGTCCCCCGGGAGCCCGGCCTCAGCAATTTCCTGGTGGGCGAGACCGAGGAACTGCCCGTGGTGGCCACCCTGGTGCCCCACCTTTTCTTCCTGCCTGCCGGGGCCATCCCCCCCAACCCTTCGGAGCTGTTGGGCTCAGAGCGGATGAAGGAACTTCTCACCCGGGTCCAGGAGCGCTTTACCCGGGTCATCCTGGACTCGCCTCCCCTCATGTCGGTAACAGACGCCGCGCTCCTGTCCACCCAGGTGGAAGGGACGCTCCTGGTCATCAAGGCGGAGAGTGTGCCCCGCAAGGGCGTCCGGGATGTCAAGGACCACCTCCTGGATATCCATGCCCCCCTCCTGGGTGTAGTCTTAAACGACATACCTTTGAAGCGGGGGAGC
>CBFDAH010000206.1:0-4940 GCA_965602785.1 uncultured Syntrophobacterales bacterium
GGGATGCCGTATGAGGATGCCTGTCGGCTTCTTGCCCCAGTTGGTGAAATTTATCGGCATGGCGATGGGTTACCCTATTATCGGGTAAGGCCAGGCCCGACTTGATCAAATAAGCGTTAACAAAAATTTTGTTTTTCAAAAACATATAGCCGGAAACGATGCCATTATCTTCACTATCGGCCAGATCTTTAAGAATTACATCCTTCCCTAAAATATAATCATATAAATATTTCTTGGAGGCATCTTTATTTTTTATTTGCACTCCTAAAAATCTCACCAATTTACCGTCATCTAATAAAACGGTCTTTTCATCCTGAATGCCTACAACTTTAAAGAACTTTTGTGGTTTCTCATCAAGGACATTTGGTGAGGGTATGGGTTTTGAATCTTGAATTAGGGGCACATACTCTAAATCTTGCAGATAAATCGATTTATTTTTTTGTTTAATAAGTTGTATATCAGTAAAAAGTGGTTGTGTACCCGCTAGGCCAATCTTTTCTTTAATATTTTCTTCAAAGGAGTCATTAATTTCATACCCCACGGCGTTCCGCCCCAGCTCCAGGGCCGTCTTGACGGTGGTGCCGCTTCCCAGGAAGGGGTCCAGCACCGTATCCCCCACGAACGTAAACATGCGGATAAGGCGCCGAGGCAGTTCCTCCGGGAACATGGCCTCATGGCCCAGTTGCCTGGCCCCCCCGAAGTGCCAGTGCCCGGCGAAGTATTCTTTCCATTCCGCCTTGGTCAGCCTGGAAGCCTCCTTAATTTCTTTTAGGACCTTTTTCCCCGGCCCAGGTTTTTTAAAAATCAGGATGAATTCGTAGTCAATCTCCACCAGGCCGTTGGGAGGATAGGGGTAGGAGCCCATGATGGTGGCTCCCCCTGAGGTGTTCATGGTGGTTTTTTTCTGCCAGATAATGCTCCCCAGGAAATCAAAGCCGATCTGTTCCCCCTGGCCGATGATTTCGGCGTGGAGGGGAATGACTTTGTAGCGGCCGTACACCGTGGCCCGGGCGAACTGGTCCCCCACGTTGACAGAGAGCCGCCCCCCCGGCCTGAGCACCCGGAAGCACTCCTGCCAGACGCGGTAGAGGTCCCGGAGATAGTCGTGCAGGCTCTGGCCGTAGCCGATCTGGCCGGTCATGCCGTAATCTTTGATGTGCCAGTACGGCGGCGAGGTCACCACCAGGTCCACGGCCCCGGCCGCCACCTCACCCATCTCCCGACTGTCCCCAATAATAATCTTGGCCCAGGTGTCCATAAGTGTAAGGATATGGTTGGTGGGGGAGGGGGCCAGAGGTCGCAGACCCCTGCCCCCTCCCCTCAACTAAATCACTACCTCACTTCGCCAGCCATTTCAAGCTCTGGCGGAGGAGGTCTTCCACGCTGCGGGCGCCCTGGTTGTAGGCGGTGTCCAGGGCCTTTTCCGCCAGTTTCTTGGCATAGCCCAGGTTGAGGAGGGCGGAAAAGGCGTCCTGCTGTTCCTGCTCCTGGGGGGCGGCGCGCTGCGCCACCGGTACAGTAGCCAGCCGGTCTTTCAACTCCAGAATGATGCGCTCTGCAGATTTGCGTCCCACTCCCGGGATGCTGGACAGGCGGCGAACATCGCTGCCCGCCACGGCCTGGCGAAATTCTTCCGGGGAAATACCGCTCAGGATGTTCAGGGCGATGCGGGCCCCGATGCGGGGAATGCTGAGAAGTTCTAAAAAAAGGTCCTTTTCGTCCTGGTCAGAAAAGCCATAGAGCTGCAGGGCGTCATCCTGGATGCGGGTGTGGATGCGGAGGGCCACCGGTCCTGGGGGGTCAGGGATGGCATAGAAGGTATTGAGGGAGATAAACACCGTATAGCCTACTCCCCCCACTTTGATGAGCACCAGTCCCGGGTTCTTTGCAAGAATTTCGCCTTCTAAGAAGCCAATCATGGGGTGGACCCCAGGCGGGCGTGGAAGTAGTGGCACACCCCCACCGCCAGAGCGTCCGCGGCGTGATGGTTACTGACCTCGAGCCCCAGAAGGTTTTCCACCATCATCTTCACCTGATCCTTGGTGGCCTGGCCGTAGCCCACCACCGCCTTTTTCACCACCAGGGGGGGGTAGAGGTGGATGGGCACCTCCGCTTGGGCCGCAGCCAAGAGCACCACTCCTCGGACCTGTCCCAGGATGAAGGCGGTTTTGACATTGGCCGCCAGGAAAATATCTTCCAGGGCCACGGAGTGGGGACGGTGCTGGTTGATGAGGGCCACGAGACCGTCATAAATTTGACATAAGCGAAGTTCCAGGGGGGCCCGGCTGCGTGCGGCGATCTGGCCGTGAGCCAAATGGGTCAATCGGTCCCGCTCCCCTCGGATTACGCCGAAGCCGGTGTGCCTGGAGCCCGGGTCTACCCCCAGAACCACCCGGGTCACAACAAGGCCTCGAGGATGCGGTCGGGGATGTCGAAATTGGCGAAAACGTTGTTGACGTCGTCGAGGTCTTCCAGGGATTCCACGAGCTTCAAGATAACTTGGGCCGGCTTTTCCTCATCGATGGCCACGGTGGTTTGGGGCCTCAGCTGTAGTTCCGCGACGATGGGCTGAAACCCTCGGGACTCCAGGGCCTCCTTGATCTCCACGAATGTGCTGGGGTCGGTGAGCACCTCGAACTGGCTCTCGGTGTTCTGGAGGTCCTCGGCGCCGCATTCCAGGGCAGCCTCCAGGAGATCGTCTTCCTGCACTTCAGCCTGATCAAAGACGATCACCCCCTTTTTGTCGAACATCCAGGCCACACATCCCGGCTCTCCCAGGCTACCGCCATGCTTGGTGAACAGATGGCGCACGTCGGAGACGGTGCGTTTCTTGTTGTCGGTGAGGGACTCCACCATGAGGGCCACACCTTCGGGACCGTAGCCTTCGTAGGTCACTTCTTCCAGGTGGCTGCCACCGCCTTCTCCGGTACCCTTGTTGATAGCCCGCTGGATGTTGTCCTTGGGCATATTTTCTTGCTTGGCCGCCGCAATGGCGGCCCGCAGCCGGGGGTTGCCGTCCGTGTCTGGTCCTCCCAGGCGAGCGGCCACGGTGATTTCTTTGGTCAATCTGCTGAAAATCTGCCCCCGCTTGGCGTCTTGGGCGCCTTTCTTGCGTTTGATGGTACTCCATTTGGAATGACCAGACATGGCGCCTCATCCTCCTTGACAGACTGGACTAGGACGAGTCAATAGCGGTTTTAAGGCTCTTGACTTCTTTTTTGTTCCCGGTCTGGTTACCGAGGCCGAGAAGATAATATTCCTTGCTGGATGGCCGCGACCCTGCCGGTTTGAGGCGGTGGCATTGCCGGAAGGCCTTTTTGAGTTGGGTCACCAGGAGACCGGTGTCCGGCCCCTCGAAGATTTTCACCAGGAAATGTCCCCCCGGGGCCAGGAGCTCACGGGCCACTTCCCAGGCCCGCTGGGCCAGTTCCAAAGAACGCTGCTGGTCCACCCCCTTGATGCCGCTGGTCTGGGGTGCCAAATCGCTGACAATGACGTCAAAGTAAGGACTTTTAGCCTGGATTATCCCCAAGTCTATACTTAAGGCGTCCCCGGAGACAAAGTCTAGGGGAGGAGTCAGAGGAATCTGAAGTGGCGCCAGGTCTACACCCAGCGCCAGGCCCTCAGGCCCGAGGCGCAGAGCAATATACTGGAGCCAGGATCCGGGACTGCAACCCAGGTCGAGGACGCGTTGCCCCCGCCGAAAAAGACGGTATTTTTTGTCAATCGCCATGAGCTTGTAAGCCGCCCGAGACACGAAGCCCTCGGCCCGAGCCTGCTGTCTGTAGGGATCCGCCACCCCGGGTCGAGGCATGCCCTTTTTCCTCTATCCTATCAAATTAATTGACTTTCTTTTAACACAGGATGTCTTGCTTGGCAATAGAAATCCCCGGCAGTGCTTGTGTCAATATTTTGACGCATAATATGAACTTTGACGGGTAAAACCCATACTTTCCCTCAGTCCTGGAGGCAATTGACCCTGGAAGGCCCAGAAGATCATGGTTTCATGGTGTCGGCGTAACTGGCACGTTCATTGCTCTCTGACAGGCAAACCCAGACTTGGAGAAGGAATGGCCAAAGAAGCAGCCAAAAAGACTGAGAATGAGGCACCGGTAGAACCGACCAAGCCCAAGCGTAGCTTGAAAAAGGTCCTGATTCTGGCCGTAGTTGGCATCTTGCTGGCGGTAGGGGGGGTGGCGGCTTATGTCCTGGTGGTGGATGACCCTCCCGCAGGGCATGAAGCCCAAGCCAGCCAGGCTGCCCCTGAACACAGGGTCGTCATGCCTCTGGACCCGTTTCTGGTGAACCTGGCCGACAAAGAGAGCCGACGCTACTTGAAACTGAAGGTAGAGCTGGAAGTGGATGATGAAGAGACTGTGAAGGAGTTGGAAAAATCCCTGTCCCGGATCCGGGACGCTCTCATCCTGCTCTTAAGCAGCAAGACCTACCTTGACCTCTCCACGTTGGAGGGAAAGCAGAGGTTGAAGAAGGAAATCAAAAAAAGAGTCTCTGCACTTCCGGACGGCAAGAAAGTTAGCGATGTCTTCTTTACAGAGTTTGTCGCGCAATAGGCGGGCCTCATGACCAAAGTTCTCTCCCAGGACGAGGTGGATGCCCTTCTCAAGGGCATGATAGATGGGGAAATCGAGGTCGAAGCCGAAGAGGGAATCCTCGATGGGGGAATCAGCCCCTACGATTTCAACTCCCAGGAGCGCATCATCCGGGGCCGCATGCCCACCATGGAGGTGATCAACGAACACTTTGCCCGGGCTTTCCGTATTTCCCTTTCCATGATCCTCCGCCGCACGGTGGACATCCAGACCAGCTTCGTACAAATGCTGAAGTTCGGGGAATTCCTCAGGTCGCTCCCCCTGCCCAGCAGTTTCCACATCTACAAAATTGATCCACTCCGGGGCCAAAGCCTCATGGTGGTGGACAGT
>CBFDAH010000207.1:0-4918 GCA_965602785.1 uncultured Syntrophobacterales bacterium
TTTCGGGTAAGGGATTGTTTGGTAGTATACTATATTTTGAATCAGGCCCAATTTTGCTCAAGCTGAGGCAAGCTGGGGATATAAAGGTGACTGCGTGAGGAAGTTTTTCCAAACAGCATGGTGGTTGATCAAATGGGGGGTCATCGCCCTGATCTGCCTGGAAATTCTCAGTTTTGTCATCGTAACTGCCAGTATCTATCTGCTGTACGGGCAAATTCGGGAAGGTGAAGGGGTGGATTATGACCCCTATGCCATTTATATCAATCACCAAAGCAACCGCCGCACCTTGTATAATCCAAATCCCCCGGACAAAAGCCGCCATAAAATCATCTGGATGTTCGGCGGCTCCACCACCAGGGGAGCGACAGATCACGACGAGCGCACCATCCCCAGTTACCTGTCGCACTACCTTAATCGGGTAGAGCCTTATCTGCCGGCGGTAGTGATCAACTTCGGGGTGGATGGTTTCAATTCCCTCCTGGAAACCAAATACCTCCAGAAAGAATTGATCGAAAACCCCGTGCCCCCGGATGTTATTATTTTCTATGACGCGGCCAACGACGCCGCCTATTTCTGTCAGCACCGGACACCTTATGGGCATCATGGGTATCGGCGTCTGCGGGCCCTCATCGAGAGCTACCACCGAAGTTTATGGGGCCTTCTAAAACCCCTCAACGCGGCAGTTATGGCGTCCTTTACCAAGGAGTTATACGATAAGTTCCGGCATGGTATGGTGACTATTGACTCCAAGTCCCCGTTATTGAAGAAGTTTGCGGAATTAAATACTCGGCGTTATGACTATGTGAACAAAGTGGCCAAAGCCTGGGGCGCCAGGTTCTATCTGGTTTTTCAACCCGTGTGGTATGTGGAAACCTGTGAGGTCCCGGCATCTCTTCGGGAAAAAGAAAAAAAGGTGCTGCTCTTGGAGAAATTTTCGGCTCTGCGCCTCAACCACGAGGTGACAATTCAGGCCCTAACCGACCGCTTGCGTGGGAAACCCTATTTTGTGGACTTTCAAAACGTGCTCTGTGCGCGTCAAGAGATGGTATACCAATCTGACGGCATTCACCTGCAGGATGCCGGCCGCCAAATGGTGGCCCGGAAATTGGCCGGGTTATTGAAAAAGGACTTTCTCCCGCAGCGCCAGCTTTCCCTCCAGCCGCAGTGAAGGCGGAAACCTCGTACGCATTTGCGCCCTCCCCCCTCCCCAGCGCATTTATCCGAAGTTATTTTTTGAAAAACATATAGATGGCCATGCCCAGAATAATTACGGCAAAGATTTTCTTGAAGACCTGGGTGGGCACGAACTGCAGCAGGTAAGCACCCACCTGAGCCCCGAGAATACCCCCCAGGCCCAGGAGGATGCCGGTCTGGTAGTCCACGTGGGCGAGTCTGGCATGGGCGAACAAAGCCGACAGCGAAATGACGAAGATGCCCAGGAATGAAGTGCCCACGGCGTTTTGGGCCGAATACCCCAGAAAAATGAGCAGGGGCACCATGAGAAAGCCACCGCCCAGACCTGAGAAGGAGGCCCCCAAACCTGCCAGGATGCCGAACACCGGCATTAACCACAGTTGCACAGACATTTTTCGTAACCTTATTCTCCTTGGTAATTTGCTGTTTATCGAGATGTGCCGGGATGCCTGGGCCACCGACCATACAGGTTGCCGGCCTCCCGGTAACCAAGGCCCGTCTGGCGCGGGAACTTATGCCCCCCTCCCCTCCCCTACCCGAATGCGGACGTCCAGGGCCCAAATGCCCGGTTCCCCGAAAAAGGCCCGCACCGGATTCAGGTCCACTTCCTGGATGAGGGGGAAGCGGTCCATGAGGTGGGACAGAGCAGACAGGGCCCGGCTGAGAGCCTCCAGGTCAGCGGGGGGACGACCCCGGGCGCCCGCCAGGATGCGGCCCATTTTGGTTTCCTGGATCTGGCGCCGGGCCTCCCGAGGGCTGATGGGGGCCACCCGGAGGGCCAGGTCTTCCAGGATTTCGGTCCATACCCCCCCGGCCCCGAAGGCTACTACGGGCCCGAAAGCCTCATCCCGGCGGGACCCGAGAAGCACCTCCTCGCCCCCGGCCACCTGGCGCATGACCACCACCTGCCAGGGTTCATCTGAAGGTAAATGCTCCCGGGCGACCTCGACAAGCTGCTGGAAGGCCGTGGCCACGGCCTCGAAGTCGGACAAGTTAAGCACCACACCCCCCGCCTCGGTCTTGTGCACCAGGGAAGGAGCGGAGAGTTTTAGAACCACGGGGAAGCCCAGCTCAGAGGCTGCCCTTAGCACGGCCTCTTTATCCGCGGCGGCCCGCCAACCCACCACGGGAAGGCCCGCAGCTTCCAGGAGAGACAAGGCTTGGGGCATGAAAAGAAAGCCGTCGGAACCTGCGGAGGCCAACAAGGAGGAAATCTTCACCTCGTCGAAGCTGGGCGGGTCAACCGTGGCATCATCCGCCGGAGGCCTCAGGTTGAAGTCCCGGCTGTAAGCAAGGGATCGTATCGCCTGACCCGGAAAATGGAAAACCGGCACACCCAGGTCTTCCCGGAAGAAGTCCTCCTCTTCCAGGGTATAGCAGACACTAATAGCCAGGGGCTTTTTGGCGGCCCGGGAGGTATCGACAAAGTGCCGGGCCATCTCTCGGGCTCCAGGACGTTCCGGTTCATACACCGGGCCGTGGTTCAGGAGCACCGCGTCCACCCCCGGGTCCTGGCAGAGATGGTCCATAACCCGGGAGTAGACCCCAAAGTCAAAAATATCCCCCAAATCAATGGGATTGGTGGGTTTGATGATCTTGGAGCGGGAGCTTTCGTGGATGAAGTCGGTAATCTCCGGAACCAGGGGAGGGAGCGTGAACCCATAGCGTTTGCTGGCGTAGGCACCTACCACGGCCTCGCCGCCGCTCCGGGAGAGGATCACCAGGCGGTTGCCCTTCACCGGGGCTTGCCCCACCATCTTGGCGGCGATGAGGAAATCGGCCTGGCTGAGCACCCGAACGATGTTGCCCTGGCGGCAGGCGGCTTCCACCACTTTCTCGTCCGTGGCCAGGGAAGCGGTGTGGGACATGGCAATGGCTGAAGTCTCCGGCACCACATTGGCGATTTGCAGAAAAATTGGCTTGCTGGCCCGCTTGGCCACCTCCAAAAGACCCCGGCCGTCCTCCAGGCCCTCGAGGTAGAGATAGATCATCTCGGTGCCCGGGTCGTCCAGGAAATAGGCCAGGGCTTCGTTTTCGTTAACGTCCAGCTTGTTGCCCAGGCTCAGGAACTTGTTTAAGCCCACCCCCTCTTTGTGCATCCAGGCGACCACGTGCATGCCCACGCCGCCGCTCTGGGAAATCACCGAGACGCTGCCAAGCCGGGGCACGGGAGTAATCTCGGAGAAGGGCAGCGACAGGCCGATTTCCAGGTTAATCACCCCCAGGCCATTAGGGCCGATGAGCCTGAGGTTGTGCTGCTGGATAAGGCGCTTAACCTCTTCTTCCAGGGCCTGCCCCTCCTCCCCCAACTCCGAGAAACCGCCGGACTCCACCACCACCCGGGTGATGCCCAACTCCGCGCAGTCCGCCACCACCTGGGGCACAAAGCGGGCCGGGGTGAGGATGGCGGCCAGATCCACGGGCTCCGGCAACTCCCGGAGGTGGGTGAGGATGGGCAGCCCAAAGACCTGACCGCCCCGGGGCCCCACGGGGTAAATCTTCCCCTGGTAGCCGGCCCCACGTAAATTCAGGACAATGCCCCGGGCCAGGTTCGTCGGGTTTTCCGAGACGCCGACCACGGCGACGCTCTGGGGATAAAAGAAATTTTTCATATTGTCATCCCGAGGAGAGTATATAAGGATTATCAGGTATCGTATCTCAGTTCTCTGAGAGACGGGGTCCAAGGACTTGGAAAAATTTTCTCCAACCGAAATTTTGATTATGGTAGGTTAAGGAAATTTTTACAATAGTCTCAAGAGAGATAACTCTCCGAGCCTAAAATTTGGGGGGCTTTTTTGTCATTCTGAGCTACCTCTGAGGCGGCGAAGAATTTAGATTCTTCACCTGCGGCTCAGGGTGACCGAGAAATAGATTTTCCGCTTCCACTAGTAGTCTATGGCGGAACTTTGTTGCGGGAAACGGGATATCCTCTCCCCCAGGAGACGCTCATGCTGTACGAAAAGTGCTCTGAAGTAAATGCTGATTACTGGCAGGAACTGCGGCAAGCAGATCCAGCGGATATACGACGACGAACCGGGATTACTCTTCAGGATTCTGTTTGGCGCTTGCCTTTTCTGAATCGGGAATTGACCCTTGACCTGCAGCAAGAGCGCCTTTGGATAACGGAGGCGCCAGAGAGGGAGCCGGGTTTTCGGGCCTGTTTGACCGCCCTGCTCTACTTGCTCAAAATTGACTCCTCAGCTCTGGGTGCACCGGTCAGTCCCTTGGAATTGACGGGGGCCACCATCTTTTTTGTGGCTCGGGGGCCCCACGCCTTACCCAATGCGCCCCTGGAAGAGATATTCGGCTCTCACCGGCCGGCCTTCCTGGAGGCTGGGCGGCGTCTGGGGGCGACAGAGCGTGAGGCCGGAGACGCCGCGTTGGCCCTCCAGGTTTTTCCGGGATTGACCGTGGAGGTGATCCTCTGGGAGGCCGACGAGGAATTTTCGGCCCAGGTATCCTTCACCGTCCCCGCCAACCTGGACCGCTTCTGGTATCTGGACGCAGTTTTGGGTCTCTTGCAGCTTGTAGTAAGGGAACTCATAGCAGCTTACCCTGAAGCCAGCGTCTGAGAAAAAGGCCCGGCACGGAGCCTGAATGTTTGGCAATCCTTGCTAGAATGACAGATGAGCCACTCCGCGGTTGCCAAAAGGCGTTTCCCGGATTACATTTGATGAGGGCCGGCATAGCTCAGTGGTAGAGCAGCTGATTCGTAATCAGCAGG
>CBFDAH010000208.1:0-4895 GCA_965602785.1 uncultured Syntrophobacterales bacterium
GGGGGGAGGGCAGGGACCTCAGGTCCCTGGCCCTCCCCCCAAAAATACATTTCCCAGAGCTCTCAATTCCTTAAAACAACTCGGCTCAGGTGCCACCTTCTACTGGCAGCCCCTGGTTCTGCCATTCCGGAAATCCCAGGGGATCCCGGTAGACGTTCTGGTAACCCAGTTTCACAGCCAGCCTGGCTGCGGAGTCACTTTTGACTCAGTCCGGGCCCCTTCAGTAAAAAACCACGGCCAGGCCTTGGTCCGGGCCCAAAAGCCGGGCCAGGGACCTGTAGGCCCAGAGTTTTCCCCACCAGGTAGGGGTCAAGGGGAAGTTTACTGCTCCAGGGATATGGCCCCCCCGGTATTCCCCGGCCACCCGGGTGTCCACCAGGAGAGCCCGGACGGTCTCATCCCGGTCGAGGGCCGCTAACTCCCCGGTATTGATGAGACGGTACCCTCCGTCCTCGGCCGCGGCCTGCACCTCCTCCCAGGAGGGAATCCGTGCTGACCTGGCTCTTAGAATCAACCTCAGACCCCCTGCCAAGAGCATTAACACTGCGGCCAGCCCCAGGAGCATGATTACCGTCATGACTCCCCACCCGCATCTCTGGCACTGGCCGCCGCAACCTCCCGGAGGTCCTTCAAGAGCCTTGCCAAATCCAGCCCGTGCTTGGCCGCAGCCTCCGTCAGAGTTTCAAAGAGGGCATGGCACAGGAGGCACCCCTTCGCCTCCCCTTCGTAGCGCCGAAACACCGCCTCCGTCTGCCGGTGCTGGTGCAGCACCTCCAGAAGGGTCATGTCCGGAGTGATGATCTCTGGTTTCTCGGACATCCCAGGCCTCCTTTCAGGTGAGGGAAATCACCTTATCGGCCAGTTGCATGTGGGTGACGATGTCCAGCATATTGGTGGTCTCCCCCACTTGCTTTTCTTCCAGGAGTTGGAAGTGGTCGAGGCAGGTGCCGCACACCAGGACCATTACTCCCTCTTTTTCCAGTTCCTGGATACTGGCCAGGACTTCGGAGCCGGCAATGGTAAGCTTGACTCCGGCGTTCAGAAGCACCAGGCACCAGAGCTCCCGCCCCATCTCTTTCAGGGTGGCGAGAAAGCTCTTGATGAGCTTCTGTCCCAGAACGTCATCGCCGGTCCCCAGGCGGTCGGTGCCCACCAGCACCAGGTTCTTGCGGGGGGCTGCTTCCTCCCAGGCTTCTTCTGCGGGACTGGCGGCAGGTTTTTGGCCCTGGGTCCCGGTGACCGCGAAGGCGCCCTCCTGTTCCGCCACCTGCACCTCATAACCGGACCGCTCCAGGAAGCGACTGACGTTCTCCCGGGCCGCGTTGTTATCCACCAGCACGGTGAGCTGGGGCGCCTCCCCTTGATCCAGCCTTTCCTTGGTTTTGAGCACCGGGTGGGGACAGGCCTGGCCCCGGCAATCAAGTTCACGGTTTTGCATCGTCCTACTCCTAATCTATTGCCTTGAAAGAAATTTTGTCATTTCAGTTGCCACCAGGCTCAGCCTTCCTGGCGAGTTGAAGTGTTCATGCCATATAACGCCATGCACAAGGCCCCACTTAGGTCAGGCTGCCATTTTAGAGTCATGGCTAAAAAGGGCGGCGTTTTCTGCCGGCGCGGGCAGAGACACAGGTGTCTCAAGTCGCAGGCTAGCCGGTCCGCTGAGACCCAGTGCGCTTGCCACCCGGATTAACGGGCTCTGAGAGGAATGCTGGCGGAAAGTATCGGTGAAGTTTACCGATGGCTTAGTGGGGAGGGAGGATTATCTGGTAGTCAGGAAACCAGGAGCCGATCCCAGGCCGTCCGCCACGCCCCTCTGGGGCCCACCGGGTGTGGAGAGCCTTACCAAGGCTCTCGCGGGATCTGGGCTTCAGGACTTCCGTCGCACGAAAAGCACAGCCAGCCGCACCTAGAATCACCTCCTTTACAAAATTTTGTTCAATTATATCTTGGGATCTCTGAAAATCAACAACTTTCCAGCCATTGGAAAAAAGTGGCCCTTGTCCGAACCAAGTCCTCTGGGCTGATTGACAGAAAGGCAGGGCTGGGGTAAATGCTAAGCAATTCGCCCCCGAGGTTGCACCCATGATCTTATTTATCTTGTTTCTGCTCGGCTTGTGGCTTTGGCCTGGCGGTCCCGTGGCCCAACCGCTGCCGGCCCGCCCTCCCGAGACCCCGGTGGCATCGGCCCCGGCCTCGGCGGTGGGGACCGTAAACTTTCCCTATTTTCGCTTTCCCCAAAAACTCACCTTGTGCGGGGAGACCGTTCCCCTGAAGGAGCGGGCCGTCCGGGAGGCCCTGGACCGGGAATTCACCATCGTGGTGTGGAGCCGGGCTCAAACCACCATGTGGCTCAAGCGGGCCCACCGCTACTTTCCCGAATTAGAGAAAAAACTCAAGGCCCGGCACCTGCCCCAAGACCTGAAATACGTGGTCCTGGTGGAAAGCGACCTGCGTCAGCGAGCCCGTTCTCATGCCGGCGCCCTGGGCCCCTGGCAATTCATGGGACCCACGGCTCAGCGCTTTAAGCTCAAAACCACCCCGAAGGTGGACGAGCGGCTGGAGTTCGGCGCGGCCACCGACGCCGCCCTGAGCTACCTCAAAATCCTCCGCCGGCAACTGGGGAGCTGGACCCTGGCCCTGGCCGCCTACAACTGCGGGGAAGGCCGGGTGCAACGAGCTATGGCGGCCCAGAGAGTCAATAATTATTATCAACTGGCTCTGCCGAATGAGACCGAGCGTTACATTTTCCGCATCCTGGCGGCCAAGGTCGTCCTTGAGGACCCTAAGGCCTTTGGCTTTGACATTCCTCCCGATGGTCTCTATGAGCCCCTGGACTACGACGAGGCAGAGGCCATCCTGACCCAGGAAATAACCGTCCGGAGCCTGGCCGCGGCCTGCGGCACGTATTACAAGGCCTTCAAGGCCCTCAACCCGTGGATCAAAAAGTCTTCCTTGCCCCCGGGCGCCTATCGTTTCAAAATCCCCAAAGGTTCCGCCGGCCGTTTTGCCGAAGCCCAACGCTTCGGTTTGCTGGAACGGAAAATTGAGGCCCCTGCCTCGCCCAGCCCAGCCGGTAAATCGAATCAGAGGAAAAAATGACCAACCCTGGCCAAGAACCTGTCTCCCTCCTCCTTACCGGAGCCTGGGTTGTTACTATGACTGGAGCCGGTGAAGTCTTTACCCCAGGCGCGGTGGCAATCCGGGACGCCCACATCGTGGCGGTGGGGCCTCGAGAGGAACTCACCGCCCGCTTTGCCGCCGCGCGAGTCCTGGACTATCCCCAGGGGCTTATCCTCCCCGGCCTCATCAATGCCCACACCCACGCCGCCATGGCCCTTTTCCGGGGGCTGGCCGACGATCTGCCTCTGGAGGAGTGGCTCAATTCCCACATCTTCCCGGCGGAGCGCCACCTGGACCACGATTTCGTCTATTGGGGCACCAGGCTGGCGGTGGCGGAGATGCTCCTGTCCGGCACCACCACCTTCTGCGACATGTACCTGTTCACCGACGCGGTGGCCCAGGCTGCAGTGGACACCGGCATCCGGGCGGTGGTGGGGGAGGTCCTCTACGACTTTCCCTCCCCCAACTACGGCCCCCCCGAGAACGGCCTCCGGTTCACCGAGGAGCTTTGCCGCACCTACCGGGACCACCCCCGGGTGCGGGTGGCCGTGCAGCCCCACGCAGTGTATACCTGCTCCCCGGAACTCTTGGAAAAAAGCAAGGCCCTGGCGGACCGCTATGCCACGCGATGGATAATTCACCTGGCCGAGACCCAAAAAGAGGTGGCCGACTGCCTGGAGCGCTACGGCGCCACCCCGGTGAAGCACCTCCACCGCTTGGGGCTTCTCAAAGGCAATACCGTGGCCGACCACGCCGTGGTTCTGACGGCAGAGGATATGGATCTGTTGGCCTCCTCCGGCGCCGGGGTGGTCCATTGCCCCGAGTCCAATATGAAGCTGGCCAGCGGCATGGCGCCGGTGACGGACCTGTTGGCCCGGCAGGTGCCCGTGGGCCTGGGGACGGACGGCTGCGCCTCCAATAACAACCTGGATTTGCTCACGGAACTGGACACCGCGGCCAAACTTGCCAAGGTGCGCCGCCTCGATCCTACGGCGCTCCCGGCCTGGGAGGCCCTGTCCCTGGCCACCCGCCAGGGAGCCCGGGTTCTAGGTCTGGAAAAGGAAGTGGGAATATTGGCCCCCGGTTTGAAGGCCGATGTGGTGGTCATCGATCTGGACCAGCCCCACCTCACTCCCCTCTACGACCCATATTCCCACCTGGTGTATGCTGCTACGGGGGCCGACATCCAGACCGTGGTGGTGGAAGGACGAGTCCTGGTGGAAGATCGGCGGCTTCTAGCCTTTGATCTTACGGAAACCCTGGCTCGGGCTCGGGAACTGGCAAGGAGGGTGAAAAGATAATTTTAAGGGAAGGGCCGGGGCTTAGAACCCTGGCCCCCTCCCCCGTATACCCATACGTATCTAAGAGCGGGCGATGAGGAAGACACCCAGGCAGGTGACGAGAATTCCCGCAAAGCGAGCGACGGTTAGATTTTCATCGAAAAGCTGCCAGGCCAGGATGGCGGTAAAGACATAGCCCAGACTGATCAGGGGGTAGGCGTAGCTCACTTCCGCCTTGGCCAGGACGATGAGCCAGACCATAAACCCCAGGCCGTAGAAGCCAAGCCCAAGGAGGATGTAGGGACTCGTCGCAGCCCTAAGGAAAACCGAGGTAAGATTAGGGAGGGACAGGGAGAAATTCCCCATCTTGGACATGCCGAATTTCAGGGTGAGTTGGCCCGCCACGTTGAGGCATACGTCCAGGAATATAAGACCCAGTACCAAGTAGTTGATCATCGCGTCGCTTCCTTGCCCAGTGGTTTAGTGAACTATAAC
>CBFDAH010000209.1:0-4835 GCA_965602785.1 uncultured Syntrophobacterales bacterium
GGGGGACGGACGGCTTTGTCTCCGGGGAAATCCTGGCAGCCCGGATGGGCCTGAGCCGGGCCGGGGTCTGGAAGCGCCTCCGCCGTCTCAAGGCCATGGGCTATGTCATTCTCGGCGAACCCCGCCGGGGCTACCGCCTGGTGGCCGCACCCGACAAACTCCTTCCTGAAGAAATTCTTCACCGCCTGGAGACCCAACGTTTCCGGGGGCCTATCTACCACTTCGACTCCGCGATTTCCACTAACGACACGGCCAAGGCCTTGGGATTTCGGGGCGCGCCGGAAGGCTCTTTAGTGGTGGCCGAAGCCCAGAGCGCCGGTAGGGGCCGGCTGGGACGGGACTGGCTCTCCCCTCCGGGGGTGGGGATTTACGCCTCCTTACTCCTGCGCCCTCCCTTGCCCCCCACAGATCTCCCCCGGATCACCCTCACCGCCGCAGTGTCGGTGATCCGGGCCCTTAGCCGGGCAACGGGGGTGTCAGCCGGGATCAAGTGGCCCAACGACTTGATGGTGGGAGAAAAGAAGGCGGGGGGCATCCTGACGGAAATGGAGACGGAGAGCGACCAGATTCGCTATCTGGTGGTGGGCCTGGGGCTGAACGTCAACAATGCGGACTTCCCCCCGGAGCTGGCAACAGTTGCCACTTCGCTCTGGCGGGAGACGGGCCGCGCCTTTCTCCGGGCGCCCATTGTTCGGGCCTGGCTGGAGGAGTTCGAAGACCTCTACCAGCGGTTTTTGGCCCAGGAGTTTTCGAAAATCCTGGAGGAGTGGAAGCAACACACCGTCACCCTGGGAAAGTGGGTCACAGTGCGGCAGGGACTGCAAGAACTGGAGGGCCTGGCCCTGGAGGTGGCCCCGGATGGCGCCTTGCTTCTCAAGACCGCGGCAGGGGAGGTGCTTCGGGTAATCTCCGGTGAGATCACCCTGGACTCAGGGGAAAACCCCTGAGTACCTGTGCTTGACGGCCAAGGAGGTATGGAACCGGGCTGTCATCAGACAGAGCGCCGCGCGGACTTCAAAATACTTAACGGAAGCCGACGCGGCGCTCCAAAGGGCAGGCGGACTATCTGGATATAGCCCGCCACAAAGCGCTTTAAGACTTCTTTTTCTTCTTTAGACCCTCGATCTCCGATTTCAGGCGATCCACTTCTTCCTTATATTGTTCCACCTCGACCTCAGAAACCTTCGGGGGTTCGTACGGCTGGATATCGGGTTTCTTAAAGAGCTTGTCCTTAGCCTCTTCGTAGCCGAGATAAACTGCCAAGGCTCCTCCTAAAAGAAGCAACAAGGGAATGGTGCCGGCCAGCAAGCTGAGGAAATCCTTCCAGAAAAAGCCTAAGCTGATCAACCCCAGCGCTACTGCCACCAGCCCGCCGATTAACGCCGTCATGCTCATCCTCCTTAACGTGGGATATTACCATTTTCTATGCCGGCCCAAAACCGGAGAGGCTTTGGGCGAATGGAGTTAATTAACCATAAAGAGAAAAATTTATCAAGCCCATAAATTGCGACAAGAACAAGTCGGATTTGCCAAGCACAGGGAGTCGAAGGGAGGGTAGGGGACTTGGGGCCTTACGGCTCTCACCTCGGGACCTTTGCGCTTCAAACTTAATTTATGTAATAAAATGAAAATGTTATCTTCGTTATCGCCTTGACAAAATCTAATGGCGTTTTATAATGAATTAAGAAATCGGGCAACACGTTAGGAAGCGTTCATGGCAGAGGATTATTATCAGATCCTGGGGGTAAACCGCACCGCTACCCCGGAGGAGATCAAGAAGGCCTACCGAAAGCTGGCCCGGAAGTACCACCCTGACAAGGCCAAAGGCAATAAGAAAGAGGCCGAGGCGCAGTTCAAGAAGGTCAGCGAGGCCTACGCGGTCCTGAGTAATGCGGAGAAGCGCAAGGAGTACGACGAGTTCGGCTCCCAGGCCTTCCGGGCCAAGTTCTCCCAGGAGGACATTTTCCGGGGTTTCGACTTCAGCGACATCTTCGACATGGGGGACTCGGAAGGCATTTTTAGCCGGCTTTTCGGCGGCCAGGGGGGGCGGGGCGCCCGCCCCAGCCGCGGCGGCCGCAGTCGCGTCTTCCGCTACGGCGGCCCCGAGGGCTTTCAGAACATGGCCCAGCCCGTCAAGGGCGAGGACATGCAGGTGGAGGTGCCCATCACCCTCCACGAGATGGCCTCCGGTACCGAAAAGTCCATCAGTTTCATGCGGGGCGGCCAGGTGGAGAAGCTGTCGGTGAAGATTCCGGCGGGCACTCTCCCGGGCAAGCGCCTCCGGATAGCTGAAAAAGGTCGTCCCAGCCCCATGGGCGGATCGCCGGGGGATCTCTTCGTCAAGCTCAAGGAAGTGGAGCACCCGGTGTTCAAGCGTGAAGGTAGCGACCTTTACGTGGACCGGCATATCCGCTATACCGAGTCGGCCCTGGGTACCAAGGTCACCATTCCCACCCTGGACGGCAAGACCATGAGCCTCAAGGTGCCCCCCGGGACCAACAGCCTCACCAAGATGCGCCTGAAAAACTACGGCCTGCCCCACGCCAACGGCAAGGGCCGGGGAGACCAATTCGTGCGCATCATTGTGGACATTCCCGCCAGCCTGACCAAAAAACAAAAAACCCTCCTGGAAGAACTGGCCAAGGAGGGCTTGTAGGATAATTGCCGGGAGGGCCGGGGGAGCGGTGGCTCCCCCGCCCTCCCCCCGCACCCACCTCCCAACCCTCTAGCGGGGCGGCACCAGCCGGAGCCAGAGGCTACGGCTGGTGCCGAAATTCTTAATACCCCTATGAAGGGATTGGGAGTGCGGGGGAGAAGGGGTAAGGGCCCGTGGCCCTGGTAGCAGGAGCTTCCAGCCCGAGGGACCCCCCTTCCCCCACCAACACTCATACACACGGAGGAGACAACATGGCAGTAGAGTTAGTGCCTGGGGTATATTGGGTAGGGGCCATTGATTGGACTATTCGGGACTTTCACGGCTATCTCACCGAAGACGGCTCCACCTACAACGCCTACCTCATCGTGGACGATAAAATCACCCTGGTGGACACGGTGAAAAAGGGCTTTGTCCCGGAAATGATGACCCGCATAAGTGACATCATAGACCCGGAGAAGATCACCTACATTATTTCCAATCACGTGGAAATGGACCACTCCGGGTCCCTGGCCGAGGTCATCGACCGGGTAAAGCCGGAAAAGATCTTCTGTTCTCCCCAGGGGAAGGCGGGGCTCAGACGCCACTTCAAGGCGGACTGGCCCTTCGCGGAGGTGAAGACGGGAAGTGAGCTTTCCCTGGGGCGCTATAACCTGGCCTTTCTGGAGACCCCCATGCTCCACTGGCCGGATTCCATGATGACCTATCTCAAGGAAGAGCAGCTGCTCTTCTCCAGCGATGGCTTCGGGGCCCACTACGCCTCCAGCGCCCGCTTTGACGACGATCTTCCCCAACACCCGGAGGAATACGCTTACCAGTTGAAAAAATATTACGCCAACATCCTCATGCCCATGGGGACCCTCATCACCAAGCTCTTAAAGCAGGTAGGCGAGATGGGGTTGGAGTTCAAAATCATCGCCCCGGACCACGGCCTCATCTACCGGAAGGACCCGGGGAAAATCATCGAGGCCTATCGAAAATGGGCCGCCGGCGAAGTGGAGGCCAAGGCCCTGGTGATATATGACACCATGTGGCACTCCACCGAGATGCTGGCCGGGGCTTTGGTACAGGGGCTCATGGACGCGGGGGTGGAGGCCCAATTGCACCATCTCAGGCGCACCCATTACAGCGATATCGTGGCGGAACTCCTGGAGGCTGGGCTGTTCCTGCTGGGCTCCCCCACCCTCAACAACGTTATCTTCCCCTCCGTGGGCCAGTTTCTCACCTATATCAAAGGCCTCAAGCCCAAAAACAAGGCCGCTTGTGCCTTCGGCTCCTACGGCTGGAGCGGCCAGGCGGTGGGCCTCATTACCGAGGAACTTAAGGCCATGGGACTCACCATAGCCCACGAGGGCTTCCGGGTGAAATACATCCCCGATCCGGAGGAACTGGCCGAAGCCCGAGCCCTGGGAGAAAAGCTGGCCCGGGAGCATTTGCAGAGCTAGTGGCTTAGGGGGAGGGGCTAAGGGGCGAGCCCCTTACCCCTCCCCCTAAAACCCCCACTCCAATCCCTTAAAGTGGTTTTATAATGTAGGGCGCATCTTACGCGCCGTAACAATGGATGGTGCGTAGGGCACACCCTACATTGCTTTACAATAAGCCGGTAGCACGGGCATCTTGCCCGTGCGGCACGGGCTGGAAGCCGTGCTACCGTTCTTGCTTAAGGGTTTGGGGCAGGGGCCAATGGTCCCTGGCCCCCTCCACCAAAGACTATGCCACCGCCGGACTCAACTACCCTGCAGCAGGCCGCTCGCGACCTGCGTTATCTCCTCAACCGGGGCTATCCCCGGGAAGCCAGCCTGACCCTCGTGGGGAACCGCTACAACCTGGACGGTCTCGCCCGGCAGCTCCTGCACCGGGGGGTGTTTGCGGCAGCCACGGCCGAGGCCCGGCGGGTCAAGCTGCGTAAGCTTCAGGATGTTGCCGGACAGCCCCTGGCGGTGGACGGCCACAACGTCCTCATCACCCTGGAGAGCGCCCTGGAGGGCTTGCCCCTGGTGGCGGCGGACGACGGTTTTATCAGGGACGCGGCCCAGGTGTCCCGGGCCTACCGGGAGTCCCCCACCACCCACCAGGCCCTCAGCCTCTTAGCGGTGTATCTAGCCCGCCAGCGCCCCGGGGCGCTGACCATCCTCTTTGACGCTCCCATGAGCAAAAGCGGGGAACTGGCCCAACGGACCCG
>CBFDAH010000210.1:0-4665 GCA_965602785.1 uncultured Syntrophobacterales bacterium
CCGCCCGCGGGGGCGCCCCGCCGGGGCACGCCCAGGGCCTTCCACAGGTGAGGACACCTGTGCCACTGATCCCTGCCCTCCCCCCACATCCCCCTCCCAACCCGCTTAGGGGGCCGGCAAGGCGGGCCTTAGGCCCGACTTTCGCGCCATAATTGAGCCTCTCAAAGGGCTTGGGAAATGGGTTTGGGGGAGGTGGCAGAGGTCCAAGCAACCTGGTCCTTTTTTCCTAAAAGAATCAGGACGGCTGGCCCGGAATCTCGAACCTCAGAGTCACCGTGGTGCCCTTCTCGGGGGCGCTGTCAATGATGATCTCCCCCTGGTGGGCGTCCATGATCTTCTGGGAGATGGCCAACCCCAGCCCTGAGCCCTTGGGCTTGGAAGAGAAGAAGGGCTGGAAAATCTTTTCCTGAATATCCGGGGACATCCCCTCCCCGGTATCGCTCATTTTCACGAAGAGCCGACCCGCCTGCTGTCCGGAAGTGATGGTCAAGGCACCGCCGCTGTCCATGGCCTCGATACCATTTTTAGCGACATTCAAGAGCACCTGGCGCATATGCCCGGGGTCAAAGGAAATCTCCGGGAGGTGGGGGTCCAGTTCCACCACGAGCTCGATATTGCTTTCCTTAAGACTGGGCTTAAGGAGTGAGCAAATTTCCTGGATCAGGGCGTTGAGATTTCCCAAGCTTTTTTGGGGCTCGGAAAATTTGGCATAGCTCCCCACCTCCACGAGGAAGTCTTCCAAGCGCTTGACTTCGTCTACGATGATCCCGAGCTTTTCCAGATTTTTTTCCGGTTCTTGAGCGATATCCTTCAGGACCTGGCGGGCAAACCCGCCGATGAGCATCAGGGGATTTTTGATTTCATGGCTGATGTGGGCCGCCATCTTGCCCAGGACGGCCAGGCGTTCACTCCTGACAAGATCCTCCTCCATACGCTTGCGATCCCGCAGGTCTCGGAAATGGCCGATCACGCCTATTTCCCGGTCATCTTCATGGAGCACCCGGGCCGACAGCCAGATGGGGATGAGAGTGCCGTTCTTATGTCGCCCCCAGGTTTCATAGTTCTCCAAAATGCCCAATCCCCCGAAGGCCGGGTCGTGGAGTTTGGCGTCGATATCCTGAATCAGATCCGGTTCGTAAAGTTGTTCGATACTCATGTGGCCGATGACCTCTTCGGGCTCATAGCCGAGGATTCTGGCCGCGGTGTCGTTAAAGGTGCGAATAATGCCGGTGACGTCGTGGGCCACGATGCCGTCCATGCAGGTATGGATCAGGAGCTTCCTCTCGGCGGACAGGGCTTCTTCAGCCCGCTTGCGTTTGATGTGCCACCACATGCCATTCATCAGCAAAGTCAACTGACGCACATCTGAGTCATCATATTCCTCGTCCTTGTTGCCCACGCCGGCCACCGCCACGATTTGGTCATCATCAAAGACCGGAATATTCATGTGACGGCGGATGTGAACATGGCCCTCGGGGTAGCCTTTCTTATACGGGGTGGGGGCGGCGTAGTCATTGGTAATGACCGGCGCTCGCTGGCGCACGGCTTCGCCCCAGAGCCCGGTGGTCTTAACGGGATAGACCATGGGTGGGCCGGGGACGGCGCATTGTTCCATGGCAGTCTTGGACCAGGCTTGCATGGTGAGAACCGTTTCATCCTCGTTCATGAAAGCCAGGTAACCGATCTTACTTTTGGTCAGCCGGACGCCTTCTTCCAGGGCGAAATCGGTGATCTCACTCAAGGTCGCCCGGGTCATTTGGCTCAATTTCCAGACCGCCTCGAGGCGGGACTCGTCCAGGCGCAGCGCTGCTTCGATGTTGGCGGTACGCACCGCCAGTCCCAATTGTCCGGCGAGGGATTGAAAGAACTCGACATGCTCTCTGGTAAAATAGCCCTTCTGGCTACTGGTCGCGGTCAACACCCCCAGGGTCAGGGTTTCCGTGGTGATGGGCGCCAGCACCAGGGAGGCCAAAGTTTCATCTTCCAAAAGCCCCTGGAGACGATCCGCCATGGCGGTGGCATCCGCCACGGAAGCTACCTGGGAAGTATGCAAACATTGCCCGAGAAGGGAGTTGGGCTCGGGCTTTACTAACTGTTCCCGGGCCTCAGGTGGAAGACCCCGAAAGCCTTTCATGTGCAGATAGCCATCTTCGTCTAACAACCGCACGGCGCATTTTTCCACCCCTAGCTGTTCCTCCAGCACCCCCAGCACACCTTCCAGAAGATCCGGAATATAAAGAGAAGAGGCCAATTTGCGGGCCGCTTCGTAAAGCACCGAGAGTTCAGCCACGCGCCTTTTTAGTTGTTGTTCGCTTTCCTCCAGGGAGCTGGAAATCCGGCCGAAAAGGTCGAACACGTCTTCCATCCGGGTGCCCATGGCGGAGAGATAGCCTTCCTTGAGCACCCGGGCCGCCGCCGGTCCGATGGAGCGGGCAATGGTCCGTTCTATGAAGTCCGCCAACCGGAGCTTTTCCCGGTCCCCCCACTCAGATTCAGGGATCACCACCTCCCGGAGAAACTCCAGGCGTGCTTCTGAGGCCTTCCGGGTGCCGATGAGCTTCTCCATAAAGCGGGTCAACTGATCTAGAGTTGGGAAGGAGGTATACCGTTTCTCTACAGGTAGCTCTCTTTCCCGTTCAAATACTCCGACAAACCGCCGGGCCTGCTCCTCCTCCACCGGAGTGGCCACGGTTAACAAGGACACGCTGACAAACGTGCTGACATTAATAAGCATGGACCAGAAGAAGGCGTGGGAGAGCTTATCCAGGCCGGTGAGACCCAACAAGGCGGTGGGCTTGAGAAACGCCAGGCCAAAGGGGCCCTGCGCCAAAATACTGAGAGGGAACCAGCCAGCTTCAACCAGATAGGGTAAAACCAGGGTATAGGCCCAGAGGAAAAACCCTGACATTAACCCCGCGAGGGCCCCCCACCGGGTGGCTTCCCGCCAGTATAAGGCCCCCAGGATAGCGGGTACTAATTGCATCACGCCGCAAAAGGCAATCAAGCCAATATCCACCAGCATTACAGTAGGCCAAACTAAACGATAACCGACGTACCCCAAAAAAATCACCAGCAGGATGGCGCCTCGCTTGATGGTCAATAGATGCGGGGAAACATGCTCTTGCAGCTTGAGCCGGATAGCCAGGGGCATCACCAGGCTATTGAGAAACATGGTACTCACTGCGATGGAGGACACTGCCACCATGCCGGTGGAGGCAGCCAGCCCCCCCAAAAATACCAGCAGGGCGAGATAGGGATGGCCACTTAACAGCGGGATTTGCAGGACAAAGGTGTCGGCCTGGTCCTGAGGCAAACCCAACAGCAGACCCCCGAAGGCGATGAGTATCACAAACAGGTTCATCAACAGCAGGTACAGGGGAAAAAGCCACATGGCGGTGAGAATATGTCTTTCATCGGTATTCTCCACTACTGCCATATGGAACATGCGGGGCAGAAAGTGGATGGCTCCCATAGCCAGGAGGGTCAGGACCATGAGAAGCGCATAGCTATTGTGCGGCCCGGTGTTCACCAGGAGAAGCTGATGAAATTGCGGGTGTTGGCTAATACGCGTAAAGATCTCCCCCCAGCCCTGAAAAAGACCGAAAGTCACCAGGAGGCCAATGCTTACAAAGGCAAAAACTTCTATGAGGGACTCGAAGACCACTGCCGCGACTAACCCCTCATGGCGTTCGGTGGGATCCAACTGGCGGGCCCCGAACAGAATGCCGAAAAGCGCCAGGATCAGGGCCACATACAGGGCGGTATCTTGATAAAGCGGGATGGCCAGGGCAGGGGCCACTTCTTTATAAACCAGGATGTTGAAGGTGTCGGAGATGGACTTGAGTTGCAGACCGATATAGGGGGTTATGGCCAGGAGCACTCCCACGGTGGCCAGCGCCCCCACCAAGACTCCTTTGCCATAGCGCAGCGTCAGGAAATCGGACATGGTGGTGAGGTTGTTTTCTTTGCAGATGCGGATCAGTTTGCGCAATCCAAACCACCAGGAAAAGGCGATTATGGTGGGGCCGAGATAGATGGTGAGAAAGGTCACGCCCGAGGTGGCTGCCTTGCCGACGCTGCCGAAAAACGTCCAGGCAGTGCAATAAACCGCCAGAGAGAGGGTGTAGATATAAGGGTTGGCAATAATACTCCGGCCCCGGGCCCGTTGCCGGTCACCATAATAAGCGATGGCAAAAAGCAGGAAAAGGTAGCCAAAAGCTGAGGCTGCTACGAGACCCGTGCTGAGCATAATTCTTTCATTCCGGCTGGCTTACTCCCGGGAAGGTAAGCGGCCACCAAAGGCATAGAGTGCAACAATGGCCAAGATCCAAACCCCATGGAGGTACAAAAGTAGAACTGGAACCCCTCCCACCAAAGTGTCGCGGTTAAAAATTTGCAGTAAGGGATGGTTCAAAAGGAGAAAGACCAGGATTCCCATCAAAGCCCAGAACTTGCGTTTTTTGGTCACAGCAGGCATGGTTGATACCTTTCATCATAAAATCCGGCAGGTTTGGCCAGCCCCCCGGCCGCTTGTTTGCTAGAGCCGTTCTAGTTAAAATGTAGCTATTTTTTGAGGATAAACAAGGGCCTAACCCTTAAACCAACGTCTGGTTGGCGCCTTTTGGGGGGGCAGTCAGGGGAAGCCCGCGGGGGGTTGGCGGCCAG
>CBFDAH010000211.1:0-4648 GCA_965602785.1 uncultured Syntrophobacterales bacterium
TAAGTGTCATATTTCCAAAAATCTTCCGCGCAACAACAAAAACCCCTTGAAATCTCAAGGGGTTTTATTGCCCTGGCTCCCCGGGACGGATTCGAACCGCCGACCAAGTGGTTAACAGCCACCCGCTCTACCTGCTGAGCTACCGGGGAGCATAATTGGGCTGGGGGACTAGGATTCGAACCTAGATAGGCAGATCCAGAGTCTGCAGTCCTGCCGTTGGACGATCCCCCAACTATCGTTCTTTTATACGTAGGGTACCGGCCTTTGTCAATAGGTTTGCCGGGGTGAACCAGGGGAGTCCCCGGCGTTTTTCCAACCCCGGCCCCGGTCTCCTTTTCGGCTTGACTCTAAGGCTTCGTGCCATTATAAAGGCGAATAAGACGGCGATGGGGCTCGCCGGGGCAGGCAGGCGACGCGCCACCCGAACCCCGGCAACGCTGATAGCTCCTGATGGCGCCACGTGGCAGTCAGGAGCTTTTTTCATCCCGGACAACGGCCCGAAAGCCGGGCCACAGGGTATCATCACCGGCACCCAGGGGGCGCGCATGGCCATCAGCCTGGCCGTCATCATCGTGTTGGGACTGGCCGCGGACTATCTCTTCCGCAAAATCAAGCTGCCGGGGCTGGTGGGCATGCTCCTGGTGGGCATGCTGGTGGGACCCCATGTCTTGGGTTTGTTGGGCCCGGAAATGATGGCGGTCTCCGCCGATTTCCGCAAAATCGCCCTTATTGTCATCCTGCTCCGGGCCGGCTTTGAGCTCCGGAAGGACGTGCTGCACCGCACCGCCCGCCCGGCCATCCTCATGTCTTCCGTCCCCGCCCTTTTCGAGATCGCCGGGGTGGTCCTGGTAGCCCCCTTTTTCCTCGACCTTGCGCCCATGGAAGCCGCCATCCTGGGTACCATCCTGGGGGCCGTGTCCCCCGCCGTGGTGGTGCCTTTGATGATCCATTTCATGGAGCAGGGCATGGGGGCCAAGAAAGGCATCCCCACCCTGGTCTTGGCCGCTTCCGCCATCGATGACGTCTTTGTCATCGTCATTTTCACCATCCTGTTGGCCATCGCCAAAGGCCAGCAGGTCAATTTTCTTTGGCAGATTACCAGCATACCGGTGTCCATTGTGATGGGCATCGCCATGGGCCTCATTCCCGGCTATTTCCTCTATAGGCTGTTCACCAAATTTGAGTTCATCAGCCCCCGGCGCACCATCATCGTCTTGGGGGTGGCCATCATTCTCACCTGGTTTGAGGAATTGACCCATAATTTCCTGCCCATGGCGAGCCTCCTGGGGGTCATGGCCCTGGGCTTTATCATCCTGGAAAAACAGGAGAGTCTGGCCCACCAGATTTCCCAGAAACTCAAGCGCATCTGGGTCTTCGCCGAACTCCTCCTCTTTGTCCTGGTGGGGGCCCAAGTAAACCTGTCGGTGGCCTGGAATTCCGGGCTGGCCGGTTTGGCGGTGATCTTCATCGGCCTGGTGTTCCGCTCCGGGGCCACCTATCTCTCGGTGTTGGGGGCCGGTCTCACCTTTAGGGAAAAGCTCTTCTGCGTCATCTCTTACATCCCCAAGGCCACAGTGCAGGCGGCCATCGGCGCCATTCCCCTGGAGGCCGGCATCGCCGGGGGCGACGTCATCCTGGCGGTGGCGGTGCTTTCCATTCTGGTTACCGCACCCATCGGGGCCATTGCCATTTCCCTGTATGGTGAAAAAGTTCTGGAAAAAGACGAGCTTTCCGTTTACCGCTTCAAGACCTTGCGAGAACAGTTGGGCCTCCCCCGGGTGGGACAAAGGGTCAGGCACAAATTCCACGGCACCACCTGGAAAGTCATTGAAGAACGGGAAGTCTGGGTGACGGCGGTCCCTCCCGAGGGGGGCGCCCCGCAGCTAGTCCCCGCCATTCACCTGCGTTACTGGAAGCCTAGACCGGAGCCCTCCCCCAACAAGGGCAAGACCATCGGTCACAGCTATACCCTGGACGACCGCACCTTTGCCCTCTATTGGGAAATTCTGGAAGAGTAGCCAGCCTCCTGCCCGCCCCCAACCTGCGGATAATAACGTTCCCACGCTTGCATGGCGCCGCCGCCATACTTACTTTTTAGGTAAATCCTATTGAGTCGGGAGGCGGCCATGAAAAAAACCGAAAAAGAGTACGAAAAAATTATCCGTCAAAAGAGCCTACCCGAAGTCGGGCAAACGGTGCGCAGCAAGAAGTACGGCACCCTATGGCGCGTCATGGAAAAGCGCGAAGTCTGGATGAATATTGACGATGACCCACAATCCAAAGAGGCGCGCATGATCCCGGCCATCTATCTGGCCTATTGGAAGGTCAGGGACGATACCCCTCCTGGGGTAGGGAAAATGATGGGGCACCTGTACACCCTTTACGACAACACCTTTGAAGTCAACTGGAAGAAAGTTTCCTAAGGAGAGAGTTTCCCGCCTATGGTCGCCGGAACCTGAAGGTCGGCGGTAACTGCGGGACCCGCCGGCCTTATTGTTTTTTTGAAGTCCCCTTTTCCTCCCCCCCTTATTTCGCCAATTTTACTATTGTTCCCTCAAGTAAAACTATATAATCCCCGTAATATTGTATGGTGGTGAAAAATCTAAGTTCCATCGGACCGAATGGAGATAGGCATGAGCATTCGCACCTCCCTGATTTTGTCGCATCTGACATTGGTCGTCCTGATTACCCTTGGTATGTTGGTGGGCGCCGAACTGGTGGGTGACAAGTTGTTGCAAAAGAATCTGGCCTTCGCAGAGCAAGGGGTGAAAAAAATTACCGCGGCCAACCTCCAGCTGTCCGAAAAGATCTTGACCAAGTATGGCGAATTTTCCGTGGAAGATATCGCTGACTTTCTCGCCCGGGAATTATCCACCGTTCTTGCCGGGCAGAAGACCTTCAATTACCACAAAATGCGCCGCAACCCGGCTTTGCGGCGCCTCGCCGTCCAGAACATTTGCACCCCGGATGGGGTGGCGGGATATACTGATTTGCTGGACATTTGGGGGGTCGCAGTCTTGCACCCCAACCGAGACGTGGAGGGGAAAAATTTCGTTCTATGGAAAGAGAAGTTTCCCAATATGTGGAAGCTGGTGGAACGCTCCTTCACCCAACCCAAAGTCAAGGGCTACTACAGCTTCATAGACCCACAAAACCGCCAGCGCCAGAAGTTCATGGCCCTGGCCCGGGTGCCCGGGACCCCCTTCGTGGTCGTGGCGGCGGTCAACATCGACGAATATTTCCTACCGGTGCACCAACAGATAAAAAGTGCCGGGGACTCCGTCCAGGCCCAGGCCAATCGGGCTATTGAAGCGCATGCCGCCGAGATCGACTGGAAGGTGAAGGTCGTGGGGCTCATCGGCGGAGCGTCACTCTCTCTTATCGGCGTCATTTTCGGGATCTTCTTTGCCGCCAACATCTCCCGGCCCCTGCTCAGGCTGCGGGACGGGGTGAAGCAAATCGGCGCAGGTAACTTTGCCGTGGCAGTTCCGGCCAAGGGGGCCAGGGAAGTGGGAGAACTGGCCCGTTCTTTTAACCATCTGGGGGAACAATTAACGGAGTATATCGCCAAGCGGGACTTCATCCGGGACACCTTCGGCCGCTACGTTACTCAGGAGGTAGTAAAAAAACTTCTGGAATCAGAGGGGGCCCTGGCTCTGGGAGGGGAGACTCGAGAGGTCACCATCCTCATGAGCGACTTGCGGGGCTTTACGGCCCTTTCCGCGGATATGGAGCCGGAAGAGGTTATTGCCTTCCTCAACCGCTACCTGGAAAAGATGATTGAAATTCTCATGGAATACCAGGCGGTTATTGATGAAATCCAGGGGGACGGCATCCTGGCCTTTTTCGGCGCCCCGGAACATCAGCCAGACCATCCGGCCCGGGCGGTGGCCTGCGCCCTGGCCATGCAGACGGCTATGGAGGAGCTTAACGACGCCAACGCCAGGGAGGGCTTCCCCCATCTGGAGATGGGTATCGGGGTGGGCTCCGGCGCCGTGGTGGTGGGGAATATCGGCTCGGAACTCCGCACCAAGTATAGCGTGGTTGGTTCCCCCGTCAATTTCACCAGCCGCATCGAGTCTCTGGCCACCGCCGGCCAGGTGCTCATCAGCGACCCCACTTACAGCAAGGTCAAAGACCTGGCGGAGACGGGGGAGGTTTTAGAGGTGCGCATGAAAGGCGTCCCCGGCCAGGTCACCCTCCACGAGGTGCGGGCTCTGGGAGGGCCTTATAACCTGCGGCTGAAAGCGCGCCGGGAGGATCTGGTGCCCCTGCCCCAGCGCCTGCCTGTACACCTGGACCGCATCCGGGACAAAGTGGTGGTCTCCACCCTTACCACCGCCTGGCTTACCCACCTGTCGGATACCAGGGCCCAGGTCCTGTTCGAGGGAGAACTGGCCGAATGGGAGGACGTGCGCCTGCACCTCCTGGATCCCTATGGGCAGGTGCTGCCGGGCCGGATATTCGGTAAGGTTACTGGCCTTTCGCCCGGGCCCGACGGTCTTCAACAGGCCAACGTGCGCTTCACCTCCGTGGCGCCGGAGGCCCGCCAGGCCTTTCATCGAGCCACAGAGCTGGCCTGAGCGGGGAAGTTTCTTGGGGAGGGGGACAGGAGTTATGGCGGGGGAGGGGGCCAGGGGTCGCGGAC
>CBFDAH010000212.1:0-4615 GCA_965602785.1 uncultured Syntrophobacterales bacterium
CCACAGCACTTTTTATATTTCTTACCGCTGCCGCAGGGACAGGGGCTGTTCCGTCCCACCTTTTTCTGTTCCCGCTGAACGGGCGGGGGGCTGTCGCCGCCGTCGCTGTGGCTGAAAAACATCTGCTGCTGGGCCGGTTGGGCTTCCTCGGGAATTTCCTGGTGGGGCTGCACCTGGAGGTGGAAGAAGGTGGCCACGGTATCCGCCTTGATCCGTTGCACCAGGTCCATGAAGGTTTCATAGCCTTCCTTCTGGTATTCCCGCAGCGGGTCCACCTGGGCATAGCCCCTCAGGCCGATGCCGTCCCGGAGATGGTCCATGGAGAGCAGGTGGTCCTTCCAGTGGTTGTCCACGATCTGGAGCATGACCATCTGCTGCAAGTGCTCGAAAAGCTCGGGGCCGATGTCTTGAGATTTTGTCTCGTAGCGCTCCATGACTTTTTCGATGAGGTAGTCCCCCAGGTCGCCGTCTTCTTCGTTCATAAGGGAGATCCGGAAGCCGAACTGCCGTAAGAAAGCGTCTTCCAGGCCCTTGAGATCCATTTCCTCCAGGGTTTTGTCCAGGGTGTATTCCGCCACCATGTCGTCCACCAGTTCCCCGGCCATGTCCAGGAAGTCTTCCTTAAGATTCTCCCCGCCCAGGATTTGCCGACGCTGGGAGTAAATCACCTCCCGCTGCTGGTTCATGACGTTGTCGTATTCCAGGAGGTGCTTTCTGATGTCGAAGTTGTGGGCCTCCACCCTTTTTTGGGCCTTCTCAATGGCGTTGCTCACCATGCGGTGCTCAATGGGCTGGCCGTCATCCATTCCCAGGCGGCCCATGAGACCCTTGATGCGGTCAGAGCCGAAGATGCGGAGAAGATCGTCTTCCAGGGACAGGTAGAAGCGGGAGGAACCCGGGTCCCCCTGGCGACCGGAGCGGCCCCGGAGCTGGTTATCGATGCGCCGGGCCTCGTGGCGCTCGGTGGCGAGGATGTGAAGGCCGCCCTGCTCCACCACCCCTTCTCCCAGGACGATGTCAGTGCCCCGGCCGGCCATGTTGGTGGCGATGGTGATATGGCCGAGCTGTCCCGCCTGGGCCACGATCTCGGCTTCCTTCTCGTGGTGCTTGGCGTTTAAGACCTCGTGCTTGATGCCTTCGTTTTTGAGGAGCTTACTCAGGTGCTCGGACTTCTCGATGGAGGTGGTGCCCACCAAGACTGGTTGGCCGTGCTCGTGGCATTCTTTAATCTCCTCCACCGCGGCCTGGAATTTCTCCTCCCCGGTCTTGTAGATGACGTCCGGGTGTTCCTGCCGGATCATTTTTTTGTGGGTGGGAATGATCATCACGTCCAGGTTGTAGATCTTTTTAAACTCCTCCGCTTCGGTGTCCGCGGTGCCGGTCATGCCGGCGAGCTTGTTGTACATGCGGAAGTAATTCTGGAAGGTGACGGTGGCCAGGGTCTGATTTTCGTTTTCAATTTGCACGCCCTCCTTGGCCTCCAGGGCCTGGTGCAAGCCATCGGAGTAACGCCGTCCGGGCATGAGGCGGCCGGTGAATTCGTCCACGATAATGACCTGGCCGTCCTTGACGATGTATTCGTCGTCCCGCTGGAAGAGCTGGTGGGCTTTCAGGCCCTGGTTCAGGTGGTGCAGCACCTCGATGTGCCGGGGGTCATAGAGGTTGTTAATGTTTAACAGCTTTTCCGCCCGGGCGATGCCTTCCTCGGTGATGAGGACGCTTCTGGCCTTTTCGTCCACCGTAAAATGCTGGTCCCGCTTCAACTGTTGGGTTATGCGGTTCAGGATGTAATACAGATTGGTGGACTCCTCGGCGGGCCCGGAGATGATCAAGGGGGTGCGGGCCTCGTCGATGAGGATGGAGTCCACTTCGTCCACGATGCTGAAATTGAATTCCCGCTGGACATAGTCCTCCAGGGCGAACTTCATGTTGTCCCGGAGGTAGTCGAAGCCGAACTCATTGTTGGTACCGTAGGTGACGTCGGCGTTGTAGGCCCAGCGGCGCTCTTCATCGCTGAGACCGTGAAGAACGGTACCCACCCGCATCCCCAGTAAAGTGAAGATGCCCCCCATCCATTGGGTGTCCCGGCGGGCCAGGTAGTCGTTCACCGTGACGATATGCACCCCCTCGCCGGTGAGAGCGTTGAGATAGGTGGGAAGCACGGCCACCAGGGTTTTGCCTTCGCCGGTCTTCATTTCGGCGATCTTGCCTTCATGAAGGACGATGCCGCCGATGAGCTGGACGTCGAAAGGCCTGAGCCCCAGGACCCGCAGCGAGGCTTCCCGGGCCACGGCGAAGGCCTCGGGCAAAAGGTCGTCCAGGGGTTCGCCCTGGTCCAGGCGCTCCTTGAAGTGGGGGGTTTTGGCGGAGAGCTCGGCGTCGGAGAGTTTCCGCAGTTCCGGCTCGAGGGAGGTGATGTGGTCCACGAGGGGAGCCATGCGCCGGAGTTCCCGCTCGTTCTTGCTGCCAAAAAGTCTGTTCAGAAAAAAATTAAACATATGCTTTTTAGTGTACCCTGGCTTTTTTCCAAACCAATGAAAAATGCGTCAGGGTTCTCCTTATTTTACGGTTTCAATGACGATTTCCTTGAGGTGCTGCTGTACACCACATGCCGGTGAGGTCAAGGCGTCTCCGACAGGTCAAGAACCATGGGAAACTCATCGCAATCCGGAAATTTGACACACTTGACGCAGTCCGCCCAGATCCGGGGATGCAGCTGCTCCCGGGGGAACTCCAGGAACCCGAACCGCTGGAAATAGTCGAGGCGGTCGGTGAGGACGAAAACTCGGTTCAAACCGAGAGTGCGGGCTTCTTCCAGGCAGCTCTTAACCAGACGGCTGCCGATGCCCTGCCCCTGATGGTCCGGGATCACCACGAGGGAGCGAATTTCCCCTAAATCCTCCCAAAAGACATGGAGTGCAGCAACGCCCAGGATGGGCCCGGGGTCCTCCCGGTAAACGAAAAAATCCCGCACAAAGCTGTACAGTTCAGTCAGGGAACGGGGCAGAATGTTCCACTGGCTGGAGTACTCCGCCAGGAGGCGATAGATTTCCGGGACTTCCTGGAGCTTGGCTTTACGGATCATGGCATCTTGACAGAAACGCGCCTGTCAGAGATTATTATATCACGAGTAACACAAGGAGAAATCTATGTCCGTCATTTCTATTGACAAATTTGTTCGCCTGGAATACCGTCTGAAGCTCGAAAATGGGGATTACATCCGGGGTTCGGCAGAGAATCCCGAGCACCTGGTTTTTATTGTGGGATGCGGTGAGGTGCTGCCGGGCCTGGAGCGGCGCCTTTGGGGCCTCTCTGCAGACCAGGAGCTGGTGGAATTCGTGGTGCCGGTCCAGGAGGCCTTTGGGGCCTATAACCCGGACAACGTGCAAGAATGGAGCAAAACGCGCTTTCCCCCCGAGATGGACCTCAAGGAGGGTCAAAAGTTCCTGCCCACCATAATGCCCTTTCCCGCCGAATACCCTCTGACCATCAAGGAAGTGCGGGAAGACAGCGTGGTCCTGGACCTTAACCATCCCCTGGCCGACCAGGATCTCATCTATGAGGTCAGGGTGGTGGAGGTGCGGGACGCCACCCCCGAGGAGCTGACCCCCCTGAAGCAGTGCCAATCCTGCCGGGAGGGCACCGAGGAGGACTAGTAAGGCCTTCCGGCCCAATCCTCGCTGAGAGGCAACTTCTGGAAAAAAAGAATCCCGGCCTGCGATAGGCCGGGATTTTCTTTTTTTGAAAAAAGGTGGGTCTAAACTTCGGTTAATTCGATGGCCCCCGAAGGGCAAACCTCGATGCAGCTCTCACAGCCCAGGCACTCGTCCTCGGCCACCACAACTGCTTTCTCATCCTGCATTTCAAAGACGCCCGTCGGACAAACGTTGACGCATTCCTCATCGCCGGTACATTTTTCAGCGTCCACTTCCACGCGCCAAGACATAAACTTTCACCTCCTTTGGGAATTGGCTAACCTCATAATGATTGCAGAGATCTCGCCATAAAAAAACCCCCGGGCCCCAAGGGCAGCATGGGATCCTGCGCTACCTGAATCATGCATCACCGGCTAGACTTTTCTCAAGGGGCCGGTGGCCACTATCCAGGGCCAGGGCAGGCATAATGCTTTTTTTCACAAGGGTCAGGTTTTCGTATATTAAAACCCACCGCTGTTGTCAAGAAAAAACCGCCCTCTTCCGAGGCTTTCCTTCGCAGTCCTCAGCGGCTGCGGGTTGGGCAAGAGGGTCCGGGTTGCCGGCGGTCAGGCGCCAGGAACGGTACTCCCGGGCCTGGCGCACCAGGGCGGGGGCCCAATCCGGCGCCCCCAAAGCGTGGAGGTGGGTATAAGTGGCCAGCACGTTCTTGTAGACAAAGCCGTCCCGATGTCCGCAAATGCCGGCGCCCCTGGTCATGCGGAAGGCCAGGGTGGCCTCAGGGCCTGGCTCCGGTTGCAGTCGGGAATAATGAAATTCGTGGCCCTTGAGGCGGGTCCCCGGCAGGAAATACGGGTTCTCCGCCGCCACTTCCAGGACGGTGTAGCCATGCCCCTGAGGGCTTTTTCCCATGAGAAAATCATGGGGGAGGAGGCCCACCATGGGATAGGACTGGCCCTCCA
>CBFDAH010000213.1:0-4581 GCA_965602785.1 uncultured Syntrophobacterales bacterium
GCCTCGATTTCCCCAAAGCTTAAGGGGGGTTGGGAGGGGAGTTTGAGGGGAGGGCCGGGGGGCCAGTGGTCCCCCGGCCCTCCCCTCAAGAAACTTTCGCAAAAGTCTCATATTACCTGCGGATCCGACCCTTTCCCCCAATGGTCGCCTGAGCTTTTCCAAAATTCCCCTCACAGAGGGGTGATGCTAATTTTATAAGAGTTATCCAGCTTCTCCTTCACTCGGATGCGTATGCCATTCCTGGTGTCCTCAAAAGAACTTCTCTTCCCCACATCAAACGCCGCACCCTCCAGATGTGGACGAGAGGGGTCCGCATTTATGAGTTTAACCGGCGCCCGGCCCTGACGGCATTCAGCGACGCTATCATCGGCATACATGATCAGGATACCCTTGCCAGGCAAAACCCGGTCGAAACCAATGGGCTGGCGATTCTCGATTAAGTAATAGGTGGTGGGCGAAATCGGTATCTTGATTGCCAGGGTTTTGGAGGCACCATCCTCCAGGGGCCCTAAAATAACCTCAGCCCTTTCCCCCGACCTGACGACTTTGATCTTGTCTGGGTCGAGCCAGTTCAATCTCATCTTCGTCCAGGATGAGATGCCCGGGGGAGGCGATCTTCTTTTATAAAAGTGGCACGACATGGGATCCCAAAACCCCATATTGATGGTGGCTGCCACAAACGTTTCCCGTTGGGGACCGGGCTTCGCCTGGAGGTCATGATCATAGAGGCAGGGCACCACTCTTTTATTGTCTTTCACTCCTCCCAGAATATGGGCCACATCATGGAACAGGGTCCCCAGATGCGCCTGAAAGCTATAGATGGCCACTCCACCTCGAACCACCTGGCCGCTTTTGGTCCTCAGGCTGCCTCCTAAGCTCCATCCCAGCATGCCCGGGTAGCCGCATAGGCCAATCATGCCATAATCCGCTAATCGTGCTTGTAAAAAAAGGAGCACCAAAGAATAATTGGCAAAAACCACCTCCCTGTCGGCTGCATTGAGAGCATCATCGATCAATTTCCTGACGCGACTTCTGTCCACCTGCAGATTTCGTGAGGAGATGTTATAGGTTTTGATAGAGTGCGGCATAGTATACCATTTCTGGGTAATATCTAATTTCAGGGAAAACTTATTGTAAGACATCTCCCGGACATAGTAATTTAATTGCTTGACAAATCTTTTGTGGACAAAATTTTTATCTATCTGGTAATTTAAACCTGGAAATTTTACCAGAATAACGATCCCCTTCTTAACAGTCCTTGCATGAATTGTATCTTGGCTGGCAAAATTGAATAACAAGACCGTCATAAAGGAGATTACTATAATAATATTCTTCATTTTTTAATCCTTTCTATTAAAGGTCCGTGTTGGTGAGCTGACTAAACGTTTCTAAAATACGATTATTCCCTTTACTCCGCAAAGAGAATAATGATTTTTCAGTGGGGGGAGGGCCAGGGACGTAGGGGCGGGTTTAAAACCCGCCCCTACATACCCTCCCCCACCACCCCCCTCCCCCGATATTTTTCGATTATGGATTTTGCGGAGTTAAAGACATCATCGATTCTAAAATTTGCTGTTACCACCGACCGGCCAACACGTTTAGAAACCGGCGCACCCCGGCAGGGTCGGCTAGAAAGTAATCGGCCCCTCCCGGTCTGCCGCCCACCCGGATGGTCCGCCCCCGCCCTTTAAGGACCTGGAAAGCACTGGCATCGGCCACATCATCACCTACATATATCGGGAAAAGATGTGAAAAATCAGCACCTAAAGCAAGTTCCCGAATGGCTTCCCCTTTGCTGACCCCCCCGGGAAGTATCTCCACTACTTTTCTTTCCCGCAGAACCTCAAAGCGGTTTTCTTCGGTCACCCGGCTAAGAAGTGGTTCCAGCCTAGCCAGGATTTTGGTCTCTTCCTCCGGCGTGGCTTGACGGTAATGCACCGCCAGCCCCATGGGCCTGGCTTCCACCCACCAGCATTTACAGTCAGCCAGAGAGTCCAGCAATTGCCGGTGAAGTTGGTCCCTCTCGGCGTCGCCTACCCTGCCGGCTCGAGAGGTCCAGGGGGTCCCCTGGATCAGCCCCTCACCGCCGTGGGAGCCCACCAGATGAAGGTCTGGAATGGGAAGCAATTCCACGAGATTTCTTAAAGACCGGCCGGAGATTACCACGGTCTCGAGGTTCGACAGGGCCACCAGACCCTTCAGAGTTTCCAGGAGTTCCCCAGGAGGGCGAGCCAGGTGCGGCCAGGAAACAAGCTCCACCAAGGTGCCGTCATAATCGAGCAGCAACATCAGCCCCTGGCTTTTTCCCAAAGCCAGCACGGCCTCCACTAAGGCGTCGAGATCACCTGGCATACGTTGATAATTATTCGGGGCCGGGACCCCACTTATGGGTGTTTTCAAGGGCCGGAAAGTCGGGCCTGTGGCCCGCCTTTCCGGTCCCCCTTCTGCGGGTTGGGAGGGGGGTCGTAGGGGCACGGCTTGCCGTGCCCAAGGGCATGTAGGGGCGGGTTTCAAACCCGCCCTATGCCCCCCCGGCCCGCCCCTCAAGATACTTGCGCCACAGGCTCAATATAAATTTTTGCGGCAGTATCTAAGCTTCGCCGGCTCACGGCCTGGCTCCGCCCAAACTCGGCTGCCCCGGCTGTTAGCGCCCGAGGCCACCAGGCGCCGGGCCCAACGTACAGCTCGCCCCCGTCCTCCTGCAATGCCGCCCGCCGGGGCGTTGTCAGACAGTAGGTTTGATGTTCTGGTTCACCCGGAACAGGTTCGTCGGATCGTACGTGTTCTTGACGGCCACCAGGCGCGCGAAGTTGTCGCGGTAGGTCGCCTTGATGCGATCCTCACCCTCTTCCATCATGAAATTCACGTAGGCTCCACCGGCCGAGTGGGGATGCAACGCTTCCCAGTATTCCCTGGCCCAGACGATGATCCGGTTATTGTTGGCCGGATCCGGGTCAACCCCGACAATGACCTGAGCCCAGGTGGCCTCGCGATAGGCCCAGGCCGTGTCATTCCTGCCCACCAGCTGGGTTGCGCCGTTAATCGGGTAGAGGTGCATGCTCGAATGCATGGTTGGAAGTTGGGAGCCATACTTGCCATGCAGAGCTATGGCCTCATCGCTTAACTCCTTGACAAAGTCAGCCTTCCAATACCACTGCAGGCCCGGCGGATACACCGCGTCAAACATGCTTTGGAGGGCCGGGTAGGGCATCGGACCCACCAGGTCTAAGGCCGGGGTCCTGAAGGCGCGGATGGGTGCGAAGGTTGCTTCGGCCTCCTCCATCGGTCCCGCGTAGCACCAAATGACGGCGCACATCGTTTTCTTATGAAGATGTTCCGGGAAGGGTGGCCCCGGCGGTACCTTCAAAAAGGCGAAAAAGCCATTGATTTCTTCCGGCGCTTGAGAAATAAACTCACGATACCATTGCATCACTTCAGTCACCTGTTCCAGCTCCCAGAGCATGGGCCCGGCGTAAACCTGGCTGAGGGGGTGCGCTCTGAACAGGAAAGAGGTGACCACGCCGAAGTTGCCCCCGCCACCCCGTATCGCCCAGAAAAGATCTTCGTTTTCTGCGGCACTGACCATAACAAATCTGCCATCGGCCAGCACCATATCCGCCTCCAGCAGATTGTCGATGGTGAGACCGAACTTGCGGGTCAGGTGGCCGAGACCGCCGCCCAAGGTGAGTCCACCGACGCCGGTGGTGGAGATGATGCCTGCGGGTGTGGCCAGACCGAAGGCATGGGTGGCGTGGTCCACCTCCCCCCAGGTGCAGCCCCCCCCCACCCGGACGGTATGCGCCTCCGGGTTGACCCGGGTATACTTCATGAGCGACAGATCAATGACCAGCCCCTCATCGCACACCCCCAACCCCCCGGCATTGTGGCCGCCGCCTCGAATGGCCACCAGCATATTGTTCTCACGGCCGAAATTGACCGCGTTGATGACGTCCGCCACATCCGCACAACGGGCAATCAGGCGAGGATGCCGGTCAATCATGCTATTGTAAACCCGGCGGGCGGCATCATAGCCTTCATCGTTGGGTTGGATGAGCCCCCCCCGCAGACTCGCCTTGAATTTTTCTAGAGCTGCTGCCTCAAGCATCATATACTCCTTGGCTTTGGGTAGAGTCTCCGTCTTTGCCGCTAAACCCACCTGAAATTATTATAAGTTTATCCGGGTGAAAAACCAGAAATTTGCGCGCCGGGCCCGCACCCTGCCGTTCCTACCTGCCATACCTCAAATCCCAGTAAGCCACTAACAATCCCGCCTATCCAGAACATATCAACATTTGGGGACCTGAACTTTAACCAGCCATCCCCCTGTTCTGGCTGCCTCTCCCCCCAAATTCCAGGAAATTCCTCCCTGGCATGAGATTATTGCAAATAGTCTTTTGGGAGAGGGTGGTGCCCACGGGCTGGAAGCCCGTGCTACCGGGGTCGCAGACCCCTGCCCCCTCTACCCAACCCTTGTATCTTTACCCTAGAGGGTAGTCTCAAGTGCACAAGTATCAAGGTCCAGGGTGTTCGGGGCCGGGACCCCACTTATGGGTGTTTTCAAGGGCCGGAAAGTCGGGCCTG
>CBFDAH010000214.1:0-4557 GCA_965602785.1 uncultured Syntrophobacterales bacterium
GGGGAGGAGGGCTGCCTCGACTATTATATGCATCAGGCTGAGGACGACCCCCGGGTGTTCTTACTCTATATGAACTGGCGGGATGAAGAGGCCTTTCAACGCCACGTACAGAGCTCCTGGGTGCAGGAGTTTGACGAGACTCAGGCGGCGCTGCTTTTGGCCGAGCCCTATGTAATGACCCGCTGGCGGCATCTGGGTTGAATACAACCAGCTTCCTGGCGTGGTCTTAAAGGGGGTTTAAGCTGGCGGTGAGAGCCCCAGATGCAGGCTCGGGAGCGCCCGAGAGAGGCGGGTAGACTAGTACTTAGTTGTATAAATCAGCGTAAGTAATTGAGCGCACCCTTAAAGATAAGGAACCTATAAAGTCCCCCTTTGAAAAAAAGGGATTTAGGGGGATTTTCAAGGGGATAGACAAATCCCCCCTAACCCCCCTTTAAAAAAGGGGGGAATAAAAACCCCTTTTAAAAATTCGCCAACTTTGGCAATTAATTATTATCGGTGGCTTAGAAACTTTATGACAAGGGAGAAACTATGGGACAAATATCCGTGAATGTCAGCCTCCCCGCGGCAGCGGATGAGGTTTGGCAGGTGGTGAAAGACTTCGGCGGCGCGAGCCGCTGGCTTCCCGGCATTGACAGCCTTAAAATGACCGGCTCCGGGGTGGGCGCGGTGCGCACCGTTACCTACAAAGACGGCAGCCAGGCGGTGGAACGTCTGGAGAGCCTGAGCGACGACTCCCGCTCCCTGAGTTTCACCATCCTGGAGTCCAGCCTGCCGTTGGAGGGCTACGTGGCTTCCCTGACGGTGCGGGACCTGGGGCCCCGAGGCTGCGAAGTGGAGTGGTACAGCACCTTCGGACCCAAAGGGGCTACGGAGAGCGAAGTCACCCAAATGCTGGAGAAGAGCCATCGGCTGGCCCTAGGGAATCTACAAAAATCCCTAAAGCGTTGAGCGGCTTTAGAAGTTTCGAATCCCAAAATCACCATATTACAAGATTGTAAACCCTATGGGGGGAAGGGATGGAGGTGGAATGCCATCCCCTTACCAAAGAGCGCTGGGCCGACTTCGAAAAGCTCTTCGGTGAACGGGGCGCCTGCGGCGGTTGCTGGTGCATGTGGTGGCGGCTCAAACGCACGGATTATGAGCGTCAAAAAGGCTCGGGCAATAAAAATTCCATGCGAGCCCTGGTTGATTCCGGGGAAGTCCCTGGAATCCTGGCATATTATGACGGAGAACCCGTGGCCTGGTGCTCGGTGGCCCCGCGAGAGAACTTTCCGGTTTTAGAGCGGTCCCGGGTCCTCAAACGGGTCGATGAGACCCCGGTGTGGTCCATCGTTTGCTTTTTTGTGGATAAAAGCCACCGGGGAAAAGGCTTGAGCGCCCACCTGGTGAAAGCAGCTCTGGCCCATGCCCAGGACCAGGGGGGCAAGGTCGTGGAAGCTTATCCGGTGGAGCCGCAAAAGAAACCCTGGCCGCCCGCCTTTGCCTGGACCGGTCTGGCGTCGGTGTTCAGCAAAGCAGGTTTTCGCGAAGTGGCCAGACGTTCAGAGACCAGGCCCATCATGAGGTATTATCTCACGGCAGGGTGAACCGGTGGTGGCAACCTGGAATAGGTGAGGTAATGTAATGAGGCAGATACCCTGTGAATAGCGGGAAAACCTCGATCCCTCTAGCCAAGCCCACCCTGGGAGAGGAGGAGGCCGCCGCGGCCCGGCGGGCCATCCTTTCCGGCTGGGTGGTGCAGGGGCCCGAAGTGGCCGCCTTTGAGGAGGAATTCGCCCACATCGTGGGGGCCGCACAGGCCGTGGCTTGCTCCAGCGGCACCGCGGCCCTGCACCTGGCCCTCATGGCCCTGGACCTGGGCCCGGGAGACGAAGTCATCACCGTGAGCCACTCCTTTATTGCTTCGGCCAACGCGGTGCGCTACGTGGGAGCTACCCCGGTGTTCGTGGACGTGGAGCCCCAAACCGGCAACATCAACCCGGATCTGGTACCCCCGGCCATCACTTCCAAAACCAAGGCCATCCTGGCGGTGCACCAACTGGGGATGCCCTGCGATCTGGCGCGCCTTCTCCCCCTGGCCCAAGTCCATAGACTCCACCTCATCGAAGACGCGGCCTGCGCCCTGGGATCGGAGATAGATTTTGGGGGAGGGAGCCAGGGAGCCCAATCCCCCGGCCCTCCCCTCAAATCACCATCCCCCACCGGGGGATGGGAGCCCATCGGACGGCCTCGGGGCGTGTTGGCGACGTTTTCCTTTCATCCCCGGAAGATCATCACCACGGGGGACGGGGGCATGATCACCGGGGCGGACCCGGCCCTCATGGATCGTCTGGCGCAGCTTCGGACTCACAGCATGAGCCTCTCCACCGCGGAGCGTCATGAGGCCCAGAAGGTGGTCTTCGAGGAGTACCTGGAGGTGGGCTACAATTACCGCCTCTCGGACATCCAGGGGGCGGTGGGCCGGGAGCAGTTGAAGCGCCTGCCGTACCTGGTGGAGTCCCGCCGGCACTTGGCCCGGCGCTATCACGAAAACCTCGCCGGGCACCCCTGGTTGGCCCTGCCCCAGGAGCCTCCCTGGGCCCGGAGCAACTGGCAAACCTACTGGGTCACCCTGACCCCTCAGTGCCCCAAGGAACAGGGCGAGGTCATGCAAGCTTTACAGGTAAGAGGCATCCAGACCCGCCGGGGCGTGATGTGCGCCCACCGAGAGCCGGCCTACCGAAACCTCTCCTTACCTTTTCCCCTGCCCGTAAGCGAGATGCTCCAGGACCGGAGCATCATCCTGCCCCTCTATCCCGGCATGAGCGAGACTGACCAGGATCTTGTAGTAACGGCCTTGCAAGAGATTCTGGCAGCCTGAGCCGTCCTGACGCCGGGAGCGGGAAAGCTTTTTACAGTCCAGTCTCTTATCTGCCCTGGGCCCTGGTGCACCAAAATAAAATATTACAAAAATGGAAAGAGAGTTCTGGATATTGACAAAAAAATCCCATTAAAAATACATATTTGTAATATTTAGGCAAAGTAATTTAACAATAATGTATTTTAGCAAAGTAACAATTTTTATAAGTTATTGAATTAATTAATATAAAAAAGTGGCATAGGTGTTGCTTCATTGGTGGACAAACAATCCTGAACAAGGAGGATATGTCCCGATGAACCCGGCAAACACCGCCTTTGTATTAATCTCCGCCGCCCTGGTGATGCTCATGACTCCGGGGCTGGCCCTGTTTTACGGGGGCATGGTGCGGGGCAAAAATGTGCTCGCCACCCTCATGCAAAACTTCGTGCTGTTGGCGGTTATCGGCATCCAGTGGGCCCTCATCGGCTACACTTTGGCCTTCGGGGCTGATATCGGGGGCTTTGTCGGCTCCCTGGATTTTCTGGGCCTACGTGGCGTGGGCCTGGAACCCTTCAAGACGTATTCCGATACCATTCCCCACCAGGCCTTCATGGTCTTCCAGATGATGTTCGCCATCATCACTCCCGCCCTGATTACCGGGGCCTGGGCCGAGCGCCTCAAGTTCAGCTCTTTTCTGGTCTTTATTATTCTGTGGGCCACCCTGGTGTATGATCCCGTCTGCCACTGGGTATGGGGCGACGGCGGTTGGCTCAAGAACCTGGGGGCCCTGGACTTCGCCGGCGGCACGGTGGTGCACGTTAACGCCGGTGTGGCCGCCCTGGCCGCGGCCCTGGTGTTGGGCAAGCGCAGCGGCTACGGCAAAGAGGCCTTTATTCCCCACAACCTGCCCATGACCATCCTGGGCGCCGGCCTCCTGTGGTTCGGCTGGTTCGGCTTCAACGCCGGGAGTGCTCTGGCCGCGGACGGCCTGGCCACTACTGCGTTTGTCACCACCCAGCTGGCCACCTGTGCTGCCGTGCTCTCCTGGTGCGCGGTGGAATGGCTGGTGCGGGGCACCCCCACCACCCTGGGGGCGGCTTCCGGAGCCGTGGCGGGTCTGGTGGCCATCACTCCGGCCGCGGGCTTTGTGGGGCCCATGAGCGCCATCCTCATCGGCCTGGGCGCAGGGGTATTGTGCTATCTCGCGGTCCTGGCCAAGGTGAAGCTCGGCTATGACGACTCCCTGGACGTGGTGGGAGTGCACGGCGTCGGGGGCCTCTGGGGCGCCTTAGCCACAGGGCTCTTTGCCTCTTTAGCGGTGAATGAAGCAGGGGCCAACGGCTTGTTTTTCGGCAATCCGGCCCAATTGGGCATCCAAGCCCTGGCAGTGGGGGTGACCATGGTCTACTCCTTCGTCCTGAGCTTTGTTCTGCTGAAGATTGTGGATGCCGTGATGGGCCTCAGGGTCACCCAGGACGATGAAGTGGCGGGCCTGGACATCACGGAACACCAAGAGGTCGGCTACAGCCTGTAACGGCTAAAGGAGATTACTCATGAAGAAAATCGAAGCCATAATTCAGCCCTTCAAGCTGGAGCCGGTGAAAGAGGCTCTGCACGGCATCAGCGTCCAGGGCATGACGGTTGTCGAAGTGAAGGGTTTTGGACGGCAAAAGGGCATCCGGGAAGTTTACCGGGGCATGGAGTATCAGGTGGAC
>CBFDAH010000215.1:0-4530 GCA_965602785.1 uncultured Syntrophobacterales bacterium
AAAAGAGAGTGGCACCGGCCGAGGGGGAAGCGATTAAGGAAGTGAAGCCGCTCAAAGGTTCTGAGGATAAGCCAGAATTCAGCGCTTCGGTGGATATCCTGACCCAATATGTCTTCCGGGGCGTGGCCTTCAGCCGGGGCAGCGCCGTCTTCCAGCCCTCCCTGGAGGTGAGCTTCAAAGGGTTTATGGTGAACGTCTGGGGCAACTGGGACACCTTAGAAAAGAATCCCTTCGGTCTCACCACGCCCAACCGCAGAAAGGCCAAGTGGAACGAAACCGACTTCACAGCCGCATACAGCCACACGTTCTTCAAGAACCTGACACTGACGGGCGGCATCATCTATTACGCCCTGGACTCCAACATCGCGGCGAACGATTCCTTTGAAATTTTCGGGGGGGTCAGCTATAAATTCCCCTGGTTCGAGGTGGGTTTCCAGGCGAATAAGGAAGTTGCCTACATACCGGGTTGGTATCTTTACTGGTATGTAAGCAAAAATATTGAGCTGCCTATTAATCTGCCCTCCGGCAAGCCCAGTCTAGACCTGCACGCGGGCTGGTCGGCCGAGCTCTCCGGCAGCAAGACAGCTTTCCCCACCAGTAATGGGACCTTTTACCAGAGCCTGAATGCCGGAACACTTTTAGCCGCGCTGAACATTCCGGTGACCAAGCGAGTCACAGTTTCACCCAAGATCATCTATTGGTACGGGCTGGGCGGGCAATCCACCTTTGTCCTCAGAAATCTTTCCTGGGATGGTAAGCACAACCACGTTCTGGGCGGGGCAAGTGTATCGTTTTCGTTTTAAAAGCTTTCCCTCCGAAGGTGACACACACAACCAGGGGCCTTGCCTGCGCCGAAAAGGCCGGGCCCCTTCATTCGGCCGGATTTGTAAAAATTTTCAAAGGAACCTGCGTGCGGCCCAATTTGGCTTGAAGCCCAGCGGAAACCCCGGTAAGATAGCACAGGTCAGGAAATTATCAGTCCTCCTTGCAAAACCGGGCTTCAGCCAAGGCAAGTGACAGCCTGTAGCCACCTTTCCTGACAGCTCCTCTGTCACCTTGCAGCAGCCTGGATCACTAGGGGAGAGAGTTTTTCTCCATGAACGCACCAGGTGGAAAAATCGTGGGCCAGGCCTTTTGGGTTAACGCTTCTCATTTTCAAAACCTTTTTGAGACGTTACAGGGACAGGGGTTTGTAGTGTTGGGGCCCACCGTGCGGGAGGGAGATTTGCTCCTGGCAGAGGTGCAGGCAGCCGCTGATTTGCCGGTGGGCTGGACCGACGAGCAGGAGGCGGGGTTTTTCCGCCTGTCCCGTCGGGAAGATCAGGCCTACTTCGGCTTTGGGGTGGGACAGCATTCCTGGAAAAAGTTTCTCTTCCCCTCGGCTGTCCGCCTCTGGGAGGCTCGTCGGGAGGAGGGCAGTTGGCGGCTTGAAGCGCCTCAGGAAGAAACGCCCCGCTATGCCTTCATGGGTGTTAGGGCCTGCGACCTCGCCGCTCTTGAGGTACACGACCGGGTTTTTGTCAAGGGCCGATATGTTGATCCCATCTATGAGGAGCGGCGGCGCCAGGCCTTTATTGTGGCCGTGCACTGCACCGTAAGCGGCGACACCTGCTTTTGCGCTTCCATGGGCACCGGGCCCCGGGCAGTCTCGGGGTTTGACCTGGCCCTGACGGAAGTCCTGAAAGACGATGAACACTTTTTCCTGGTGGAGGTGGGGACGGCCCAGGGAGCCGAGGTCCTGTCGGCCCTGCCACACCGTCCGGCGACGTCTGATGAGGTGGCCGAGGCCGGCCGCCTGGTGGCCGAAGCGGCCCGGAACCAGAAGCGCAGACTGGTAACCGCCGGGCTCCAGGATTTTCTTTATAACAATTATGAAAACCCTCATTGGGACCAGGTGGCGGAACGCTGCCTTTCCTGCGGCAACTGCGTCCTCTCGTGTCCCACCTGTTTTTGCCACAGCTATCAGGACGCACTGGACGTCACCGGCCAAATCGCCGAACGCTGGCGGCACTGGGAAGTGTGCTTCTCTGTGGACTTCTCCTATATCCACGGCGGACCCATCCGTCCCAGCGTGCGGTCCCGCTACCGCCAATGGCTGACCCACAAGCTGGCCACCTGGGTGGACCAATTCGGCTGTCTGGGTTGTGTAGGGTGTGGCCGCTGCATTACCTGGTGTCCGGTGGCCATCGACCTCACCCAGGAGGTGCCGGCCTTGAAAGAGGCCGCGGCCGGGGGAGAGAATGCTCCGGCTGACGTGGAGAAGGAGCATGGAAAACATTGAGGCCCTATTGGCCGACCACCCGTTTTTTGAGGGACTGGCGCCCCGGCATTTAGCGGCCGTGGCTGCCTGCGGTCGCCGGGTGCAATTCAAAGCCGAGGAATTCCTGTGTCGGGATACCGAGGAGGCTCTGGACTTCTATGTGATTCTCACCGGCTCGGTGTCGGTGGAGATCTTCTCCGCCCGGCGGGGACCTCTGACCACCGCCACGATGGGGGAAGGGGAAGTGCTGGGCTGGCTGTGGTTCGAGAAGCCCTACCACTGGCACCTGGATGCCCGGGCCCGGCAGCTTACCCGGGCCGTGGCCCTGGAAGTCAAAGCCCTCTCGGCCAAGTGCGAGGCTGACCCCGAACTGGGCTATGAGCTTTTGAAGCGGTACGCCCACCATCTGGCGGTGCAGTTTCGGATCACCAAGCTGCAGTTGGTGGACATGTATGGCACCTGAAGAACAAGGCCAAAGCTCACCAACGCCGGAGACCGCCGTTTCCCTGCTGCCCCACCTGTTCCGGGTGGAGACCCGGCGGCGGGAGACCGCAGACACCTTCACCCTGACCCTGGGTCCGGCCGGAGGCGCGCCAGAGTGGCCCTTTGCGCCGGGCCAGTTCAACATGCTCACCGCCTTCGGCATCGGCGAGGTGCCCATTTCCATCAGCGGCGACCCGGCCCGTCCCGAACGCCTGGTTCACACCATCCGGGCCGTGGGCGCGGCCACCCAGGCCCTCTGTCGCCTGGCCAGGGGGGAGCTTCTAGGGGTGCGGGGTCCCTTTGGGACTGCCTGGCCGGTGAGGGAGGCCGAAGACAGCGACCTGATCATCGTGGCTGGGGGGCTGGGACTGGCGCCGCTGAGGCCGGCTATTTATCATGCCTTGACCCACCGGGCGGCCTACGGCAACGTGGAGTTGATTTGCGGGGCCAGGACTCCCCGGGACATCCCGTATTTCCGGGAGTTGGAGAGCTGGCGCGGGCGCTTTGACGCCCGGGTCCATGTCACCGTGGACTCCGCGCCGTCGGACTGGCGGGGGAACGTGGGGGTGGTGACCAAGATCATTGGCAATACCCGCTTCGATGCCCCCAATACCGTGGCGCTGATCTGCGGCCCGGGAGTGATGATGCGCTTTACGGTCCAGGAACTCTTGGAGCGGGGGGTGAGCCCGGACAACATCCACGTCTCCCTGGAGCGCAATATGCAGTGCGGCCTGGGTCTGTGCGGCCACTGCCAGTTGGGGCCTCTGTTCATCTGCAAGGACGGCCCCGTGTTTCCTTACAGCCGCGTCAAGGACTGGTTCGGAAGGCGGGAGGTCTGAAATGGCCAGGCGCAAACCAAAATTAGCCGTGTGGAAGTTCACCTCCTGCGACGGCTGCCAGCTTTCCCTTTTGGACCTGGAGGACGAACTCCTGGCCATTGCCGAGAGGCTCACCATTGCCTACTTCCGGGAAGCCTCCAAAGCCGCCATCAAAGGCCCGTACGACCTCTCTTTGGTGGAGGGCTCGGTGAGCACCCCGGAACAACTGGATCAAATTAAGCAGGTGCGCAAGTCCTCGAAGCTCCTGGTGGCCATCGGTACCTGCGCCACTTCCGGGGGCATCCAGGCGCTCCGCAACTTTGCGGACGTGGGGGAATATCTGCGCCAGGTCTACCCCGCGCCCCAGCACCTGGAAACCCTGGCCACCTCCACTCCCCTGAGCGCCCACGTCACCGTGGACCTGGAGCTCCAGGGCTGCCCCATCAACAAATTCCAACTCTTGGGAGTAGTAAGCGCCTATTTGAACAGAGGGCGGCTCCATGTGCCGGGGTATAGCGTGTGTCTCGAGTGCAAGCGGCGGGGCAATATTTGTGTTCTGGTGGCCCATGGCAGGCCCTGCCTGGGGCCGGTGACCCGGGCGGGCTGCGGCGCCTTGTGCCCCTCCTACCACCGGAGCTGTTACGGCTGCTTCGGCCCCAAGGAAACGCCCAACGCCGCGTCGCTGGCCGCCTGGTTCCAGGGGCCCCTGGAGCTGCCGGAAGATGACCTGGTAAGGCTCTTCCGACAGTTCTACGCTAACGCTGAGGCTTTTCGAGCCGGAGCGGAGAGCCTTTCACGAGGTTAATTGAGGGGAGGAGGGGAGCCCGGCTTTTCCTCCCCCAAAAGCCGGTATTACGTCACTAGTGGGAAAGGCCATATGCCCAAAAAAACCAGAACTATTAAGGTAGATTATCTGGCCCGGGTGGAAGGGGAGGGGAGCCTCTTCGTGAAAATCAGGGGCGATCGGGT
>CBFDAH010000216.1:0-4520 GCA_965602785.1 uncultured Syntrophobacterales bacterium
CCCTGGCCCTCCCCCCACTAAAATTATCCTGTGCCCGGCCGCGGGTCCTTCTCAATCACACCGCCCTCTACCAAAACCTCCGAAGCCGAAACCTCCATAGAAACCGTGATACCCGTATCCATAACCCCAGCCGCCATAGCCTCCGGCTTCAAAGTTCCCAGCCTTTTCCTCGTCCCACCAGGATTCACTCTCGGCGTCGGCGCTATATGTCGAGGAGGTCGTGGCACAGCCCCAGAGCACGCCGGCCATCAGCAGGATCACCAGGAGCGCCGGGAGCCATCTTCGGCCCGTCAGTATATTTTTCATGGTGACTTTCACCTCTTTTGCGTTGAACTTCCCTTTTAGATAAATTGAGCTTGTCGCCCCTAGTTTTTTTATGGGTGTTATAAGGACCGGCAAGTCGGGCCTGTGGCCCGCCTTGCCGGTCCCCCTTCTGCGGGTTGGGAGGGGGGTGTGGGGGGGGGGGGGGGGCCGCAGGTGACGGGGGCCGCCCCCCCCCAAAATTTAAATCCCCACGGGCCGGTGGGGGGGGGTTTAAGGCCCCCCCCCCCCCCCCCCCCCCCCCACTAAAATTATCCTGCCCCAGGGCATGTAGGGGCGGGTTTCAAACCCGCCCCCTGATCCCCGGCCCGCCCCTCTATATAATACTTTCGCATCAGTCTCAATGTAGTCACTCCCGCCCCCCTTGTCCATGCACCAGCAGGGATTCTTGCCCCTCCCCCTTCCTGCTTCGTGGCCACCCTTTCCCGGTTCAAATTCTCCCCATAACCTGGTATTTTTACCCGTGCCACTGAGCCGGCTGGGGCGGCAGGAGCCACCGGCCTCTGCGTCCCTTTCCGGCTATCTCAAGGAGGTCTCGGGTGTGGTAGGGGGGTGGGTTTTCTTGGGTCTGGCCGCGGCTTTGGGCGATGCCGTGGCGGATGTCTTGACCAAGCGCCACTTCACCCACCTGTCCCCCTATGGCATGGGCCTGGCCCGCTTCCTCTTTGCCCTACCCTTTCTGGTCCTGGCCGTCCTCATGATCAGCTGGCCTGCCCTGGACCGCACCTTCTGGTTGATCCTGGCGGTCCTGGTGCCCCTGGATCTGGCGGCCTTGCTCCTCTACATGCAGACCCTCAAGGTCTGTCACATTTCCCTGTGCGTCTCCTTTTTGGCCTTTACCCCGGTCTTCATGATCATCACCGGCTGGGTGTTCCTGGGAGAGATGCTCAATACCTGGGGGGTCCTGGGAATCCTCTTGGTCTTCGGGGGGAGCTACATTTTAAGCCTGGGCACCGGCCAGGTGGGGTTTTGGGCCCCCCTTAAGGCCCTGGCCCGGGAGAAGGGCGCCCGTCTGATGTTGGCGGTGGCCGCCCTCTATGCCTTTTCCGCCGCGATTTTCAAGTTGGCCATTCTCCACTCCTCGCCGCTGTTCATGGGCAGCTCCTACCCCATCCTCTTCACCGGCGTCTTGCTGGGGCTCTATCCCCTCCAACCCTCCCCGCCCGGCCGCCCTCTGGCCTCCCGCTGGGGTGTGGGAGTGCTCCTGGGTTTGTTCACCGCGCTCTCGTGTCTGGCCTTTTCCCTGGGGATGCATCTGGCCCAGGCCGCCTATATGGTGGCCTTAAAGCGCCTGAGTTTGTTGATAACCGTGCTGCTGGGGGGTCTGTGGCTCAAGGAGCAGCCCCTGCTCCCACGCCTTACGGGGGTAATCCTCATGACCGGCGGCGTCGTCCTCATCGCCCTCAAAGGCAGCTGAGCCTCGGTGTTTTATAATCCGTGGTATAATTGCTTGATTTTTACGCGGCAACCCAACGCGTCCAGGGAGGGTAATCCATGACCACCGTGCTAGTGACGGGCTTCGGCGCCTTCGGGACCACCCTGATTAATCCGGCTAAACTCGTGGCCCAGGCCCTTGACGGTGCGAGCCTCGGCTCTACAAAAATTATCGCCAGAGTGGTTCCCTGTACCTTTTTCAAATGCATTGATTTTGTGCAAGCCGCCATTACCGAAGTGCAGCCAAACCTCGTCATCATGCTGGGAGAATACGGGGGCCGCAGCCTGATTACTGTTGAACGCCTGGCCCAAAACTTAAATGACTCGGCCAGGTATCAGCTGGCCGATAGTGATGGTCTGGTTTTACAAGATACACCTACTGTCCCCGGTGGGCCGGTGGCCTATTACACCACGGTGCCCATTCGAGCCATGGTCACCGCCCTGCGCCAGGCCGGCATCCCGGCCGATATCTCCGATACCCCGGGTACGAATCTCTGTAACCATTTGCTCTATGGCATTTTGCATTATGTGGCCCTAAACAATTTGCCCATTCGCACCGGCTGGGTCCACCTGCCCTTTCTGCCGGTTACCGCGGCGCTGGACCACAACCTGGGCGCCCCCAGTATGTCGCTGGAGACCTCGGTGGCCGGGGTTAAAACCGCTATTCAGGCGGTTCTCGATAACCCCCGCGATATCGAGGCGCCGGTTCTGTCCCGCTGGCAGATATAAGGGTCCCGGGGCCGGCCCTCCCAAATCCCATATCTTGGAGTTCCCCCCAATCCCCTCTCCCTTGAGAGAGAGTCTTGTAGGGCGGGCGTCCCCGCCCGCCAACCATAAATATCCCCTCTCCCTTAAGGAAGAGACTTGTAGGGCGGGCGTCCCCGCCCGCCGTCCATAAATATCCCCTCTCCCGTGAGGGAGAGGGCCAGGGTGAGGGTGAAAAATTCCCATTGGCAAAGAAGTCCTTGTCATTCTGAACGCCTCTTTATTGTCATTCTGAGCGTAGCGAAGAATCTCGCCTTTACCAGGAATCGTCAACTGACTGCTGACTGCTAACTGCTGACTGCTTTCCCAAAGGGGGGATTTCCCCGAGCCCGAATAACCGAAAACCCCGTTCTTCCGGCAAATCCCCGCTTAGGATATGCCCAAAAAAAGTAGGACACCCGCCCTCGGGTGTCCTTGCCCCCTTCATCCTTATTGCCAGCCAAACGGAAATTTACGGCTAAGATTTTTAAGGTCTTAGATTGTTATTGTTCCCCGCCATCCTGTCAGGTATCCACGAAAAATTTTCGTTATAACGGTGGCGACACATCAATGACAACCGCTTCCAAACAATGCTGCTTATCTTCGGGAATCAAAGATTGAAGGGCTGTTTCGAGTTCTTCTGCAGATATCGGGGGACTGATCCCTTCAGGTGGCCTTGGCACCCTTCCTCTGCGCTTATCCCCGAACCAAAACACCCCGTAAATCCCGTAACCTGCCGCTTCAGGATCGCGGGTATACATTCTTTCAAGTTGGTTTATACAAGCTTCCCAAAGGTCTTCATGTGTATCACGTTTTAGTTCGAGCGGAAGCTTTTGCCCTGGCGGTGGTAAAACAACAATGTCCGCTCGCTTATCTGCCACCATGTGTCCTTCAGGCTCAGCGCGGATTCCCAAAGGAATTAAACGCTGCTTCAGTAGCTCAATTAACCGGTCTCGACAAATATCTTCAATCTCGGGACTTTCAACCGCTCCCCAAGAATTACACCGCCAAAATGCCTTGTATGTATCAGTGTTCGATAATCTAATTTCGATTTTAAAGGTTTCAATGCAATCCAAGATAAGGGCGTGAAGGTCTGCTATGTTTGCGGGTTTTCCACCTCTCAGCACTTCTACTGTTTCTGACCAAGAGGGCTGAAAATATTCTGCTTGCCTACGAATTATGGCCTGACTTGCCCGAGCATGTCTTAAGTGGTCATGGTACTCCTTAAGTTGGACATTGTCTAATAGGCGTTTTAAAGCAAGATAAGCATTTAAATCAGATTCTGCTGAAAGGAGGTTGATTAACCTTTGGACAAATTCAGAAGCATCCCAAAGATTTCGATCACCAGACCATCCACTTCTCGGATGAGATACATTTTCAAATTTTTCGCCAGCAAGCTTTATTATAACTTCCAATTGATTAACTGATAATTTTATTGGCTTATCCGAATCACTAACACGAATTTCATTAATAAAGTCTCTTATGTTCCAAACAACAAAGTCACGGGATTCTGCATAACTTAAAAGTGGCGTCAGGAAATATTTCTCGTTTAAAAGAAACCCTAAAATAAGCCAGATAGCTCTTACTTCTTCTTCCACAGACATATGCGTGCTTATATTTACAATCGCTAATCTTATAAGTTCCCTATGGCATAAAGGATCATAAGTTGCAGCAATAACTAAATATTTTAGATTCTCTGTGCTTGGAAAAGAATATTCTCGAAGGAGTCTCAATGCAAGGCTTCCACGCCAAGTTTTTGTCATTTCGTTATAAACGAGATCTGGTAAAACAGAGATATGCTTCTTATCAGATTTAAGCCAAACTCTGGCCATATCTTCGAACACACTCTCTACAATATCGGGTCGCTCTATAAATAAACGATCCTTCCACTCTCTTATTGTTTCCCTTTCAACATTTCCATCTCGTTGAGTAGTACGCAATTCAATTGCTATTGCCAAAGCAGACTTAAGAAGGGGACCTGGAAATATATCCAAGCTACCTAACTTCTGCCATGCTTCATC
>CBFDAH010000217.1:0-4448 GCA_965602785.1 uncultured Syntrophobacterales bacterium
ATGTTATCACAAGAAACCTGGTCCCTTATACCACACCCCATCTGTTTTGTTCATGTGCAGAGCTGGCTTTCTTTAGAAAGTGAACTTCACCCGGTCATTCCCCTGGGGAGAATCCGGGGTTAGATACTTGCGAGTTTAATTGATGGCTCAGCCCACCCAGGGAAGCATATGGCGAAGGATGTTCCCGCGGGTCTGGCGCCGTTTCAGGTGGCCCCCCTGGACCCAGTAATCGTCAAGCAAGTTTTTACCTGCCCAAATTTATATTTATCCCCCTCCAAACCGTTAAGTCTGCTAAAATCGCAGAAATTTGGGCACCATGGTGTCCTCCCCCGCCCATGGACTCGAGGTACAGGAGGGAAAAATGAAAAGAGGTTTCGGGGCGTTTCTGGTTATCTTGATCCTCGGCGCTGTATCTTTTCCGGTTGCCGCTGCAGCACCCCTTACCGCACCCAAATTGACCAACAATCCCACCCTGGACGTCATAATCACCAACCGGAGGCCACTTCTCACTTTTTACAATGCCTCGGGGGGGAGGGGGAAAAGAACCTACCTCATCCAAATTGACCAATCCCCTACCTTTGGTAGCCAAGCTCTTCTGGAATACAAAAAAGTGGTGGAAACCAACCAGTACATTACCAGCAAACTGGTGGAAAAAAAGGACGCCCTGGCTGATCAAAGCAGGTATTTTTGGCGGGTGAGGGCGGTGGATGCCAAGGGTTCCAAGGGGCCCTGGGCCCAGTCGCGGTTTTATCTGGATACGAAATCCGATGATGCCTTTATGAATCTAGTGCGGGTCCCGGTTCAGAAAGTTGAAGTGTCCAGCGGCGGAGACCTTAAAAACATTACGGACCTGAGCGACCCCGGTCAGGCCACTTACTGGCGCGCCAGCCCGCCGGGGGAACCGAATCCCTGGGTGAAATTCGATCTGGGCAAAAAAACCAAGGTCACCAGGATCTGGATGCTTTCCAACCGGGTCACCCCGGATGGCTGGCTGAAAAACTTTGTCTGGCAGATAAGTAAAGACGGCCAAGCCTGGGAGGATATCCCGGGCACAAGTATCGAGACCAATGAAACATATCGCAACATCATAGAATTCAAGCCTGTGGAGGCCCGTTATTTTCGGCTGTTCATCAGGGAATGGTATGGTTATTCCTCCCAGATAAACGCCATTACCCTCTACTCTCCAGGCAAGCCGCCGGTTCCTCGGGCTCCAGATAAGGATTATGTTCTCCTCATCGGCAATCAGGAGAACGGCTATACCTTTACGGAGCTGGCCAAATACATCGAAGGCCTCGATTTTGGGCTGCAAACCCTGACGGTGCCTCACTATGAAGCCTCCCTGGAGATGGTCAGCCAGCTCAAAAAGAAACCCATCGCCATTATTCTCAGCGGCAGCGATGCCGGTTACCAGAACCTGCCCATGTTTGAATTCAACGGCGAATTCGAAATCATTCGCCAAGGCAAGATACCCATCCTGGGTATATGTTGCGGACACCAGATGACGGTGATGGCCTATGGTTATACTTATGTTCGGGCCATGGGCTGGCTGGACATTACCAGTCTCGATCTGGAAGCTTTTAAAAGCATCAGCCCGGTGAGAATAATAAAAAAAGACCCGATTTTTGAGGGGATTCCCGATCCTTTCATCGCCGCCGAAGTACATAGCTGGTCGGTGGCCCATCTGCCGGAGGATTATGAACTGCTGGCGGCTTCCACCTATGTCCAGGCTCTCAAGAGTAAATCTAAATTTCTCTATGGAGAACAGTTTCACGCCGAGATCAATGTCCCCTATAACCAGGCCAAACCCTATTTAAGCAACTTTCTGAAAATGGCCCTCAAAGAGGCCCAGAAAAAGGCCAAGAAATAGACCGCTTGACCCCCGGGGGAGATTTTCTATGTCCACCAAAGCTTCCTGGCATCATCCGGTGCTTCCCTGGATTGTCTGGGGTATTGGCGCCTCCTATTTCTTTTATGATTATATAAATCAGGTAGTCCCCGGAATTATCGGGCCCTCTTTGATCCAGGCTTTTGGTGTTTCCGCGGCGGCCCTGGGCACGCTTTCCGCCTACTACTTCTATTCTTACGCGACCATGCAGATTCCGGTGGGACTGATCGTGGACCATTGGGGCCCGCACCGGCCCTTGGTAATCGCCGCCTTATTCGCCGCCGGGGGCAACCTTCTCCTGGCCAAAGCCGGCTCCTTTGGTGAGGCTGAAATCTATCGCCTGCTGGTGGGACTCGGAGCCGCATTTTCCTATGTCAGCGCCCTGAAACTGGTCTCCAACTGGTTCCCGGCCAGCCGTTTTGCCACCCTGGCCGGGCTGACCAGCACCCTGGGGATGATCGGCGCCATCGTGGGCAGCGCGCCTTTGGCGGATGTAGTCTCGCATGTCGGTTGGCGAGGCAGCCTGGTCTTGATAGGAGGCCTGGGCGTGGTGCTGGCGGTGCTCATATTGGTGGTGGTCCGGGACCATCCCCGGGATGCGGTGCTCTGGCATGAGCGACCCGACAACGAACGGGGCCTGGCCAAGACCTTAAAAGACCTCAAGCATGTGTTAAGCAAAACTCAGTTTTGGATTTTAGGGGTTTACATCACCACCATGAACATTACGTTTACGGCCTTCGGGGCGGTCTGGGGCCCCACCTACCTCCAGAAGCTGTATGGGATTGACAAAGTCACGGCGGCGGGGGCGGTCTCCATGCTCTTCGTGGGAGGCATTTTCGGGGCCATTTTTTATGGCTCGTTTTCGGATCGGATGCAGCGACGGAAGTTGCCCATGTTAATGGCTTCTGTCAGCGCGCTCGCTGTTATGGTAGTTCTGTTGTACGGTCCGAAAGTCCCGTTAGCCGCTATTTATGTCCTGTTATTTTTACAAGGATTCTCTTGCAATGGCCTGATACTGGGGTATTCGGTGGCGCATGACATTCGCCCGGACGGGTCGGCCGGGGCTGCCGAAGGCTTTGTCAATACGCTCTGCGCCGGCGGCACCGCCATTTTCCTGCCCATCATGGGCGGGCTATCAGCTTTTGCCGCTGGCGGCAAACATGGAACGGGGGGAGTCAACGCCCTGTCAGTGGCGGATTATCGCTTCGCTTTATCTTTCCTCATTGCCGCCCTGGCCGTGGCGGTGCTTATGGCCTTTTTGTGTCGGGAAACCCACTGCCAGGAGCTGTACCAATCCAAACCACAGGGGACCTAAGTCTTTAGTTCGCAGCCCCAGGCTTCCGGCAGAAAACAGAGCATCTCTTGGGCCACTAGATTCCCCACCAAGGTCATCCAGTGCGGATGGAAATATTCGAACTAGTGAGGGCAGGGCGCGTCCATCTTCGTAAGGATAAGGTTGCGGCAAACTGGCAAGGAAAAAACCAACGGTTAACCACACCGGGGAGGTAGGGGTGATGCAAGGTTTTTGGGATAGGCTGTTGCCCATGCGGTTCGGTTTATTAACCCTTTTTTTACTTTTCGTTTTGTTATTTTGGCCCTTTATTGAGCATCAAATCGCCCTGGAGGCCGTGGCACAACTGCTTTTTTTTACCACCCTGCTGGTCTCCCTGTCGGTGGGTGGGGAGAGCCCCCGGCAGCGGTGGTGGCTGCTTGGCCTCTTTGCGGTGTCCCTGGGCCTTTTGTCGGCCTCTATGGTGTTTGGGCCGGAGTACCACCGGTGGACGCGAGGGCCGGCTATGTTCCTTCACGCTCTGGTAATGGTGGGGTGCATCGGGCTAATCATGCACTACATTTTTCGGAGCCGTAAGATCACCCTGGACCTTATCTTCGCGGCTGTGGTAACCTATCTTTTGATCGCCATTTTTTTTGCCCAGTTATTCAGTTTTTTATATTTCCTGGAGCCCCGGAACTTCCTGATTCCCGAACATTTGCAGTCCTGGGACGTATTCTTTATACACCAGGAAATGACCTACTTGAGCCTGGTCACTCTCACCACCCTGGGCTACGGTGATATTGTCCCCCACTTCCCCTTTGCCCAAAGACTGGCCGCAGTGGAAGCAGTGGTAAGCCAACTATACCTGACGCTGCTGGTTGCCGCCTTGGTGGGCATCTACGTGTCCGACACAGTTGCCACTCGCATAGTCCAGGCCGAGGAAAAGCACGATAATCTCAGGCTTGAATGAGACTACTTATCGTGGAGCGCCAAGTATTACTTAAGGGGAAAAGCTTTACAAGGTGGGAACTTCAGCTTTGCTTATATGTCCTTGGCATTATGTTTAGGAACTTTTTTTGGTTCTTCTAATGGCATTTTTTGTTGTGTCTCGCCTAACTCGAAATAGCCTAAAGAGAAACATTGTATGAAACTGTCAAGCCTTCCCTTCCTTTTAGCAGTCCTCCTGGGCTTTATCATTGCTGCGAGCGGGCGCGCCTATCAAAAAGGTCAGGTCTCCCGACCTGAACTTCAGGCTGTTTTTGGATTAGTCGCTTTCCTGGGTTTATGGGG
>CBFDAH010000218.1:0-4422 GCA_965602785.1 uncultured Syntrophobacterales bacterium
TCCCCGCTTCGGCACCAGCGAAATCAAGGGGTTACGGACGCAAGCCGTATCCCCTTTTCTTTTTCGGCGGGCTTGGTGTCTTTATAGATGTCATTCATTACCAGCTTTCCTAACCGGGCTATGGCATTGCGCTAATGGTCCTTAGCAAGGTGGGTATATCGCATGGTGGTCTGAATGCCCCGGTGCCCCAGAAGCTCTTTCACGGTGGTAATGTCAACCCCGGCCATCGGAATTGCCCTGGCCTGGCTGCGTTTTCAACCTCAAAGCAAGTTAAGCCATTGGTGAAGTTGCCCGTCTAACTGCTGGGTGATCTTGGAGTCACCGTTAGAGAGATTGGGCGCTTCAGCAATCGCTTCCCCTGAGCCCAACCCAGTGCCTACGGCAGGCGGTGTCTGATCAAGGTTCAGCACGGCTAGAAGCTTGAAGGGTCTCTGAGGGCCATCGATTTACATGAACCAACCAACCAAAACAGCGTATGGGCCTTTAAAAAACATTGCTTTAAAGGATGCTCCCTTCGCTTCGGCCTAATTTTTTTAGCATGCCCTGTCGAGGTGTCAAGGTTTCCCTGCGGCGCGGCGCGACCTTGACACCTCTTCCCGGGTATGCGTTTGGGGAAGCAGGCCGACGGCGACGGGATGGTCCCTTGACCTCGGGCTTAGGGATGTGAGCTTAACTAACCCAAAGACAAATAAGGCTTGACAAATGGAACCCGCAGAGAAGCAGTTAACCGCGAGGGAGGGAGGATAAAGTTCTGGCGCCTGAATACTTTTTTATAATCATCCTCCCTTAGTATTTATCCTCAAGGGGGTCAAGACTCTAGAGGTTCATGTTTACTCCACGAAGTGGGACCTGGCCCCGGGCCGCTACCAAACGGCCAAACCTCGAATCAGCCTGTGGTAATTGTAGCGCTGACTTGACTTTATTTTTTCCCCCAGACCTTCTGGAGAAATTGATCCCGGCCGGAGTTAGTACGGTAAGACTTATACCTGGTTGGTTGTGTTTTGGCGTAGTCCTGGTGATATCCCTCCGCCGGGTAAAACCGGGAAAATTTGATGATCTCGGTAGCAATAGGCTTTTTAAAACGTCCCGATCGTTCCAGAGCGGCTTTGGACCCTTCGGCCACACGCTTTTGCTCGTCATCATGATAAAAAATGACGGTGCGGTAGTGGGGGCCTCTGTCCACGAATTGACCCCCGGCGTCAGTAGGATCCACCTGCCGCCAAAAGTGGTCCAGCAGTTCCTGGTAGGAGACCTTTTGATGGTCAAAATATATCTGCACCGCTTCCACGTGCCCGGAATTGTAGTAATTTTCATAAGTGGGGTTTTCCTGACTGCCACCGGTATATCCGGAAATCACCTTGACCACTCCGGGGACTTTTTCAAAATCCGCTTCTACACACCAGAAACAGCCGCCTGCGAAAGTGGCCACTGATAAATTCGAAGTGCTCTTCATGGTACCCTTCCCTTTTGAGTTTTTGCCAGGGCTTGGGGATGAGGCTGAAACCTCCCCGGCCCAGGTCCCAGCCGCGAGAAACAAGGTTAACAAAAGAACTTGGCTCATGCTCAGGGCTATCTTTGGGTAAGACATGCGCAAACTCCCTTTGCCATTCCGGATATCAAGGCTTACTTTAATGATGAGTCTGCCTGCGGTAAAATCAAGGTGGCTTCGAGAAGTGGTGAAGTGCTTGGCTTCCACTGCTTTTCTGGTCTAACTAATAAGCATTATAAAGGATTGTTGAACTATGCAGAGAAAGTCCCCTTCTTCAAAAGAATCTGTCTGGGATTATCCCAGGCCCCCTCGGGTGGAGATCACTAACCGGCGGGTGCGGGTAATTTTTCAGGGAGAGACCATCGCTGAGTCCCGCCGGGCCCAGCGCGTTCTGGAGACCAGCCATCCCCCGGTCTACTATTTACCCCCTGAGGACGTCCGCCAGGAATTCCTGCACCCCTCCCCCCGCCAGTCATTTTGCGAATTCAAAGGTGCGGCTCGTTATTGGACCCTGCGGGTGGGCGACCGGGAGGTCCGGAACGCCGCCTGGAGTTATCCCAGGCCCAGCCGGGGCTTTGAAGCCATCCGCGACCATTTTGCCTTCTATCCCAGTCTCATGGATGCCTGTTATGTTGATGAGGAGCAGGTGCAGCCCCAGGCCGGTGACTTTTATGGGGGCTGGCTCACCTCAGACATCGAAGGGCCTTTTAAGGGCGGGCCCGGGACCCAGGGATGGTAAGGCTGACCTTGACAATCTTTGAAAACGTATTTAGGTTCCTTGCAATATCAGCTTGCAAGAATCCGCCTGAAAATCCGTGTCATGACGTCTCCGGTGCCTAACGAGAAGGTCTGTGGCCGCCCTGTGGCAACTTTTTTGGCCGAAATCGAACGATTTCATGGCTGGAAGGCGCCGGGTATCCTCATCGGCGGCTTTATGGTGGATTGGGCTCTGGAATTGCTGGGCCCGGGGGTGGAAGCCGATGCCATCGTGGAGACCTCTCACTGTCTTCCGGATGCGGTGCAACTTTTCACCCCCTGCACCATCGGCAACGGCTGGATGAAAATCTTGGCTTGGGACAAATTTGCCCTGAGCCTCTACGATCGCAGGACGCTTCAAGGGGTGCGCATCTGGCTCGACCTGGAGAAGACCCAGGCCTTCCCGAATATCTACCGATGGTATATGCGCCTGGCTCCCAAGCAGGAGCTTCCTCTGGAAGTTCTGGTGAAGGACATTTTGGCGGCCCGAAGGACCATACTCAATGCAGCTCTCATTCGGGCCACCAGGTTTACCGACAGAAAAAAGAAGGGGGCTACGGGGGTCTGTCCCGGCTGCGGGGAGGCCTTTCCCTTAAGCCAGGGAGAAAGATGTCTGGCGTGCCAGGGGAACAAATACTATGAGGAGCTTGCTTAGATTTTTGGGAGAGGGTGGTGCCCACGGGCTGGAAGCCCGTGCTACCGGGGTTTCCACAGGTGAGGACACCTGTGCCACTGCCCCCTGCCTCCTCTCCCAAACCCCGTAGGGGCGCCATTCATGGCGCCCTTTTCGGGCTTGATGAATCAAGCCCCTACAGGGGGTTGGGAAGGGAATCGTAGGGGCACGGCTTGCCGTGCCCAAGGGCGGGGGGGCCGCGTTCCCCCGGCCCTCCCCTCAACCCACTTTTCAGGGTAGGGCAGTCTCAGTTTAACCCCTTTTCCTCGGCAATACATTTTACTATGGCACCTTCACAGAAATCCGAGATTCAAAAGGCTTCCGAGCAGATGCTGGAGTGCGTCGCCCTGCAGGAGGCCGTGGGCTTGGTGTTGGCTCACGATATCACGGAAATCCGCCCAGGCGACTATAAAGGTCCGGCCTTCAAGAAGGGCCATATTATTCAAGAGGCTGATATCTGTCACCTGCAGAGATTGGGCAAGCGTCATATCTATGCCATCAATGTGCAGCCGGGGTATCTGCACGAAAATGACGCGGCCTTGAGACTGGCTCGGGCTTTTGGCGGGCCGGGTGTCAGTTGGCAAGGCGAGCCCCGGGAAGGCAAACTCAATCTCATCGCCGTAAGAGACGGCCTGCTCAAAGTGGACGGGAAGCTGGTGACCCGGATAAATATGCTCGGTGAGGTGATGTGCGCCACCCGTCACACCAATACGGTGGTCAAGGCCGGGGAGATAGTGGCGGCCACCCGGGCCATTCCCTTGATCATCCGGTCCCAGGTGATTGAAAAAGTTGAGAGTCTGGTTGAAGATTACCGGGGCCTGGTGCGGGTCCAGCCCCTGAAAAAAGTGACCGCGGGCCTTGTGGTCACCGGAAATGAGGTGTTCACCGGACTGGTCAAAGACAGTTTTGAGCCGGTACTCCGAAGCAAACTGGCAGAATATGGCTGCACTGCCATGGGCGTGGTCTTCGCACCCGATGACCGGAAGGTGATTGCCGGGGAAATCAAGCGGTTTCTCCAGGCCGGAGCCGAGCTTATTCTCACCACCGGGGGAATGTCGGTGGACCCGGATGATGTCACCCGGCTGGCCATCCGCCAGGCTGGAGCGAAAAAATTCGTGTATGGCGCCTCGGTTATTCCCGGCGCCATGTTTATGGTGGCCCATATAGGCGATATCCCGGTGCTGGGGGTTCCGGCCTGCGCTCTTTATCACGAGGTCACCATCCTGGATCTGGTGCTTCCCAGGATTTTGGCGGGAGAACGATTGACCCGCAAGGATATCGCCGCCCTGGGTCATGGGGGCTTGTGCCGCCAGTGCCAGCCGTGCCACTACCCCAATTGTTCCTTCGGAAAAGGGGCTTAACGGATTTTTGGCTAGGGGTTCTCTCACCAAATAACCACAAGAATTTATCAATAAATTAATTTGATTATGTCTTTAACCCCGTAAAAGACATAATCGAACCATACCGGGAGAGGGGGGTTCCCACGGGCTGGAAGCCCGTGCTA
>CBFDAH010000219.1:0-4323 GCA_965602785.1 uncultured Syntrophobacterales bacterium
ACAACCCGCCCTCCGGGAAGACCACGACTGGCGGGAAGAATACGAGCTGGATTAGGTTGGTCAAACTTTTTGGGGGGAGGAGGGAGGGTGTGCGGCCCTGAGCTCCTCCTCCACACCCTACTTTAATATCCCCTCTTTTTTATCACCCTGGCCATGGCCTCCGCCACCAGACGGTTCCCCCGGGGGTTCAGGTGGACCCCGTCGGGTTGGTACACCGATTCGGTGCGGTCACACAGGATGTTCTGGAAGTCTATGAAGAATGGCTGGTCTTGGAGTCTGTTTGCCAAGGCATTGTAAATAAAGACAAAATTTTGCAGGTGTTTGAGAAACCTACCCTCCATAGCCGCGAGGTTTTTTTCCTTCCCACTAACCTTTCGGTCCACTTCACACGTTTCCACCCACAACATCGGCTGCCAGAAGAGAAGAAACTTGGCGCCGTAGCAGGCCGACAGCCGGCGCACATGTTTATAGCGAAGCACGGTGGCCGCGACCGTTTTTTTAAGGGCGGGGTTATCCGGCTTGATTGGCACCACCGCATACGTCAGCCTGTTGTAGACTTCTTTGGAAAAGGAATTGGCCAGCGCGGTGTTAAGAGGTTTGAGCAATCCGAATAAACTGCGGCGGTAGCTCTCGATGGGCCCCTTCAAGCGAGGGTAACCATAGTGGGCGTCAGGGGTGCGGTACAGGTTGAAATAGGCGCACTCATTGGCCCCGTCATAAAAAATGACCAGGTCCGGGGGCCGGGGGTTCTCTATAAGCAGTTTCTGGAGGTACTTAGTTTGCAACAGGGCATTGAAGGAATTCTCCCCGTAATTGGTGACCACCACCTCCCCACGGCTCCCTTCCCGATTGAGTATCAGCGCCAGGTAGCTGGCTATGGTCTCGCCCACCTCCACATTGGTACAGCGCGTCGTGGACCCCCCCAGCATCCAGATGTGGGTGGCTTTCTTGGCCTCACCATCGGGAGGATTATTGGCCGTGGGCTGGACTCCCCCCCCATCGAGGAACAATGTATAGGGGTCATAATTTGACGGACCGCCCTCCCAGACGTTGCCGAAGATCAACAGGTTGGAAATGGTGATGATGAGGAAGCACAGGACCTCCACGAACACCAGAGTCACCACAATCCATTTGCCTACGGTCAGCAAGCTGCGCCAAAAACCTCTCAATTTCCTCACCTTTCACTAATTTGAATACTTACTATACCCCATAGCTTCTTGGGGATAAAGAGGCGATAGGGGCCCCAGGGCCGAAACGGCAAGGGGAGAAAATTTACGAAATTACCCATTTGGTTCGATAAAAAATGCAAGGGGTAAAGGGCTGCCAGGATGGCTACCTAGGTTCACCAGGGAGGGAAAGGCATATGGAGCCGGACAGACGCAACCTCAAATTAACCATCGACCAGGTATCGCGACTTACGGGGGTAAAAAAGGTTACCCTGCGTTATTGGGAAAAGCCCTTCGGGCCGTTCCTCAACCCCGGCCGCACGGACTCTCAACGCCGGGAATACACCATGGCCGATCTGGACACCGTCGACACCATCAAGAAGCTTATCACTGAGGAACACCTTACCAACCAGGGGGTGAGAGTTCGCCTCGGCCAGAGAAGTGAGAAATAGCCCCCTCAGCTTCTCACAGACATCGTTTGGGAACGCCCGTTCCCATGAGCCGTTGAGTTATCTTGAAGGGTTGGGGAAATAACCAGCCCTTCCGGCCCTTGGAGCCTCGAGGTTTGGACCAATGATTTGAGGGAACCTGTCAGCACGAAGCGATGGGGCCAAGGCCTCGGTTGACATTAAAAAAAGTCAAGATAATTAACTGCTAGACCTTTTCCAGGACCTTTCCTTTTCGTTCAAGGTAACCCAGGGTTACCACCCTGCTGCCGCCAGGTCCTGCTAGCTACCCCCTTCTCCCTATCTTAAGTTCACTTCGGCGCGGTGCGGTCAGGCCTCCCGAACATCTCTCGCAAATCGTCGTGCCGGGCAATGATGTTTTCGTTTCCTCTCCGCATCCAGATTTGGCCCGGATGTATGACGCCGCCCAGCCTTTGGGCGGTCACGTGGGGATAGCGGGGGGAGAGGTCCACAGTGAAAATACCCACCTTGATATTGCCATCGACGGCCAATTCGGAGTAGGTGAAGCGGAGGGGAGGATCAAACACGTTTTTGGCCCAACTCTGGAAATCCGTGCCTTTCCAGGACTTGAAGATCCCCTTGACTTCCCGGTGGGACCCGTGGTCCTTCACCCCGAAGATCATGAAGCCCCGTTGGCCATCCGGCCGGTTGGCTATGGCAGCCAGATCGCGCAGGAGCTTGGCCTGGCCTGCCTCCCAGGCGGGATTGTCTTCCCCTTTGAGTAGTTCCAGGTTGAAGCTTTCCTGCCAATCCAGCCAGGTGTCCTGGCCGTGGCCCAGCAATTTTTGGAAGTCGCCCTTTTTCATAGTGTAACCTCCGGCCTCTCTCCCCTGGAAATCCCGCTTTGCAGCTCTTTCAGGACGGACGGATAGAATGGCAAGGTAGGGGTACGTCACCGTGCCGCCGCGACATGAGTGCTGGTGCGCCCGTCCAGACCTCAGGCCAAAATTCTATGGCAATCTCCCCGTTTGGGGTCACTCATTGTATCACAGGTTAGGCCCCTGGGGATATGTCCCAGTCCTGCCTGGGGGTGGTCCGCCGGCTATCTTTCCCGGCCTGGAGCCCTACCCTTCCTTTCGGGCTTCCTGGATCAAGTCTTCCCGGCACAGGTTCACGAATTCGTCCAGATCCTCCTGCCAGGGGCGCATGAGATTCAGGCCTTCCTCCTTGAGACGCCGGTTTTCCAGGATGGAGTTCTGCGGCCGCACCGCCGGGGTGGGATAGTCGCTGGTGGGACAGGGTTTCAGGGGCTTTTTTATCCCCAGTTGCTGCAGGAAACGGCGGGCCAGCTCGTACCAGGTGCAGTAACCCTCGGCGCTGGCGTGATAAATCCCTTGTGCTCCCGCCTCCACTAGCCGGGCCAGTTGTTGGGCCAGCCGGTGGGACCAGGTGGGGGAGCCGAATTGGTCGTTCACCACCTTGAGCTCCGGAATTTGAGGGGAGAGGGCCAGCTTAAGGATGGTTTTCAGGAAATTGGGGCCGTGCCTGCCGTACAGCCAGGAGGTGCGGGCTATAATGTACCCGTCGGTATTGTCCTGAATGGCCAGCTCGCCCTCCAGCTTGGTGCGGCCGTACCAGGAAAGGGGGCCGGTGGGGTCACCCTCCAGGTAAGGAGCGGGCGGGGGCTTGAGGCCGTCAAAGACATAGTCCGAGGAGATGTGCGCCAGGAGGACCCCGTGGTGGGCCGCGCTCGAGGCCAGGTTCCGGGGGCCGGTGATGTTCACCTGTACCGCCTTCTCCCGCTCGGTTTCGCAGAGGTCCACCTTGGTGAATCCCGCGCAGTTGACTAGAACATCGGGCCGGAAACGGGCCACGGCCTTCTCCACCTGGGCCGGGTTAGTAATGTCCAGCTCCCGGTGGTTTAAAGCCAGGACAGTATGCCGCGGCGCCAGGACCTCGAGACAGTCCCGCCCCAACAGGCCCTCTTTGCCGGTGAGGAGGATCTTCATGGTTCTGCTGTAATCGCCTCCGTCCCCACCACCGGTAAATGCTCCGGCAGCATTTCCTTCAAGGTGGGATACCGCCGGTCCCTATCCGACAGCACCGGGGCGGCAGCCGGCCAGGAGATGGCCAAATCCGGGTCGTTCCAAAGGATGCCGTATTCATCTTCAGGGCGCCAGTAGTCCGTGCACTTGTACAGCACCGTAGCTGTGTCGCTTAACACCGCAAAGCCATGGGCGAACCCGGGAGGCACAAAGAGCTGGCGGCAGGGGTCGGCCGTGAGGGTGACGGAGAGCCACTTTCCAAAGGTGGGGGACCCCCGGCGGATGTCCACCACCACATCCCAAATTTCCCCCACGAGGGGCAAAACCAGCTTCCCCTGGGGATGGCGCAACTGATAGTGCAATCCCCGGATTACCCCCCGGAGGGAGTAAGAGACGTTGTCCTGGACGAAGTGGGACGGCAGGCCGTTATCCGGGTAGCGCCGGCCCTGGAAAATCTCCAGGAAGTGACCCCGCTCATCCCGGAACACCCGGGGCTCGATGAGCAGGATTTCGGGGAAAGCCAGGGGCGTCACCTGCATGAATTTTTCCTTTTTAGTGGATAGTACTTAAGTGCCAAAGTTACCGAATATTTAAAAGCCGTTTTTTTTCCCTTTTTTACAAGGGGGGTTAGGGGGGATTTCTCTATCCGGTTGAAAATCCCCCTAAATCCCCCTTTTTCAAAGGGGGACTTTATGGGTTCCTGAT
>CBFDAH010000220.1:0-4305 GCA_965602785.1 uncultured Syntrophobacterales bacterium
TTTCTTGCTAAATGGCTTCCATCAGACTTTTTAAAGAATCAGTGCTCTAAACAACAATCCTAACCCACTCCCATTCCTTCTTACTGCCGCCCGTCCCTCCTGTGCTGGCCTCCCCTCTCCTCCCCTGCTACTTTTTCCTGTAATCGGCACTGGGCCGCCTCTCTCCCCCGAGAACTGCACCACCTTCTCCCTTTTCCCCTTTTCCCCCCTCATACCCTTATGCTATCATGGAGTTTCTTCCGGTCTGTCCGGAAGGCCCTACCCCCCTATGAGGAGGCTTCATGGAAGACTTCGCCAGTCTGGACCCCATCTTTAAGCCCAAGAGCGTGGCCGTCATCGGCGCTTCCACCGTGCCCGGCAAGCTCGGCCACGACATCCTGGCCAACCTCAAAAACGGCGGCTTCCCCGGCCCCCTCTACCCCGTCAATCCCAAGGCCGACGAGATCCTGGGCCTCACGGTCTCCAAGTCCATCGCCGACACCCCCGAGGCCCCGGAAATGGCCGTGGTGGTCATCCCCGCCAGATTCGTCGCCCCCACCCTGGAGCAGTGCGCCGAGAAGGGCGTCAAGGCCGCCATCGTTATTACCGGCGGCTTTGCCGAAACCGGGGAAGAAGGGGAGCGCCTCCAGGAGGAAATGGCCCAGGTCATCCGCCGCACCGGCCTCAAGGTCATCGGCCCCAACTGCCAGGGCGTCAACATGCCCCACCACCACATGTGCGCTTCCTGGCCGCTGATTACCACCAAAGGCAAAATCGCCTTCGCCTCCCAGAGCGGCACCGTGGGCGCCGCCTTCCTGGATATGGCGGCGGCCGAGATGCTGGGAGTGAGCGCCTTCGTCTCCCTGGGGAACCGGGTGGACGTGGACGAAGCCGAAGTCATCCAGTACTTTAACGCCGACCCCCACACCCAGGTCATTGCCCTCTATCTGGAAGGGGTGAAGCGCCCCACCTACTTTCTGGACGCCATTTCGGAGTGCGAAAAACCCCTGGTCATCCTCAAGGCCGGGCGCACCAAACGGGGAGGCCAGGCCGCGGAGTCCCACACCAAGTCCATGGCCGGGGTGGACGCCATCTACCAGGCCCTTTTCCGCAAGCACCGGGTTTACCGGGCCGACAATCTGGAGGAGCTTTTCGACTTCGCCAAGGCCCTGGCCTATCTCACCCCGCCCAAGGGCAGAAACCTCATGATCACCACCAGCTCCGGGGGCGCGGCCATCCTGGGCATCGACGAAGCGGAGAAGATGGGCCTGGCCACCCCCGAGCCCAGCCCGGCCCTGAAGGAACGTCTCAAAGGCATGGTCCCGGCCCATTGCGTGGTGGCCAACCCCGTGGACCTCACCGGGGACGTCATGAGCGACGCCAGCCTCTACCGCAAGGTCATGGATGAAGCCCAAAGCGAGTACGACTATCAGGTGGTCATCTTCGGGGACCCCATCCCCGGGGCCTCGGAGGTGGTGACACCCGGCGCCCGGGAACTGGTGGTCTTCCTGGGTGGCGCCGAAGTGGAGCGGGAGGAACGGGAGAAGCTTTATACCGTCGGTGTACCGGTTTATCCCACTCCGGAGCGGGGCGTGGCGGCGCTGGCCCAGTTCTTCCGCTTCGCGCCCCAGCCCCGGCCCGAGGCCGCCGGGCCTGCCATCCCCTCGGCCCCGGGCCTCAGGCTCCTCCCGGCCCAGGAAGCCGCAGAGATGCTGGTCAAGGCGGGCATCCCGGTGGCCGCTGCGCCCCTGGCCTCAAGCGCGGATGAGGCCGTGGATCTGGCCCGCCAGTTCGGCTATCCGGTGGCTCTTAAGGTGGCCTCTCCGGACATCCCCCACAAAAGCGACATGGGGGGGGTGCATCTCTATCTCGACAACGATGAGGAAGTGCGCCAGGTCTTCCAAGACATCCTGGCCTCCACCCGCCTCCACGACCGCAAACTCCAGGTGGACGGGGTCACCGTCTCTCCCATGGCCAAACTCGGCGGCCTGGAGGTCATCCTGGGCACCCTCACCGACCCCCAGTACGGCCCCACCCTTATGTTCGGCCTGGGGGGCATCTTCACGGAGATTTACCAGGACGTGGCCTTCTGCCTGCTCCCCGCCAGTGACGAGGACATGGAGAATCTCATTAAGAGCATCAGGGGCTATCCTTTGCTCACGGGCTTTCGGGGCCAGCCCAAGCGGGACCTGGGCGCCCTCAAGGCAGCCATGGAGGTCCTGGCCAAATTTGCCCAGCGGCACCCGGAGCTGGACCAGGTGGAACTGAATCCCCTGCTTCTCTACGAAAGGGGCCTCTTTGCGGTGGACGTGCGGATTTTCTCGCGGGTTTAGCTGAAGTTGGGGGAGGACCGGGGGACCTGAGGCCCCCCGCCTTCCCCAAGCCCCCTCCCAACCCCCGCATAGGGGAAAATGTACAGTGAGCAATGCCTACCTCAATATTGAATCAAAAGCTCCCAAGACAACAATTAAAGAGAAATTAAGAAAATGGTCTTTGCTGGCAGAAGCTTTCGAGCTTATTCTTTCAAGGGAAAGATGATAAACTCTCAACATCAAATTGCGACAACTTGGAGAGTGAGTTTTATGAGGCAGTTTAAAGTTATTGTAGAAAAACATCCGGATGGCTATGTGGCTTACCCCTTAGGCTTGAAAGGGGTTGTGGTAGGCCAGGGGGATTCCTATGAGGAAGCCCTGGCAGATGTCACTTCGGCCATAAGTTTCCATATTGAAACGTTCGGGTTAAATGTTTTAGAGGCGGAACCGCCGATCCTGGAGGCTTTCCTTACTGAAGCGCAAATCGAAGGCTGATGGCCAAATTTCCCATAGACGCCCCCAAAGACAGGGTCATTAAGACATTAGAAGTCTTGGGCTTCCGGCTCATAAGGGAAAAAGAACACATTTCCATGCTGAGGATAAACCCGGACGGCAGCAAAACCCCCTTAACCATGCCCAATCATTCAAAGATTAAAGGTTCAACCCTTCGGACAATATGCACTCAAGCTAGCATTTCACGGGAAGATTTTATAGCGGCATACAATAAGACTTGAACTCCAGGGGAGGACCGGGGGACCTGAGGCCCCCGCCCTCCCCCAAGCCCATAAATATGTAGGATAGGCGCTGCCCACCCTGCACTTTAGTTTTTATTAATAAGGATTTTTTTTCCGTTACTGCTTCTTGCCTTTCACCCTCCAGATGATGGAGCAGTGAGCCCTCCTGCCTCACCTCCCGGCCTTTCTCTAAAAAGCTCAGTGGGTAATTTCCCACTATTTTTTCCACCCCGGGAGGTGTACATTCATCCCCAGAGAGGCTGAGGCCGCCAATCATGAAGGAGCAACTCCAGGAAACCAGAGGGGTCACCCAGGGCCGGTTCGGCGCCTTCGCAGGGGTGTTTGTGCCCACTGTCCTTACCATCCTGGGGCTCATCCTCTTTCTCCGGATGGGCTGGGTGGTGGGGCAGGCGGGACTGGTGGGAACGGTGGCCATTATCCTCATCGCCAACCTGATCACCCTGGTTACCGCTCTGTCGTTGTCCGCCATCGCCACCAATATGTTCGTCAGGACCGGCGGCGCCTATTACATGATCTCCCGCACCCTGGGACTGGAAATCGGCGGGGCCATCGGCATCCCCCTGTATCTGTCCTAGGCCATTTCGGTGGCGTTTTATATCATCGGTTTCAGTGAGGCCTTCACTGCCACCCTGCCGGGACTGGACCCCCGGATTCTATCTACGGGGATCGCCCTGATTTTCGGGTTCCTGGCTTTCGTGGGGGCGAACTTTGTCTTGAAAATCCAGTTCGCCATCCTGGCCCTGATCTCTGTTTTCAGCGGCGGGGGAGTCTCGGTCACTATTCCCTGGTTGGCTCCGGCGGCAGCCACCGCCAGCTTCTGGGAGGTGTTTGCCATCTTCTTCCCGGCGGTCACCGGCATTATGGTGGGGGTCAGCATGTCCGGCGACCTCAAAGATCCGGCCAGGGACATTCCCCGGGGTACATTCCTGGCCATTGGCGTCACCTGCCTCATCTACCTGGCCGCCGCTTTCTGGCTGGGAACCCGGGTCAGCACCACAGCTCTCCTGAACGATTACCTGATCATGCATAAGGTGGCCCGGTGGCCCATACTTATTCTTTTAGGGATTTTTGCCGCTACCCTATCGTCGGCCCTGGGAAGCATCCTGGCTGCGCCCCGCACCCTGGAGGCCCTCTCCCGGGACCGGACGGCGCCACGTTTTATAGGAAAGCGGCTGGGGAGCGCCTCCGAGCCCCGCCTGGCCGTCATCCTCACCACCGGGTTGGCGTTAGCCGTTATCTGGATGGGTAATCTGAATTAT
>CBFDAH010000221.1:0-4282 GCA_965602785.1 uncultured Syntrophobacterales bacterium
GGTTTTTCTTGGCTGAGGGGCAGGCATCATAGAGAGCCTGGCCGTCGGTGCAGGGAATGATGTGGTCCCATGCCGCGTGGATGATGAGGAGGGGCTTATGCCACAGCCGGATTTTATCAACATTGCGGAACCCTTCAGCTTCGGTGAATCCCAGAGTTTGCAGGTTGACGCCCAGCAGTTCGAGCAGTGGTCCGGCGTAGGCAAACCCACTCTCCACGATAAGGCCGTCCAGCTTTTCCTGGTGGTGGGCCGCCAGCTCCAGAACGGAGGCGCTTCCCAAAGAGCGGCCCATGACCACCAGTGGCCCGGAAAAGCCGCGCTGGCCGAGCCATTCCAGGGCAAAGTCCAGGATGGTGTGACAGTCCCGCATCATGGCGGAGACAGTGGGGCTGCCGGTGGACCGGCCATAACCGCGATAGTCCACGGGGAAGAAGTTGAACCCCCGCTGCGTATACAAAGGCCCCAACTCCTCATAATCCGCCACGATTTCTCCGTTGCCGTGGAAGTACAGCAGGGTGGGCTCCGAGGCTCCGGCGGCGTAAAAGCGGCCGCCGATGTCCACCCCGGGCGCCACCGGGATGAGCACCTCTTGGGCCGCCGTGGGTTGGCTCAGAACCGTACCTTCGGGGCGGGGGTGGAAGAGGCGCAGAAGGACCTCGGGCACATCCAGGGCTGCATAATCCGGCGCATCGGTGGTGGTCATCAGGGGATGCTCCTCGGTGACGGCATGCGGCTGGCCCAGCCCGGGCTGCGCCGGAAGACCAGAAAAAACCCCCAGCGGTGCTGGCCTTTAGAGCCTGGCTCTTTCAGCCGTCCGCCGGGGGAGATTGGAGCTGGTTAGACGAAATAGAAGGACAGAGAAAAAATTTGATAAATTGGCAAAAGTTTACTGAATCACCCTTCCTGAACCAGGGTGAGTAACAGCTCTTTAATTTTGTCATACTGACCGTTGGCTATCTTGCCGCTGGCCGAATACCTGATAATGCCCTTTTTGTCTATGACGAGAAAATTATTAGCATTCTCTTTCAGGCGGTAATCCGCCATCATCTTCCTTTGCCAATCTGCATATATCGTGAAGCCTTCCTTCTTGGAATGCTCGTTGAGCTTGCACTTCCAGAGGGGCATGGTGGGCCAGCTGGCTTCCGAACCGTCAACCACTACCAGCCGGAAAAGCTGCTTTTTGACATCTGCCGGCTGAGTCCGGTATACCTTGAGCAATTCAGCCTTCATCCGAGAATTTTCCGCCATGGCATTTCTGGAGGTATAGTAGAGTACAATAACCCTGCCCCGAATCATATCCAGGGTCAGTTTTTTGCTGCTTCCCGATTCCACCAGGAAAGGCGGAGCCGGCCTACCTGAGGCCAGACGGGAGCCCCAGGACTCCAGAGGTAAGGTGCCCAACATCGTGGTGAGGACGAGGAATATAGCGATTTTTTTTAACATGGCCCGTTTCTCCGTCCAAAGGGTGCGATTTTATGGGTTACCTAACGCCTGTGAAGTAAGATAATTCTTGCTTGCCGTTTGTAAACCTCTAAACAAAATTTTTTTTAGATTTTTTTTCTTCCAAATATAAACCACCCATAAAAATCTCGGGGCGCAGCTAGAACGACTCTCGGGGCGAAAACTTCTGAGGCGCCAAGGCCCTAACCTCATTGCTAAAAAAGCGCCTCAGTGGGAGGGGACGAAAGAGATAAGGTCGAAACAGGGTGGGAGGCCCTTGGGGTTGAGAAATCCTCGGGGAGAGAAAACCTCCTCTCCAGGAGTCTGGAGGCACGGGAGACCAGTCCCTAGGGGAAAAATTGACCTTACCCAAATAAACTCCCACCTGTCGTGAGTTTTTTAGTTAGACGCATTTAAGCCTCTGGGGGTTGCCTCTGATACCGGGCGATTTATATTTAGAACAATTCAACGGGTACTCCGGAGAGAAAATTTTTTTGAGGAATCTCCTCATAAAAACCTGAAGGTGGCACACCCAGGTGAGCTAAACCGGGGGTGAGTCTTTCTGAAGCCCTGACCGATAAGGGGCCGAGAATTCCCATATATTCAAGGCAGAGCTCAACGTCTGCCGTCACTTCCATATGACGGGTACGGGAGGCAGAGCCTTTTTGACTTTTTACCGGTCCGGGAAGATTCTGCCACCGTATCCACTTGAATCCTAGTATTCTTCTGATTCTCGATGACCTATGATCATCGCCGAAAAAATCGACATTGAGGCTCCCTGGCGCCTGGTCTGGCAGGTATTCTCTACTCTCAGCCACTGGGACACCTGGAATTCGGTTTAAGTTTCAAGCACTCTTTAAGGGGAAACCGGTATGAACCAGACTGTGGCTCTTTCAGACAAGATTTTTTGGGTGGGAGTCAACGACTGGGAGACCCCTTTATTTGAAGCCATGTGGCCGCTGCCCCAAGGCATCAGCTATAACAGCTATCTTATTGTTGACGACAAGACGGCCCTCATCGACGCGGTGAAGCAACCCTTCCTCCCGAATCTCGTCGGTCAGATCGAACAGCTCCTGCCAGCCGGCAAGACCCTGGATTACCTCATCATCAACCACGTGGAACCGGATCATTCCAGTGCCCTCAAGCTCCTCCCCCGCCTGTTTCCCGAGATGCAGATCGTGGGGAACAAAAGAACCGCCGACTTACTGGCCTCTTATTACGGCATTACCTCTCCCCTGCACCTGGTCAGCGAGGGGGAGGTCCTGGATTTGGGCCGCCATCAGCTCACCTTCCATATCACCCCCATGATTCACTGGCCGGAAACCATGATGACCTATGAATCATCCGAGAAAGTCCTGTTTAGCGGGGATGCCTTCGGGGGGTTCGGGGCTCTGGAAGGCGGCATCTTTGATGATGAAATCAAGGTAGAGTATTTCGAGAACGAGATTCTGCGCTATTATGCCAATATCCTCGGCAAATTCAGCCCCATGGTGCAAAAGGCCCTCGCCCGCCTGAAAGCCCTGGAGATGGGGATCATCGCCCCGGCCCACGGGCCCGTCTGGCGGCAGAATCCCCACTATATCCTGGACCGGTATAATCGCTGGAGCAGCCATCAAACCGAACCCGGAGCGGTCATTGTTTATGGCTCCATGTACGCCAATACTCAACAGATGGCCGAAGCCGCGGCTCGGGGTCTGGCTGAAGCAGGGGTCAGGGACATCAGGTTGCACCATGCCTCGAGCTCCCCTCTGTCGGATATTCTCACTGACGCCTGGCGGTTCAAAGGCCTCATCCTGGGGAGTTGCACCTACGAAACCAGACTGTTCCCTCCCATGCGACAGGTGGTGGACATTTTCTCGGAAAAGGGCCTGGGCGAAAATCGCCGCCTCGGCCTGTTCGGGTCATATGGCTGGAGCGGGGGGGCGGTCAAGGAACTCAGGGATTTCGCCGCCCGGGGCAACTGGACAATGGTGGACCCCATCGTAGAGGTCAAGGGAGCCCCCTCCCAGGACACCTTAAACCAATGCGCGCTTTTGGGCAAAAATATGGCTGACGCGGTGAAATCTTAGCCCAGGGATGGGGAAAGAGAATTTACCTGACGAGAGGGCGGGTCTGTTCCCTTGAAAATTCATCTGATTACCAGTACCCTGCGGGTGTTTTACCAAGACTCGCAAGGACCTGTAAAATCAAAAATAGGAGGGCACCATGCAACTGCCGGATTACATCTCGATGGAAGAAGTCAAACGGGTATGTCAGGAGCTCAAGCTCAGCGATTGGACCCAGAAGACAGAACCCGAAGTATCGCCCCAGGAGGCCGAGGTTATCCTCAATCTTATTAATGTGGAGGGGATGGCTATCCCGCTGGATGACTTTCGCTTCGGGCTCGAGGTGGAGCTGGAGCACGGCACCATGTTCAAGGATGCCAATGTCACCAACAACCATCCCGTCCTGACCGGCAAGATTGTCCTGGCCCATTTAAAGGAGGCCATGGATTACTATCAGCGCTTGGACGTGGCCGAACTGGAAGGCGATCTTCTCAAGGCCATGGGGGCGGGAGATCTGGCCAAAGCCCAGCGGAAATACCAATCCCTGGTCAAAGCCCGGCTGGCCTTGGCCGAAGCGGAATCCAAGCAGATAAAGTAAGGCTGGCAGGACTTTATCCCCTGCCCTGCTTGCTGGGTCCCTTTACCCTGGCTCAAATTTAGGGCTGGTTCACCCTCAATCGGTCTGTGCGCCCGGCAATCAGCGGCGAGACCATTGTCGGCTCGCGCCCCCCGGAGGGTATCCACCAGCCCCTCTTTGGGACGGCGGGCACCTACGACAAGTTTTTCGGAAAAAAGTC
>CBFDAH010000222.1:0-4280 GCA_965602785.1 uncultured Syntrophobacterales bacterium
GGAGAGGGGATGAAAGGATGGCTCCAACAGTTAATCAATTTTTTGCCCTGAGTAAAAATAAAGAAGGTGAACCTAACGAAAGGTCAGGTCATAGGGAAATAAGACCGCTGCATAAATCGGTTTATAAGCGACGGTGATGGTGACTAGCCGCCCGCGGCTGGATTTTCGCAGGCGAGGGCGCTGACGCTGCATCGAGAGTGCCCCTTGGCGGCATTTGGGCCAAGGTCTCGAAGGGGGATCGAAGGGTGAACCCGGGAAATTCACCGGGTTCTATAAACCACCTAAACGCAGGCTAAAGCCTGCGGCTACATTTCACACTCTGTTTTTGAATTAACTTAAGAAATTTTATAAATACAAATAGATATACGGCATCTGAAAATTCTGATGAATAAAGCGGGTGAAGAGAGGAGCATCAGGTAGGCACGGCAAGCCAGGGCTAAACCTGGCGATAATCTAACAGGTCATGCTGAGTGAAGTGAAGAAGGTTTTGGTTTCAACACGTTGAGATCATTCATGTTGTGGGGGAGACAGAACTACCGATTTTTAGAAAAGCCGGCGGGACGGTCAGTGGTCTCAGTGGCCCAGGACCTCGTGAAGGACGTGGCTGAAGGTCTCTAATCTGTAGGGCTTCTTGATGACGCCGGTGAAGCCGAACTCCCGGTAGTGGGTCATGATGGGATCGTCGGCATAGCCGCTACTGACGATGGCCCGGGTTTGGGGGTCGATTTCCAGGAGGGCCTGAAGAGCCTCTTGGCCTCCCATGCCGCCGGGGATGGTGAGGTCCATGATGACCAGGTCGAAAGGCTTTCCGGCCCCCAAGGATTCCCGGTACTTCTCGATGGCCTCGGCTCCGTCCAGGGCGAAATCCACTTCGTAGCCCAGGTGCTTCAGAATCTTGCCGGCCACCTGCCGTACTCCGGTATCATCATCCATGACCAGGATTCTCCCCCGCCCCTTGCAGAGGAGGCCGATGCCACCCTTGGGGGCGGGTTTCACCTTGCGGGCGGAGGCTGGGAGATAGACGAAGAAGGTGGTCCCCTTTCCCAGGGTGGACTCCACCGTCATGTAGCCGCCATGGTTCTTGATGATGGAGTAGGCGGTGGCCAGGCCCAGGCCGCTCCCCTTTTGCTTGGTGGAAAAATAGGGGTCGAAGATTTTCGTGAGATAGTCAGGGGGAATGCCGATACCCGTGTCCGTCACTGAAATATTCAGGTATTTGCCGGGAGGCAGGGGCAGGGCCCGGTTGCGCCGCAGCACCACATTCTCCAAGCTGATGGTGATGGTGCCGCCGGTGGGCATGGCCTGGTTGGCGTTGATGGTCAGATTTTGGATGACCTGGCTGATTTGCCCGGGATCAACTTCGGCGGGCCACAGATCCGTGGGCAAGAAAAAATCGCAGCGCACCTGGGAGCCCCGGCAGGCGAAGGTGGCGGATTCCCTAATGATATCCTCCAGGGAGGCCACCTCTTTTATGGGGGCCCCTCCCTTGGCGAAGGTGAGAAGCTGCTGGACCAGGTCCCGGGCCCGGAGGGTGGCCTGCTCGGACTCGGCCAGACGCCGGAAGATTTCGCCCTCCCGGGGGGAGAAGAGCATGGCCAGGGAGAGGTTCCCCAGGACACCGGTGAGGATGTTGTTGAAGTCGTGGGCGATGCCCCCGGCCAGGATGCCGAGAGAAGTGAGTTTGTCCATTTTCAGGAGTTCGGCTTCGGTCTGGCGCTTCACCGTGACGTCCTGGAAGACCAGGACCACGCCGATGACCTGGTCTTGTTGGTCGATGATGGGCGCGGCGCTGGCCTCGAGGATGGGTTCGGCGCCGTGGCGGGCCAGGAGCATGGTGTGGGTCGGCAGCGACACCACCCGTCTGGTCCGGATAACAGAGTCCACCGGGTTGTCCCAGGGTTTGCGGGTAAGTTCGTGGACCAGTGGGAGGACTTCGGTGACCGGCAGGCTCAGGGCCTCTTCCTGGGTCCAGCCGGTGACGGCCTCGGCCACCTGGTTCATCAGCACCACCCTGCCCTCGGTGTCAGTGGCAATGACGCCGTCGCCGATGGAGCGCAGAGTTACCTGAAGGCGCTCCTTCTCTGCGGCCAGGGCCCGTTCCACCTTTTTTTGCTCGGTGAGGTCCAGGAAGCTCTCCAAAAAGTAGGCGCGCCCGCCCTTTGTGACGGTGGTAAAGGTCTTGAGAATGTTGATGGTGTCGTTCCGGGCGGTCATCAGGCGGCCTTCGAGCTGTCCGGGAGTGGCGGACCAGCGTTCCACCGGACAGCTTTTCACATCCCGGGGGCAGATGAATTGGTGGCAGGTTTGGTCCAGGAGTTGCTCCTTGGCTACTCCTATCATTTCCGCAGCATAGCGATTGACCTCCACGATGCGGCGGGTCTCGGAGTCAACCATAACCACCCCGATCCGGATGGCATCCATAATGGTTTTCAGGTGTTCTTCGTTCTCCCGGAGGGCCTCCTCGATTTCCTTCTGCTTGGTAATGTCTAAAAAAACGCCGTAAACGCTATCAATGCGGTTGTTGGCATCCAAAGTGATCTGGGCGTTGGACTGGAGCCAGAGGATGTGCCCGTCCTTGTGGCGGATGCGGTACTGACGGATATAGGTGCAGGTGGTTTTGAGGGCCTTCCGGAAGACGCGCTTGGCCTCCGCTATATCTTCCGGCAGGATGAGGTCCGACCACTTGAGGCGGCGGGAATTGAAATCCTCCCGGGTGTAACCCGTGAGCTCTTCTATCTTATCGTCGAAGACCTCCACAGACCAGTCGGTATAGCCCCGGAAAACCACGGCGGGGATGTTGCTCACCAGGAGGCGGTACTTGGCTTCGCTTTCCCGCAGGGCCGCTTCGGCCCGGTGGTGCTCGGTGACATCCTCGTAAATCACCAACTGATCCGTGGTCACCAGGGTGACGGACCGGAAATTAATGATTTTGGGGGAGCCGTCCTGGCAGGTCACGGTGAAAGTGCGGGGCCGGGCCTCCCCCACCTGGAACTCTTCCAGATCCTGGAGCCAGGTGGTGATGACCTCCTGGCGGTAAACCGGATCGGGGTAAGCCCGGGCGAACCAGTCTCGGCCGGTGGGGATATCCTCCAGGGTGTAGCCGAAAATCTCGACAAACTTGGGATTGATATATTTGTATTCCCCATCCTCGCCGATGATGGCCACGCCCAGGGGGGATTCCTCCGCCAGGATGCGGTACTTTTCCTTTTCCCGATATAAGGTTTCGGCGGCCCGGTGGCGTTCGGTAATGTTCCGGTCGATACCCCGGTAGCCGAGAAACTGCCCCCGGGCGTCCAGGATGGGGACGCCGCTGGACTCGAGGACCACCGGCTTGCCAGACTTGTGGAGGCTGGTCTTGCCCACGTACACGTAGGGCTTTTGGGTCTCGATGATGGGGCCTAAAAGCTCAGTCACCCGTTCGCCTTCCTCGGGGGGGAGGAGTTCCAGAAAGGTTTTCCCCAGGACCTCCTCGGGCAGGTATCCCAAAAGGTCAGAAACATTGGGGCTGACATAGGTGAGGCGTCCGGCCGTGTCCGTCTCCCATACCAGGTCGCTGATGGCCTCCACCAAGGAGCGGAAGCGCGCCTCGCTTTCCCGGAGGGCTTCTTCGGCTTGCTGGCGCTGGGTGGGCAAGGTGGTGTCCTGGCAGAATCCGGCCACCAGATGTGGCGGGGTGTTATCCGGGTCCAAAGGGAAGGCACGGGCCGAGACCAGGTTCACAACCCCGTCTGGTTCTATGAGGCGGAACTCTCCTGATACGGGATTGCCGTGGAGCAGCTTGACCCACAGTTCCGTGAGATGGGGGAGGTCGTCGGGGTGGATGGCTTCGAGAAGGGCCTTGGGGTCGTCCGTCAGGTTCTTCAGGAGGCGCCCGCAGAGAGCCTCACCGTCGGGGCTGGCGTACACCAGCTGGGGGTGCTCCTGGGCCAGGGAAATGATCCAAGCGAACCCGGGAAGGCTGTCAACCAATTGGCGGAAGGCTTCCTCAGGCAACTGAATGCCGGGATGGATCATGTGTCCAACGTCCTTTGGGGAACCGGAGTTCGCCTTGTTGCCCAACGCATGGAAAGAGGTATTTTAAGACTGTTGCGAAAGTATCTTGAGGGGCGGGCCGGGGGACCCCTGGCCCTCCGCCCTTGGGCACGGCAAGCCGTGCCCCTACAACTCCCCTCCCCACCCCCCTTAAGCTTTGGGGAAATCGAGTCCCAAGGCCTAGATTTTTTCCAAATATGTAAGGGGTTGGGGGAGAGGGTTTGGGAGAGGGGGCAGGGGTCCGCGAC
>CBFDAH010000223.1:0-4235 GCA_965602785.1 uncultured Syntrophobacterales bacterium
GGCGCCCCGCCAAATTCCTTGACAGCCACATTAGTGAACGATAGTTTAGCGATCAGGCAGAGCTTAATGGTTGCCTAACCTCCCCATATCTATATTGTTGCGCTCAGGAGGATCCATGCACATTCCCGCCCTTTCGTCTGTCACCGTGGAAGTTCTGGTGGACAACTTTTTCGACGTCTTCGAGCCTTCCCGGCCCGGCGTCGTGGAGCGTATTGTACCCGGCCGCCTCCCCAAGCCTCTCATGGCGGCCCACGGCCTGTCTTTCTGGCTCACCTTGACCCAGAACGGCCAGACCACCCAAATCCTCATGGACACCGCCAACTCCCCCCTCCCCCTGTTCAACAATATGGAGGCCCTGGGCCACCAGCCCGGGGAGGCGGACGCCCTGGTGGTGAGCCACGGCCACCCGGACCACTACGGGGGCTTGCTGGAGTTTCTCGGCCGCCGGGGGCCGGGTCTCCCCGTGTACCTCCACGAGGACTGCTACTTGCCCAAAGTCCTCATCACTCCCCGGGGGCGCATCGGCCCCTGGAAGCTGGAGAAAAAGGAACTCGTGAGCCGGGAGGTGGAACTACACGAGAACCGGGACCCAGCCCTGGTCATGGACCAGGCCCTCCTCACCGGCACCGTGGAGGCCACCACCCCCTACGAAACACCCCTCCCCGGGGCCAAGCGAGTGGTCAACGGCGTCGAGGAGAACGACCCCTTCAGCGACGAGCAGGCCCTGGTGATGCACGTCAAGGACAAGGGCCTGGTGGTCATCGGCGGCTGCTGCCACCCCGGCGTGGTCAACATGGTGAAGTACGCCCAGAAGCTCACCGGGGTGGACAAAGTCGCCGCCATCCTGGGAGGGTTCCATCTGAGCGTGGGCGGCGATGACCTCATTCGCCAGACCATCGAGGGCCTCAGGGAGCTGGACCCGGAGATCATCCTGGCCGGCCACTGCACCGGCTTCAAGGCCTTGACCCAACTAGCCCTGAACTTCCCGGACAACTTCATGGTAAGCTGCGTGGGGACAAAATTGATGGTGGGCGGCTGAGAATGTTGGAGGAGGGGGTTAGGGATCGTGGGTCTTTACCCCTTCCTCCGTACCCCCACCCTAATTCCTTATAATTTATATGTCTTACGGGCATCCTGCCTGTACCTGAGGCTATCTCACCCACCCCTTTCACCTTGCATGGATACTCGCGACGATAAACCGTTCCCCTTCCTCGAACACCTTGACATCCCCCCTCCCTGGGAAGCTGCGGCCCAGCGCTTCCTTAAGGCAGGCGACGTCACCCTGGTCCTGGGCGGCCCGGATACGGGGAAGAGCACCCTGTGCCGCTATCTGGTGTACCGGGCCTACATTGCCGGCGAGCCCGTGGCCCTGGTGGACCTGGACCTGGGCCAGTCCCACCTCGGGCCCCCCGGCGCCCTGGGCCTGGGGCTCTTTCCCCCCCGCTTCCCGGGAGACCAATCCCTCTTTCCCGAAGCCCTCTACTTCATCGGCCAGACCTCGCCGGTGGGTGCGGTCCTGGAGGTGGCGGTTGGCTGCCGGGTCCTGATGGACGAGGCTCGAGCTCTAGGAGTGAACCTGGTGGTATTCAACACCAGCGGCCTCATCCACGGCCCCGCCGCCTGCCGTCTCAAGATGGCCCAGATGGAGCTCCTGCAGCCCCAGCTGCTCCTGGCCCTGGAGCGAGAGGGTGAGCTTGCCCCCCTGCGGCGCGTCCTGGACGGGGAAACTCGCACTCTGTCCCTCCCGGTCTCCTTCCGGGCCACCCGTAAAACCATGGAGGAGCGCCGCCGCAACCGGGAGGCGAAGTTCCGCCGATATTTTGAACGGGCCCAGCGCCGCGAACTTTCCCTGGCCCAGGTGGTCTGGCAGGGCCACCCCTTCGGGTGGGGCAAAAAGCCCCTGGCCCCGGGGGAATTGAGTTACTGGAGCAAGGTCCTGGGGGAAGAGGTATTGTTCGGTACGGCCGCTGAGCGCACCCTGGTTCTCCTGCTGGACCGGCCGGTGGCGGCGCTGCCGCTCCCCGAACCGCTGGAACGCCTCCATCTCCTCCCCCGGTCCACCCTGGAGCACCGGCTAACGGGCCTCTGGGACAAGGATTACCGCACCCTGGCCCTGGGACTGCTCCTGCCCTCCCCCTGGGCCGAAGGCCGTCTACATATCTGGACCCCCCTGCCGGCCGCCGAGATGCCTCGCGTCCGCTCCCTGAGCCTGGGCCGCCTCAAGGTTTCTCTGACCGGCCGGGAGCTTCCCCCAGGCCCTGATTAGAAAATAATCTTTTGCGGGATGTATGCCGAATGAAGGAAAATAATCAGGTAAGTTAATATTTGGTGGGCTATCTTCATCTAATAAGATGAAAAAAGATGAGAAACCTATTATGATGGTTGGCAATCGACAGGATACTGGCACCTGCCCTCTTCTCTCTCCGTCCCGCCTCCACCAGGGAACCATCCCAGCGGTTTGCAGCCCGGCCGGGTCTGGGTACATTTGTGTCAGTGCCGAATTTTGTTTAAAATCAGAGGTGTTCACCATGTCTTTGGTCATTGACCGGTGGCAAGGAGACAAAGTATGAAAATACCGCGAAAATTTTTCCACATGGCGGTCTCTCTGGGCCTGGTGGTTATTTTGGCTGGAGCTATCCAGGCCCCCCCATCGGCGTGGGCCTCCATGGAAGACGCCGCGGTCTTCTATGAAGAGCTGGCCGAATACGGCGATTGGGTGGAGGATGAAAATTACGGGCCGGTGTGGTACCCCAACCAGGTTCAGGAAAACTGGCGGCCCTATGTGGACGGACGCTGGGCGCCCTCCGAGCAAGGGTACCTTTTTGAAACCGAGGAGCCCTGGGGTTGGGCCACCTACCACTATGGCAACTGGATGCCCACCGAGTCCTACGGTTGGGTCTGGGTGCCGGGGCGCACGTGGTATCCCAGCACCGTGACCTGGCGCCAATCCCCCCAATCCGATGCTCCCGACTCTTCCTATCTCGGCTGGGCTCCCATACCCCCCGAGAATTATACCCCCCCGCAAGGCTATTACCCGCCGGACTATCGGGCGGGGACTCCTTACAGAGGCCCGGCGGCGAACCTCGTCACCGCGCCCTTTTGGATTTTTGTGCGGGCCGCCAACTTCCTGTTGGGTCTCGGGCAGTCTTATCAACCCTCGTATTCCTACTGGAACTCCGCCGCCCTGGTGCCGCCCACGTATGTGCCTTATTACTATGGCCGCACCGTGACCATCAACAATTATTACACCCCGAATTACTATCCCAGGGGCGTTCTCGCCGCCGGGCGGGGCTACTACAATTGGGGCCCATCCATTCCTTACGTGGCCCGGGTGAGCCGCATCCGGCCGGTGGTCATCAACAATTACGTTAAAAATGTCAATATCTATAAATTCCGCAATGTGGCTCCTCCTCGCCAAGTAATGGCCCGCCGCGCCTATCTCCGGAACATGGTGCCGCCCGCCATGGCGAAACGGCAGCGTATGCCCCGGGGGGTCCGGGCCCAAAACATGCGCATGGCCAGGGCCAATCTGGCGCGGCCTAATGTGCTCAAGGCTAACGCCATCAAAAACGCTCCGACTTTTAAGAAGCTTAAAGTGAAAATCCCTCGGGCCCAGGTAAACCAAATGAAGCCAGGCCGAGGTATGCGTGGCGCCCGCGGGGTGCCCGGGGCGGCCCTGCCGGCCAGCGCCATGATGCAGCCCACCAAGAAAATGCAGAAAGGCCTCAGGAAAATCCCGCCGAACCGGCGGATCAACCCGGTGGCGCCCACCGCCCGGAAATGGCAGGTACCCCAGACCCCGGGGGCTGCGGCGGTCAAACCCGCAGCTCTGCAAAAGCCCGGAACTCCGGGCATGGCTGCTCCAGGGATGGGTCTTAAGAAGAAAAGGCCTGGCGCTCCACAAGCTCTTGTTCCGGGACAACGGCCGGGCAAAGGGCCCAAAGGCTTAAAGCCGGGCGGCCCCCAGGTCATGACACCGGGTACAGCCGGTGCTCCCGGGAAAACTTGGGGCGGGCGTAAGAAAGGTCAAATGCCTGCCGGCATGAAACAGGGAGCCCCCGGAACTCCCCAGGCCGGCCTGCAACCCGCCGGGACCAAGCCCGGGAGAAAAAAGCCGGGAGCCCAGGGACTCACCCCGGGCGGCCCCCAGGCCATGACACCGGGTAAACCCGGTGCTCCTGGGAAAACTTGGGGCGGGCGTAAGAAAGGTCAAATGCCTGCCGGCATGAAACAGG
>CBFDAH010000224.1:0-4222 GCA_965602785.1 uncultured Syntrophobacterales bacterium
AGAGTAGGTACTCGCTAACTCCTTGTCAAGAAGCCACCGCAGAGAGCGGTTAACTACTCTGTATACGTAACAAAAGTGATGAGTGATTCCTGACCTGTCAGGGTCATTATCTGCCTGTTTTTTCTGGTAAAGAAAGGAAGGAGGCAGAGATGACCCCGTGGGAAATTCAGGTTGAGAAGAAGCATCATGGCAAGCCTTTTCCAGAGGTGCTCATTCCTGGGGAAGGCGTTTTCCCAGAACAACCGTTAACCCCACCCAGTAGTTGCCCCGATATTCTCTCGGACCTTCCCCCGGCCGGACACCGGGAATTTCTCCGCAAACGCCGGTGGTTGGCCAAGGTGGTGCAGCAGCTGCGGGCTTCGGGGCTTCCCGGCCAAGAGCAGGCCCAAACCTTTTTGCTGCACCTGTACCGCCGCAACTGCCGGCCTAATACCCTGCGGGCCTATGCCGGGGCCATTCAGCTCTTTCTCACCTTCCTGCACCATAATGGGAAAGCTCACCTGAAGGCCCTCACCCGGGAGGACCTGGAGGCCTTTCTGGAGCAGGAGCAGGACCGAGGTTTAAAGATCACCACCGTAAAGTCCCGCTTGGGGCTGGTGAAGGCTTGGGTGCGTTTTCTCGTCGACCGGGAGGTGGTACGCCCCGAGGTCCTGGCCCGAAACATCACCATCAAGCTGCCGGAGTTGTTGCCCCGGGCCATGGACCCGGAGGATGTCAAGCAGCTGCTGGCCGTGGTGGCGAAGGTCAGAGATCGGGCCATGGTGTTACTCTTACTCAGGACCGGCATGCGCATCGGGGAGTTGCTCAGCACCACGGTAAACGACCTGAACCTCAAGGAACGCAAGATCCTGATCTATCAGGCGGAGAAGACCCAGGTCGGCCGGGTGGTTTATTTCAGCGATGATGCCCGGGAGGCCTTGCTGGCCTGGCTGGCGGAGAGAGACCCTCACCAGCAGCAGCTCTTCTATGGCCGGGGTCGGGACAGCCTGAGCTACACGGCAGCACGCGTCATGTTCCTCAAGCATCTTACAAAAGCCGGACTGTCCCAGAAAGGCTACTCCCTGCACAGCCTCAGGCATACCTTTGCCAGTGAGCTCTTAAATGCCGGCATGCGTTTGGAGTGTCTCCAGCTATTGCTGGGACACGCCAAGCTGGAGATGACCCGGCGCTACGCCAGGCTGACGGACAGGACCCGGGAGGAGGAATACTTCCGGGCCATGGCGAGGATCGAAAAGGGGGAAATCCATGGCCATTATCGATGCGATCGTAAACTTCCGGCGGTTTCTCAAGAGGCGCAACCACTCGCCCCACACGGTTAAAAATTACCTGAACCGCTTGAAACATTTTGTGGTGTGGCTGGATGTGCCCCTGGAAGAGGTGACCCATCTCAAAGTCCTGGCCTATATCGATCACCTGCTGGACAAGCGGCTCAAACCCAGCACCATCAACTACCACCTCCTCAGCATCCGGCGGTTTTATGACTACCTGGCCCATGAGGAAGGCATCGCGGTGGGCAATCCGGTAAGACGGGGCCAGGCCTTGCGCCTCCCCAGGCCGCTGCCCCGGTGTCTCAAAGAGGAGGAGCTGACCACCCTGTTCGGCGTGATCAGGCGCCCCCGGGACCGGGCCCTATTCTTGCTGATGCTGCGCAGTGGCTTGCGGGTGGAAGAGGTGGCGAAACTGAGCCTGGAGGCCCTGGACCTGAATCGCGGCCGGGTCCACGTCCACCACGGCAAGGGCGGCAAGGACCGGGTGGTGTATATCAGCCCAGATACCCACCGGGCCCTGACGGAGTACCTGCAACTCAGGCCCCGGGTCAAGGCCAAGCAGATCTTTTTGGTGGAAAAGGGTCCTTATACCGGCAAACCCCTGTCCGTGCGGGGCATACAAAAACGGCTGGAATACTATGCCCGGAAGACCCGAGTAACCGCGTCCTGCCATCACCTGCGGCACACCATGGCCACCCAACTATTAAACGCCGATGCGGACTTGGCCACCATCCAGGATCTCCTGGGGCACACCTGGATTACCACGACCCAGCGCTACTGCAAGGTCTCCAACCTCAAGGTCAAGAGGGACTATTACAAAGCCATGGAGGTGGTCATGCATCGAACCTTACCGGAGTGATGGTCGTGAGGTGGGGGCGCTGCCCCCACACCCCCGGAGTTTAGCGCTTATGGGGAATCGGGAGGGGCCGGAAAAAAAGAAGGGCAGAGCTCAAAAGCCCTGCCCCTCCGTCATCCCCCGCCACGGCGCTCGGGTTGTTCTCCAGCAGAGCCCTACCCTCCAGGCGGATAAAAACACTATACTCTATCTCAAAGAGCTTGACACCGGACAAAAACTAAGGCATGAAAAAGTTAACATAACACACTATCATTACTGGAAAAAACAGATTTTGTTACGTATACCTGCTCTAACTAGAAACTTATCCAGCGGCCAAAAACTTCCCATATCCGGAAAATATCAACACTTTTAAGATGGGCGAGGCCTCTCTTGACCTCGCCCTCATTGCCAACCATTAGCCATATAAGTTCTCGACCCACCTCATGGCTTCCACATCACTGACCTTCCCGAGATACCTCTGAGAGGTGGAGAGGTTGGCATGCCTTAGGATGACCTTGCTGACGATCTCCACGGGCACCCCTGATCTTGAGGCATAGGTGGCCGCAGGAGGGGCACCGGCCAGGAAAATTGGGCTCCCAGGTCGTCTCCTTAGGCCCTGGCGATACCGAGGGCGGCCCTCCCCTCCGCCTTGATAATCTTTGCTAGGCCTTGATTTCTTCACCCTTCCAGGATAAATTTTGAAAATAAACAAGCACGCCTCTCCCCCATGTCTGCCGGCCCAGAAAATTCCATGGAATCAAAAAAGCCTTCTCTCAGAGTCCTGCTGCTTTACCCTGAATTCCAACATTCCTATTGGAATATGAAGTTCGTATGCAAACAGCATGGCAGCAAGACCCTGACTCCCCCTTTGGGCCTGTTGACCGTGGCGGCTCTGCTCCCCCGGGAGTGGCAGCTCCGGCTGGTGGATGAAAACGCCCAGATTGTTACCGAAGACGACTGGAACTGGGCCGAGGTGGTGCTTCTCTCCGCCATGATTGTCCAGAAAGACCGTTTGCATGCCCTCATCCGTCAAGCCAAGGAACGGGGCAAAACTGTGGCGGTGGGGGGGCCATACCCCACCATCGTGTCGGAGGAGATACTGGCCGAGGGTGCCGACGTGGTTGTCAAAGGAGAGATAGAAAACCTCGTCCACCCCTTTCTCGAAGCTATCCAGACAGGGAAAACCGGGCTTGTCCTGGAGTCCTCTAAGAAGCCCGACCTGGTTACCTCACCTATTCCCCGCTTCGACCTCCTCCACCTGCCCAATTACGTTGCCCTCTGTATCCAGACTACCCGGGGCTGTCCCTTTGACTGCGAGTTCTGTGACGTGGTCAGTCTCTTCGGCCGCAAAGTCCGCCACAAGACCACGGAGCAAGTGCTGGCCGAGCTGGAGGCCGTTTACCGCCTGGGATGGCGTCAAGAGATGTTCGTCAGCGACGACAACTTCGTCGGCGACCAGTCTTATGCCAGGGATCTTTTGAACCAGATGATACCCTGGATGAAGAGCCACGCCGAACCGTTTGAATTTTGGAGCCAAGCCTCGGTGAATCTGGGCCAGGCCCCGGAACTCATCGACCTTATGACCGAGGCCAATTTCTCCAACGTCTTCATCGGCATCGAGAGCCCGGATGAAGACGTCTTGAAGTTTACCCACAAGTATCATAACTTGAAACACCCCCTGGTGGACTCCATCAACACCATAACTCGCAACGGCCTCACTGTCGTTGGGAGTTTCATCCTGGGCTTCGACAACGAGGAGCCAGGGGCTGGAGAGCGCATAGCCGCTTTCGTGGAGGCCACCAGCATTCCCCAAGTCATGCTGAACCTCCTGATGCCCCTCCCCAATACCCGCCTCTGGAAGCGCCTGCAGCAAGAGGGACGCCTCCTGGAAGACCACCTCCAGGGCGACTGGCGAAACTTGTCTTTCGCTGGGGGCGTGAAGTTTCGGACTGTCCGACCTGAGGCGAAGATCCTCAGAGAATATCTCCAATTATGGGAACGCCTTTACGACCGGTCTAATTTCCTGTCTCGGGCCTACCACTACTATCTCAGCATGCGCCCCACTCGGGCGGTCCTGGCCCGCGACCGAGGGGAAGCGTCTCCCCCCTCTTCTCAAGGC
>CBFDAH010000225.1:0-4217 GCA_965602785.1 uncultured Syntrophobacterales bacterium
CCCCTTTTAAGACTCGGTAGCACGGGCATCTTGCCCGTGAGCACGGGCTGGAAGCCCGTGCTACCGTATTTATGTAAGGGATTGGGGGAGGGGGTGTGGGGGAGGGGGCTAAGGGTCGCAGACCCTTACCCCCTCCCCCACCTATCTTCTCCACCGCCCTCAGCCCGGCCCCATCTGGAGCAGGGCCCATTCCAGCCAGATCCGAGGGTTGGCGGTGCTGGTTTTGAGGGAGAGGTCAGCATGGTTCAGGAGGGCCAGGTGCGACTTGAGGGTGTCGAGGGAGAAGGCTCGGGCTTGTTGGCCCAGGCGTTTCACGAGTCCCGGGTACACTCCTATCTTCCGGGCCAGCTCATTCGGAGAGGTGTGGGGCGCGGTTTCCTGGTAGCGGATGAGGAGGCGCAGTTGCCGGGCCAGCATAGCGAGGATGCGGGCGGGAGGTTCTCCCAGGTCCAGGAGGTGGTCCAGGGCCGCCAGGCGACGCTTCGCCTGGGTCTCCCCCAGGGCCTCCACCAGGGCGAAGATGTTGTAGGAGCGGCTATGGCTGGCGAGTTGGCTCACCTGCTGAGGGGTGAGGGTGGCTTCAGTCCCCGCAAATAAGGTGAGCTTATTCAGTTCCTGGGTAAGTTCGGCCAGGTTGTCCCCCACCATTTCCACCAGACGCTGGGCCGCAGCCGGGGTGAGGGTTTTCCCCAGGCGCCGGGCCTCCTGGGCCAGCCAGGGGAGGAGCTCCCCGGCCCGCAGGCGGAAAAAGCCCAGGGCAGCCTCATCCCGGTGGAGGGGGCCGAAAACGGGGTGCTTTTCCACCTCCCTGGACTTGAGGCCCGGCGCGGTGAGAACCACCAGGGTGCGACGCGCAGGGTGTTCCAGATAGGAGGTGACGGGAGCCAGGGTTTTCTTGGCGTGAATCTCCACCCGGCGCAGCACCAGGAGCTGGCCGGAGCCCCACAGGGGCGCCATCCGGGCCTGGGCCAGGAAGTCCTCCAGGGACACCTCCGAGGCCTCCTGCACCACTCGGAGGGGGGCCTCCCCGGACTCTTCGGTCAGGGCCCTTGCCAATCGCCGCAGGGCCCGCTCCACCAGAAACTCTTCTTCGCCGAAAAAAAGGTACAGGGGCCGCAGTTGCCGGCGATCCAGATGGCGTTCCAGGATGGGATGGGTCATGTGAACCCCAACCTATAAGGTGGGAAAAGTTTATTCGGCAAGATATTTAAATAACTAGCAAAATCTTGTCAAGCATCTTTTTGGCCAGGGTGGCGGCGCCCCGGCGGACGCTCATTTTCTTTAAGGACTCCCCCTGTTGGAAACTCGTTTCGATGGTGTAATCTTCCTGGACGATGTCGGAGTCCTTCCAGACCACCTGGCCCGTGTCCCGGCGGGTCAGCTGTAAATCCACCCGGATGGTGACCCGGCGCACCAGGGAGCGATTGATGTCGAAGAAGGCAACCGAGGATTTGGTTACTGAGGAGATCTTGCCTTCCAGGACCAGGTTGGCGTTTTCCGGACGGGTGGTAAGGCGCAGGACCTTACAGCGTCCAAAAGTCTCGATGAAGGAGTTGGCAAAAACGGCCTCCAGGCCGACCTCGGTGGAGCGGTTGGCGAAGAGGGGAATGGCCAGGACGGGACGCTCGGTCCCGGGAGGAAGCCCGGCCCGCCCCACGGGACGATAACCGCAGCCCGCCAGGGTCAAAAGGACGAGGACGGCCATCAGCCGGATTCCCCATACCCTTAGCATCCATGCAGTCAAGTTCGAGTCCCCCTCAGGTGACAATGTTGACCAGCTTCCCTCGGGCCAGGACCACCCGCCGGGGCTCACCCTGGAGCCATTTCTGAACCGCCTGGTCCTTGAGGGCAAGGTCTTTTAGGTGCTCTTCGGTGGCGCTGGCCGGCACCACGATTTTACTGCGCACTTTGCCGTTGACCTGGACCACCAGGGTGAAGGTGGCTTCCACCAACGCCTCGGGTTGGGCCGCGGGCCAGGGCCGAAGCTGGAGCGACGTTTCATGCCCCAGAGTCTGCCACAGTTCTTCGGCAATATGGGGCACCAGGGGATTGACCAGCTTGAGGATGGCCTCCACCGCTTCCCGGAAGACCTCATGGGTAACATCTTCTTTTGGTAAGCCATCCACTGCTTGATAAAAGGCGTTCACCAGTTCCATGACCGCGGCGATGGCGGTGTTGAAGTGAAAGCGCTCGTCGATGTCGTCCGTCACCTTCTGGATGGTCTGGTGCACCTTGCGGCGGAAGTCGAAGACCTCGGAGGGGAGGTCGGCGCCGGTGCCCTGGTAAGCCGCCACGCCTTGAATATTGGGCAGAATGTTATGGGTCAAGGTCCAGAGCCGGTGGAGAAAGCGGTGACCCCCGGCCACCCCCTGCTCGCTCCACTCCAGGTCCTTCTCCGGCGGGGCCGCGAAGAGGAGAAAGAGGCGGGTGGTGTCGGTGCCGTAGCTCTCGATCATGTCGTGTGGGTCCACCACGTTGTCTTTGGACTTGGCCATCTTGGCCCCGTCCTTGAGCACCATGCCCTGGGTGAGGAGGCGTTCGAAGGGCTCCGAGAGGTTTACGTAGTCCAAATCCCGGAGCACTTTGGTGAAGAAACGGGCGTACAGCAGGTGCAGCACCGCGTGCTCGATGCCTCCGATGTACTGGTCCACGGGAGACCAGTAGTTCACCCGGGCCGGGTCCAGAATGCCCCGGTCAAAGTCGGGGCAGGCGAAGCGCAGGAAGTACCAGGAAGACTCGACGAAGGTGTCCATGGTGTCCACTTCACGGCGGCCCGGGCCGCCGCAGGCAGGGCAGGGCACCTTCCAGAAGGACTCAAGGTGCCCCAGGGGGGAGGCGCCCACGGCGCTCATCTCCACGTCCAGGGGCAGGACCACGGGGAGGTCTTTTTCGGGGACCGGCACCGTGCCGCAGGCCTCGCAATAAATCACCGGGATGGGCGCACCCCAGTAGCGTTGCCGGGAGATGCCCCAGTCCCGCAGGCGGTACTGTAACGCCGGAGCTCCCAGGCCGTTTTCTTCGAGATAGGCGGCGATGGCCTCCCGGGCCGGGCTGCTGGCCACGCCGCTGAAAGGACCGGAATCCGCCAGGACGCCTTCATCTTCGTAAGCCTGGGTAAGGGTGTCGGCCTGCAGCTCCTCCCCCGGCGGCTGAATTACCATCTGGAGGCGCTGGCCGTATTTTTGGGCGAATTCGAAGTCCCGCTGGTCGTGGGCCGGCACCGCCATCACCGCGCCGGTGCCGTATTCCATTAGCACGAAATTGGCCACAAAGATGGGCATGTCCCAGCCGGTGACCGGGTTTTTACAGTAGCGGCCGGTGAACACCCCCTCCTTGGTGATCTCCTCCAAGGCTCCCCGGCTCCGATCCACGGCCCGCCAGTGGCTGACGAACCGGCGCACCTCTTCTTCCTGGGGGGTGCCCTGGGCCAGAGCCAGGGTCCGGGGGTGCTCCGGGGCCAGGCTCATGAAGGTGGCTCCCCACAGGGTGTCCTGGCGGGTGGTGAACACCGTGATGGGCTCGGCTTCTCCCACCACGGGAAAGTGGATGTGGGCACCCTGGGACTTGCCGATCCAGTTCCGCTGCATGGTGAGGACCCGCTCCGGCCAGTGGTCCAGGCGGTCCAGGTCCCCCAGAAGTTCTTCGGCGTACGAAGTGATGGCAAAAAACCACTGCTCCAGTTCTTTGAGAGTCACTTCGCTGTCGCAGCGCCAGCAAGCGCCGTCCTCCACCTGCTCGTTGGCCAGCACCGTATGGCAGGTGGGACACCAGTTCACCGGGGACATTTTCTTGTAGGCCAGGCCCCGCTTGAACATCTCCAGGAAAACCAGCTGCTCCCAGCGGTAGTAATCGGGGTCGCAGGTGGCCAGCTCCCGACGCCAGTCGTAGCTGTAGCCCAGGGCCTTTAACTGGGCCCGCATGTAGTCGATATTTTCGTATGTCCAGCGGGCCGGGTGGACGCCGGCCTTGAGCGCGGCGTTTTCGGCGGGCAGGCCAAAGGCGTCCCAGCCCATGGGGTGAAGCACGTTAAAGCCCCGCATCCATTTGTAGCGGGCCACCACGTCGCCGATGGTGTAATTCCTGACGTGGCCCATGTGGATGCGGCCCGAGGGGTAAGGGAACATTTCGAGCACGTAATATTTGGGCCGGGCCGGGTCTTCGGCGGCGTCGAAGAGGCGAGTCTTCTCCCAGATTTCCTGCCACTTGGCCTCCACCCG
>CBFDAH010000226.1:0-4195 GCA_965602785.1 uncultured Syntrophobacterales bacterium
TGACCTATACCTGCCCTCAGCGCCCATGGTCATAGTCTTGCCGGGGGGTTGGTCCCGGTGGCCCCCTCCAGACCCGGTACCTGGATGACATTCCGGCAGAACGGTCAGGTCGACTTTCAGGCACTCTTTGGCCCCGTCCCCCAACGGCAACGTCTCCCAAAAGAGCAGCCTCATCTTTTCTGCAGCTTTCTCCTCATTTCATGCCGGAGGATAATGGTATTGTTCCGTCGCTCGGTGGGACTCAGCCCGGCCATGATGGCCCGGTTGACTGCCACGAGATCTTTCTGGCTGCCCCCGGGGCGGTACCAGGGCTGCCTCTGAAAATACTCCTTCAAGTCCCGGGTGCGGAACACCCAGCCATGGCGGGCCAGGATTTCATTGCGCATGAGCCTCAAGTCCTCAAAGGATAGGGACGCCAGGTCGGCCTCGGTGGCGGGGCGTTCCGATGTCCACGGCCAGAGGGGAGCTCCGGCATAGGGAGCCGCCGGTGAAGGCTGGACCTGCTGGGGTGGCGTCGCGGCGGGGGGCTGGGCTTGCTGTGGCGGGGGTTGGACAGGAGGGATCACTCCTGGTTGCTGGACACCCTGGGATGGGGTCTCAGCAACGTTAGCCTGCTGCTGTAATTCTTCATTGAGCAATTGGGCTATTTCCGGGTCCGCGGTCTGGAGCGCCTGGTACTGCTTCAGGGCCTGTTCCTTCTTGTCATCGGCCAGATAGGCCAGACCGAGGTTGTAGCGGGCTTCATTGAGCTTGCCGTCGAGATTGACGGCCTTTTCCAGGGCCTTGATGGCCTCCTGGGTCTGGTCCAACTGGTAGTAGGCCATTCCCAGGGCGGCATAAGCCTCAGCATAGTCGGACTTAGCCGCCAGGGCCTTCTGGAAGGCTTGCACCGCCTCCATATAGCGGGTGAATTGGAAGTAAGCCAACCCTAAATAGTAGTGGGCTTCGGCCTGGGCCGGGTCAAGACGGATAGCTTCCTCCAACCTGTCGATGGCTTCCCCGTATCTCTTTTCCTGATAGAAGGTCCGGCCCTCAGCTAACAACCCGGCAGCCGAGGCGGCCCCGGGGCTGGCAGCGGGGGTGGGTTCAGAGGCCACCTGAAACCCTGGCGCCCCGGAAGACTTCTCCCCAGAGGAGGGCTCGCCTGCCGGGGCAGCAGCGCTTGCGGACTCTGATCCAGTCTTGGGTGAGGCGGCCATCTGGCCCTGGGTCTTAGGAGCCGACGCCTGCCCCGTTCCCGTAGAGGAATCCTGAAAGTGCCACCAGAGTAGCCCGCCGACTCCCAAAAACACTATCCCTGCAGCTACCAGGGAGGCCATGAGCAGCGGCCTTTTGGAACTAGGGGGCGGCGGCACGGGAGCCCCCGGGGCCATTTCGAAGGACGGCGGGGGAGCGGGCGCCTCCTGAGACTCGGTTGCCGGGGGTGCAGTTCTTACCTCCGTGGATGGCTGTGCCGTTCCCACCTGAGAAGGTGCTTCCTCTCTCACCGTCAGAGCCTTGCGAAACTCTTCCACACTCTGGTAGCGCTGCTCGGCCTGCACAGCCAACCCTTTGAGAAGGGCTTTCTCTTCCTCAGGGCTGATGGCTATGCCCATCCGGGAAGGCAGGACCAGGGTGTCCCCTTCCCTGCGGTCCAGCGCGTCGGGGGGCGTCACTCCGGTGATGGCCCGGTAAAACGTGGCAGCCAGGGCATAGACGTCCGTCCAGACTCCCTGGCGGCCACTGGGGCGGTATTGCTCCTCCGGGGCGAAGCCGGTTTTGAGAATAATGGACAGGCTTTGACTATGCTCCCCCATAGCATAGCGGGCCGCACCAAAGTCCAGAAGCTTTACCGGGCCGCTCTTGGTGAGGTAGATGTTATCCGGGCTGATGTCCCGGTGGAGGAGGCCGGCCTGATGCACTTCCTGGAGGGCCGCCATCATGGGAAAGAGGATGCCCTTGGCCTGGGCCAGGGTAATTCTCCCTCCCTGTTGGTGGAGAAACTGGTGAAAGGTTATCCCGTCCACGTATTCCATGACCATGTAGGCGGTGCCGTTGGCTTCGAAATAGTCCCGTACGGAGATAATGTTAGGGTGGTGAGAGAACTTGGCCACCGCCCGGGCTTCGTCCAGGAACCTTTTCAAGCCATAGTCGAACCGATCCCGGGCCTCCCCTCCATAGACCGAGATCCGGGTTTGATTCGCCATGCGGGTGGCCAATTGCAGAGGCAGGTATTCCTTGACAGCCACCTGGACCTTCAAGGTAAGGTCTTCGGCCACATAGGTTACGCCAAAGCCCCCGTGTCCCAGGGCTTTGTCAATGCTATAACGGTCCTGTAACAGTGTTCCTTGTGAGAGATACATGGGCTCCGCCTATCTTACCAGATCAATCTGTTCGCACCTTCTCCCCCGTCGATTGGAGACGCCGGTATAGCTCCCGAGCGGCATGGACCAGGCGCCGGTCTCATGACCCTCCGAGGGGGGAGGCCGTCACTTGAGAGGTTGGCGGCTGGCCACCCAACGCTCGAGGACCCGCCAGAGCATGGCCCCGAGTTCCTGGCCATCGCCCTCGTTGTAAAGTTTGGGGTCAAGCATCACCAACCCTTCCATGCCTTCCCCGCTAACCAGCACGGCCAACCGGCCGTCTTCCCCCTGCCCTACCTGCACCGCCCCTTCCGGCACCTCAATTTTCATTAGCCTTCCTCCTGAGAACCTATAGCTGCCGCCGAACCCTTCCCGGCAGTACTGTAACAAAGTCGCCGCACCCAGGAAAGAACCCGGCGCGGAATCTTATCTGCTATTGTCTCCCGGATTGGGGAGTCCGTTTGGCTGATTCATTTTACCGGAATATGCCGAAGAGCGGAACTGGTGAAAATGATTCTCCGGTTCAGTCCCCTGGTCTTTTATGAATTCACCTTACCGGAGATAACCTGAGAAAGTGAGCCTAGAGCCTAATGAAAATTTCACCGGCCTGGGGTTCATTAGTGGGTAGGTAATTCTTTTGGAAAGATGGCCAGATTGAGACTACCCTGAAAGTATCTTGAGGTGCGGGCCGGGGGACCACTGGCCCGCACCTCAAGATACTTTCGCAACAGTCTTAATTTAAGGTTCAGGTTTGGTCATTTTTCAGATGAAATTCCCGCCGGGAATTTTCTGCCATCTACCCCGCCGAGTGTCAGTTTCTCGGAAGACTTCCAGTTGTTTCAAAACCTGGCAACGTAGAGAAAGGTCATTCTAAAAGAAGGGAAATATCTTTTTATATCAATAACTTTTACAATTCACAGCGCTTAGGGTGACAGTGAAAAACCGGTTTTGAACCAGGGTATAGACCACCGTCCATCAAAGTGTTGCTAGTTTTAAAAAATTAGGGTAAATCATGCGTTGAACAAACCAGGGTGGCTTACTCCCTGACTTTCCCTACAACTACTGAATACTTCTAAAAAAGTGAGGATGATTGGTATGGTCCGCGTTCTTGCTGGAATTCTTCTCTTTGCTTTATGCGTATGTCCCCCCGTGGTGTCAGCGGAGGAGGCGGTTAGTGTTCCCGTGTTGAATTACCACCGTTTCGGCCCCACCGTGGCCGACAGCATGACCGTAAAAACCTCGGTGTTCAAGGCCCAGCTTAAGTGGCTCAGGGACAACGGTTACACGGTCATTCCCCTCAAAACCCTGGTGGATTATTTGCGGGGCAAAGGTCCGGCGCCGCCCCCGAAGTCGGTGGTAATCACGGCTGACGACGGCCACAAATCAGTCTATACAGTAATGTTCCCCATAGCCCGCAAATACAAAATTCCCGTCACCCTGTTTATCTATCCCTCGGCCATTTCCAACGCCTCCTACGCCCTGACGTGGGACCAGTTGAAAAAAATGCAAGCGACCGGTCTTTTTGACATACAATCGCACACTTACTGGAGTCCCAATTTTAAAAAAGACAAGAAAAAACTCTCGCCTGAGGCCTACCAGAAGTTTGTGGATAAGCAGCTTAAGCAGTCGAAAGCCGTTCTGGAAAAAAAGCTGGGCGGCAAAGTGGACCTCTTGGCCTGGCCTTTCGGCATCTATGATGACTATCTGGAAAAGGAAGCCGAAAAGGCAGGTTACGTGGTGTCCTTCAGCATCGATCGCCGTCATGCCAACAAATCCGAACGGATGATGTCACAGCCCCGCTACCTGATGGTTAACCGGGACGGCACCAAAGGCTTTGCCGCCATTATCACCGG
>CBFDAH010000227.1:0-4190 GCA_965602785.1 uncultured Syntrophobacterales bacterium
ATTTATTCCAGCAGCGCCGCCCCTCGTAAGGGGCGGCGCTGCTGAAATATGTAACCTAATATTTTATACAGCACTCGCGCGGCGGTGAATTCGCTTACCCGGTGGCCGGGGATGGGGGTCAGTTCCACCAGGTCCAGGCCCACGATGGGTCCCCGTTGTCCCACGGTCTTCATGAGGTCAATCACCTGGTAGTAGCTTAGTCCTCCCGGCTCCGGGGTGCCTACCCCGGGCATGATGCCGGGGTCGAAGACGTCAGCGTCGATGGTGAGGTAGACCGGGCCCGCCAGGCCCGCCAGATGCGCCAGGGCTTTTTCCCAGCCCTCGGGAGTGTGCAACTCCCGGGCGGTAAACACCTGCATCCGGGGGGCCACTTTGAGCAACTGGCTTTCCTCCTGGGAGAAGCTCCGCACCCCCAGAATCGTCACGGGCCGCCCCAGATCGTAGACCCTTTTGAGAGCACAGGCGTGGGACAGCTTGCTACCCTCATAGCTCTCCCTGAGATCCGCATGGCCGTCCAGCGCCACCACCTGGAGGTCCGGGTATTTGGTCTGCACCGCCTGCACCAGGGCCAGGGTTATGCTGTGCTCACCCCCCAGGGCCAGGATCACCTTCCCCTGGGCCACCCAGGGCTGCACGGTCTTCCTGATTTTATCCAGCATGGCCTGGGGGCCTGAGGCCTCCGGCGGGATGGGGAGCGCCGTGGCTAGACGCACTGCGGCACTCGGGTCCCAGCCTTCTTCTTCGTCCCACAGCTCTACCTGCCGGGAAGCCGACAGAATCGCCTCGGGAGCCCCCCGGGTGCCCGACCCGTAGGTGGTGGTGGCTTCATAGGGGATGGGCAGAATAACCGCCTCCGCCTCTTTGGTCGATAGAAATCTCAGGTCCAGAAAATTCGGGAGGGACATGTCAAGACTCCTCCGGGGCGGGCTCTTCTCTCGACTCCATATCCTTCAACCGGCGGTAGAGGGTCGCCAGGCCCATGCCCAACAGGCGCGCCGTCAGCTCCTTATCCCAACCCGTCTTGTTCAGCGTCTGGAGGATGGCCAACCGCTCGATCTCCTCCATGGAGGCCCCCACCGGAATGACAATCTGGTCGTCCGCCGGGGAGTAATGCCGCACTTCATCCGAAAGATCGGCAATCTCCACCATATTCCCCTGGCAGAGGGCTACGGCCCGTTCCAGCACGTTCTGCAGCTCCCGCACGTTGCCGGGCCAGTGGTAGCTCTTCATGGCCGCCATGGCTTCCGGCGCAATGCCCATGGCGGCGCGGTTGTTTTCCAGACAAAATTTATCGAGGAAATGGAGGGCCAGCAGCGGAATATCCTCCCGCCGTTCCCTCAGAGGCGGGACTGAGACATGAATGACGTTCAGGCGGTAATATAGGTCTTTGCGGAAGCGCGTCTCGGCCACCGCGGCCTCCAGGTCCACATTGGTGGCGGCGATGACCCTGACGTCCCCCTTCAGGGTCTGGCTCCCCCCTACCCTTTCGAACTCCCCGTCCTGGAGAACCCGCAGAAACTTCACCTGGGTGGGCGGCGGCATCTCGCTGATTTCGTCCAGAAAGATGGTGCCGCCGTCGGCCAACTCAAAGCGCCCCTTGCGCTGCTGGATGGCCCCGGTAAAGGCCCCCTTCTCATGGCCGAACAGCTCGCTTTCGATGAGCCCCTCGGGGAGCGCCCCGCAGTTCAGCTTGACCATGGGCCCCTCCCGCCGGGGGCTGTGAGAGTGGATGGCTTCGGCCACCAATTCTTTCCCCACCCCACTCTCCCCCGAAAGGAGAATGGTGCTCTTCACCGGCGCGATCTGGTTTATCAGGTGAATGACTTTCAGGAAAGCCTTGCTCCGGCCGATGAGGCGGCCGCTGGGGCCCCGCTCCTGGAGGGCCTGGCGCAGGCGCTGGATCTCCACCAAGAGCTCTTGAGTCTCCAGGGCCCTCATCACCACCTTCCGGAGCTCGTGCATGCGGAAGTCCTTGGTGATGAAGTCGTAAATCCCTTTTTTCAGAGCGGAAACGGCCTCGGTTACCGTGGCGGCGCCTGAAATCATGATGGCCATGGCCTCGGGCCGGATGATGCGCAGGGCCTCGAACAGGTCGGTGCCTTCCATGTCCGGGAGCTTGAGGTCGATGATGGCCAGGTCCACGGGCTGACGGCGCACTTCCTCCAACGCCGCAGCCCCGGTGGCCGCAGGGATGATCTCGTGCCCCAGCTTCTGCAAGCCGGAGGTCAACGCCTCCCGGATGGGGGCGTCGTCGTCAACGACCAGGATGACACTCATACGACAAGATTATCGGCGTCGCTATTTGAAAGCTATTTTCAGTGAATCAATTATCTAGCATACCCCCCTTTCCTAAGGAGGGGCAAGGGAAGATTTCCCAAAGTTCCTGAAAAAATTTTAAAATTTGCCAATAGGGGCTAGGATGACTCTTCCCCGAGAAGCTCCTTATGTCCTCCACCCTTCACTCAGGAAAAGATATCCTTGGTGAAAGGGTTGAACAAAAAACCTCACAAGCTGTCCATCCAGGCCAGAATCACCCTGGTCACCTCCTCCAGCACCTCCTCGGTCATGGCCTTGCTCCCTGCCTCGTAGGAGTGCCCCCGGCCGGGCACCACGTGAAGGTCGCTACGCACCGGGATGTGGCTCAGCACCGTGCCCAGGCGGTCCAGGTAGCAGAAGGGGTCCCGGCCGCCCTGAATGAAAAGCATGGGGCAGGGCAGCGCCAAAAGGGGCCCGTCCCTAAGCTGCTCTGGCTTTCCCGGCGCATGCAGGGGATAACCCAGAAACACCAGGCCGCTGGCCCCCACGTCCTGGGCCACGATTTGCGCGGCCAGGCGGGCGCCCATGGACTTCCCCCCTAAAAACAGCTCCAGGCCCTTGAACTCCTCCATCTCAGCCACGTATTCCACCAGGAGCCGAAAAGCCCCCTCCAGGACCGGCTCCGGGTCGGGGCGTTTCTTCCCCTCCTCGGCATAAGGAAAATTAAAGCGCACCGTCACCAATCCCTCCCGGGCCAGACGCTCATGCACTCCGGCGATGAGAGGGTGGTCCATGGTGTTGTTGGCGCCATGACCCAAAACGAGGATGGCGTCCATGGTGGCGGTGCGGGGAATCCCTAAAATCGCCCTGAACTGGCGATCCGGCCCCAACGGCAGGGTCACAGGCCGCGTCTCCATAGCAGTTTCCCTTTGTAAATGGTTACTTGAGGGGAGGACCGGGGGAGCGCACCTCCCCCACCCTTAGGGCACGGCAAGCCGTGCCCCTACCACTCCCTCCCAACCCTTTTTGCAAAAAGCCGGTAGCACGGGCATCTTGCCCGTGCCCAATGCTTAAGGGGGGTTGGGAGGGGAGTTTGAGGGGAGGGCCGGGGGCCCGTGGTCCCCCGGCCCTCCCCTCAATTATACCTTTCCATCATCCTCAAAGAACCGCCCCCACCCCCACATAACCCACTTCATCCAACAGCAGGCTAACAGGTTGCAGGTCTGTCAGGAGGTGAGGCAAGCCGCCGCCGTCCGGCCAGGGGAGGAGATGTTCCCAGCCCCCCAGGTGCAGCACTCGTTGTTCACCGGTCACCAGGCGTCTCAGGCGTTTAGCCCATAAACGTTCCCGGAGGCCGGCCTCGCTTGGGTGCGGGAACAGGCGCGGTGGTGCTTTCCCTGCCCGAGCCCAGCGAGCCCGGCGAAATTCCCCGGCCACAAAATCCTCCAGAGACCCGACAGCCTCGCTTTCCAGCAAGATGCGCAAATTCTCCGGGCTGAAAAGCTCGCTTCCATAGCGGGGCAAATGGCGGCGGGCCACCCCTCCCGCATCCAGGAGTTTCACCGGCACGCCGTGAGCCTGGCCCCAGTCCCTGGCGGCCCGATACTCGAATGGCAAGTCCGCCTGGGCCGCCACCCGGGCGATGACCGGGTGTTTCGCCGCCTCAAGGGGTAGCGAGCTCAGGGCCTCAGCCAACCGGCGCTGCCAACTTTCGGCCGCCCGTGTCCGGTAGCGCACGGAAAACCGGCTGATCTCCACGGTGATGACGTCCGGCCGCCAGCACTCAAAAAACCGCCAGGCCCGCCCATACCCCGCCGGATCCCCATGCACCGTGGCCAGGAGGATGAGTTGAGTGGTGGGGGGAGGGCCAGGGACCTGAGGTCCCTCCCCTCCCCCCACACCCCCCTCCCAACCCGCGGGAGGGTATTGCCGCA
>CBFDAH010000228.1:0-4134 GCA_965602785.1 uncultured Syntrophobacterales bacterium
AAATGAAGTTTAGCCCCCTCTGGAAGCCCGAGTTTCCAGGAGCCGAAAACCCCCATAACGCCCACGCCCCCCCCCGGGAGTAGGGGATATCCTGATGCCGAGAAAAGGCGGGAAATATCTACCTTTGGCCGGAAAAGGTGGGTATCTTTGATGAATCTCCGTTCTCACGTATGCTTGGGATTCCTCCCTTTTTCATAGGAGGTCATCTCGTAAGGTTTAATAAATTGCTAAAGCGTTAGATTTCCATGAGGAAGCCCGGACGAAAATTTTGTATCGGGTAATTTTAACAAGTTTGCCAATCCCCCCAAATTCTCCGGGATTTCCCCATGAGCAGTGGTGATGGCCCTGACAGACTGCCTTGACAAATCCGCCAAAGGGGCTAATATGCGTATAAGGATTGTGCTCGGGTGTGTTTATGATTAACTATGTGGCCTACCGTAAGTTCGTCACCCTGCAAAACGGCAAGCGGATGATGTTCCGCTTCCTCAACGAACCGGACCGGGAGGAGTTGATCCGTCTGTTTCAGGAGGCCCCGGAGGAAGATATCCGTTTCCTCAAGCAGAATGTGCGCGACACCAAGCTGGTGAATTCCTGGGTGGACCAGCTCAACTACCGCCGAGTCCTACCCCTGGTGGCGGTGGATCTGGGGGACAACCGCCTGGTTGCCGACGCCACCTTGCACCGGGGCAAGCATGCCGCCAAGCACCTCGCGGAAATCCGCATCTTCGTGTCCCGCCCCTTCCGCAACCTGGGCCTGGGGTCTTTGATGCTGGACGAGCTCATTAACCTGGCCCTGAAAGAAAACCTCCACTGGCTCAAGGCCGAAATCATCGCCGACCACAAGAAAGTGGTCAAGGCTTTCCGCTCCAAGGGTTTCGAGATCCGGGCCACCCTGGAGGACTACTTCATCCGCAAAGACGGGGTCACCCATGACATAGTCCTCATGCTGCGCCCGGTGCTGAAACGGGACGAAGCCGAGTTTTGAGGGATTGGGGGGAAGAGGGTCAGGGGCCGGGGGTCTCTGCCTCCTTACCCAAGTCCTTGCAAGAAAGGAATTACCCGGGGAAATCGGGGAAAAAGGCCCCGATTTCCCCGGTCTTGTAAGTGGGCTTAGAGATATGACAGGCTCAGTTTCCCCCGGTCTTGAGGTTTTTCTGCAAGAGCCCCCTGTCTGGGCGAAGGGGGCGAAGTTTGGTCTTTTGTGCCACCCGCCCAGCGTGGACCTAAGCTTCCGCCCCGCCTCGGAACTGGTGGCCCGGCGCTTTCCCGGTCAGCTCCAGGTGCTCTTTTCCCCCCAGCACGGCCTCAAGGGGGACAAGCAAGACGACATGGTGTCCTCCCCGGACTTTGAGGACCCCCTGCTCAACATACCAGTGGTCAGCCTCTATGGCCCCCGCCTGGACCCGCCCCTGGACATCCTGGAGCAGATTGAGGTCCTCCTGGTGGATATGCAGGACGTGGGGACCCGGGTTTACACATATGGGGCCACGGTGGCGAAAGTGATGGCGGCCGCAGCCCGGGTGGGGGTGAAGGTGGCGGTGCTGGACCGGCCCAATCCCATCGGCGGCGTCCGGGTGGAGGGAAATATGCTCCGGCCGGAGTGGGCTTCCTTCGTGGGGCCTTATCCTTTGCCCATGCGCCATGGCTTCACCCTGGGGGAACTGGCCCGGTATTATAACGCCACCCAGAACCTGGACTGCGATCTCGAGGTCATCCCGGCCCGGGGCTGGCGTCGGGAAGAGTATTTTGACGTCACCGGCCTCCCCTGGATCATGCCCTCCCCCAATCTCCCCACCCTGGAAGGCGCCCTGGTTTATCCCGGCCAGGTGCTGCTGGAGGGCACCAACCTCTCGGAGGGGCGGGGCACCACCCGGCCTTTTGAGCTTTTCGGCGCGCCTTTTCTAGAGCCCCGGCGCCTCCTGCACGAGCTCCGGGATACTCCCCTCCCCGGTGTGGTCCTCCGGGAAGTGGGTTTCGAGCCCACCTTCCACAAGTGGGCCGGGGAACTGTGCCATGGCTTTCAACTCCACGTCACGGACCGGCTGGCCTTCAAGCCCTACTTGACGACGTTGGCTCTATTAGCAGTGATTCGGCGGCACTACCCCGAGCAGTTCGCCTGGCGGCAGCCCCCCTATGAATATGAAACCGAGCGGCTGCCCATTGACCTTCTCACCGGGGACGCGGCTATTCGGGAAGGGATTGATTCGGGCCGGTCCCTGGGAGATCTGGAAGCTGCCTGGCAGGCCGAACTCGAAGGCTTTCTCAAGGGATCCCGGGAGTTCTGGTTGTATGGGGCAGGGGAATCAGAGGACTAGGATTCGAAGGAGTGCCAGAAGATTCGCCGTATGACTGGGGCAGCGCTGTTCCACCAGAAAACCGCGCTATCATGAAAATCACCGAGATCACCACTAAAAGCGCCCTGGTCAGGTCAAAAATTCCCGGTGTGGATTTCGTGATCAACCCCTTTTTAGGGTGCGCCCACGGTTGCCGGTATTGCTATGCGGTGTTCATGCGGAGATACTCCCGCCATCATCAGAAGGCTCCGTGGGGGAGTTTTGTAGAGGTAAAGACGAATGTGGTGGAGGTCTTGCGCTCGGAAATACGCCGCAAAAGGCGGCCCGGCCGAGCCCTGCTCGCCAGTGTCTGCGACCCTTACCAACCCGTGGAGCGGAAATATCGGTTGACTCGAGGCTGCCTGGAAGTCTTGCGGGAGTATGGGTGGGGCATCGATATCCTCACCAGATCCCCCCTGGTGACCCGGGATCTGGACATCCTCCGGGCCACCCCCCAGGTTTCCGTGGGGTTTTCCATCCCCACGGACGACGACCGGGTGCGGGCCGTTCTGGAACCCCATGCCCCCGCCATCGGGGCCCGCCTGAAGGCCTTGAGAACTCTCCATGAAGCAGGCCTTAACCCCTGGGTGTTCGTGGCCCCCATGCTCCCCATGAATCCTCCCCGGCTGTATGACGCCATCGAGCCGTACCTGGATCATCTCATGGTGGACCCCTTGAACTACCGCCACCAGGTAAGAAATATCTTTCGCAGCCACAGCTGGGAGTATGCCCTCACCGACGACTATGCCGCCAAGACCAGCGCTTTCCTCCTCCAGAAATGGGCCACCAGGGGTAGCTCTCTGGCCAAAATTTCCCCCTAAAATTTTGTCCCCAAAAATGAAGGTATTCTTCGGATAGCCCGATCTTTTCGCCCCTTGCCAGGTTTCGACTCAGAGCAGCAAGCGCCACCGCCGCTGGGAAGTGTGGAGGGAGTTGGTTTCGAGATTTTAAAGCTAAGGCCCACCGATAAAAAACGGCGAGCTGCAGCCCCCGGGAGGGCGCCCCTTGCGTGAATAAGGCGCCTAGGTCAATGGGTAACCAGGCCTTGGGGGGTCAGGGGGAGGCTGAGCCAAACCAAGGTTCCCTGGCCGGGGTGGGATTCCACTTCCAGTTCACCCCCCAACTGGCTTAAGCGCTCCCGGAGGCTGAACAACCCGAAACCCAGGTGACGGTACCAATGGGAGCTGTCGGCCTTGACGTCAAAACCCCTGCCGTCATCCCTCACCTGCAGGGTGACCTGATTATCTCCTACCTTAAGGGACACCCAGATGTTGTCGGCCTCGGCATGTTTGACCACGTTGGTGAGCAGCTCCTGGAGGGCCCGGAACAGGATCAATCTGGTGGCATCCTCCAGGAACTCGGGCAAAGGGTCCTTTTCCACCTTGATGTGGAGGCCGTATTCTTTCTCATAGTGCTCGGCCAGTGATTCCACCGCTTCCTCCAGGCCCAGCTCATACAGGATGGGGGACCCCAGTTCAAAGGTGAGGGAGCGCGTCGTATGGATCACCTGGGTGATGAGATCCCGCACCTCCCGCATCTCAACTTGAGATGAAGGAGAAGCGGCGGCGTCGGCGAGTGACCCCATTTTTATCTGGGTCAGGGCCAGAACCTGACCGATATTGTCGTGCAGATTGGTGGCCAGGCGGCGTCGCTCCCGTTCTTCGGCCAGGGTAAGTTCTGAAGCCAGCGATCTGAGCCTCTCCTGATAGGTCCTGATCTCTTCTTCCCACTGTTTTAATCTGGAGATGTCCTCAATCATGCCGAGGAGATACTGGACCTCGCCGCTCGGTTCACGGACTAA
>CBFDAH010000229.1:0-4079 GCA_965602785.1 uncultured Syntrophobacterales bacterium
CGCTAACTTTGTAATGGTAATTAATTAAACCAGGTTTCCTTTCTCTCTGCTGATTCATACCTGTGAAAATGGTTTGCATGACATATTTGGTGATATCCATTAAATTGTTGATGCAAATAATGACAATGTCGCCTTGAAATAACCCTCCATTACTAACAGGAGGTTGTGTGGAATACCTTGCTTACCTAGTGCTTCTTGTCTTATATGTCATCACCATCATGAATGGCGGCTTCTGAAAATAACTTTGGCGGCTTGGTCAAAGCCGCGTCTTCCTTGTCAAATAAGCTGTTCTACTTCACTGGTACCAAGTCGAGATCTCTCAAAAAACAATAGCTGTCATCCTGAGCGCCGCGAAGGATCTCCTGTTTATAAAATTCTCCGGTCGCTTTGCTTCCTCAGAATGACAATTTTGGCGCTTTTTGCTGAGGTCTTATTAATCGAACCACAAACTGGTTGCATTTTTTCACCCTCACCCCCACCCTCTCCTTCAAGAGAGAGGGAGAATAAGGAAAATTTTCGTGCCCCATTTTTATGCCCCCAGGAATAACTGGGCATTAATTGTCAGGTGTCGGAAGGCCGGTTTTCCCGGTCCGCTCCCCGGGGCAGGAGATTGACCACAAAGTTAAGAGCCGCCAGGCCGGCCGCCACCCAGAAGGCCTGGTGGTAGCATTCTATCCCCAGGCAGACCCCGGCTTTCAGGGGTAGCTGCCCCGCCTGGCCAAACCCCAGGGCCGCCACCAGCAAAATCACCCCCAAAAGAGACCCCAGATTCTTTAAAACCGCGTTGGTGGTGGCCGCCAACCCCATCAAGGCCGGTGGCATCCCTCGCAAGATTTCATTGAGATTGGGGGCGGAAAAGAGTCCCAAACCCATGCCCACCAGGGCCAGCCGGCCGGCCAGATTCGCCGTGGATATTTGAGGGGATGCAGCCGTCATGGAAAGCAGGCCGACTACTATGAGGCCCAGACCGGTTCTGAGGACCTTGGTGTTGCCTATGCGGTCGGCCGCGTAGCCTCCCAGAAAGGACATGGTGGCGTTACTCATGCTTAGGACCGCCAGCATGAGGCCGATCTTCCCCGGGGAATAGCTGAAGATCTGCCCCAGGAAAAAAGGCAGCAGAAAAAAGGAACCCATCACCGTGGTAAAGGCGAGCATCACCCCGAAGGAACCCAGGAGAAAGTTACGGTTCAGCCAGAGTTCCCGGTGGATCAGGGGATGAGGATGACGGCGTTCGATGAGAAGCAGGAGAACCAGGCCGCCAGTGGCGCCAAGGAAGGTGACAAGGTCCCGGGGGTCCCCCAGGCCGTGGTCTCTCACGCCGCCGAGGGTCAGGATGAAGAGGGCCAGGGTGGCGATGAGGACGAGGCCCCCCCAGGGGTCCAGAGTGGGCCAATCCCAGGTGCGAGGGGTGGGGAATTTGGTGAGCAAGCGGCTCCCCACCGCCAGGACGAGGACGCCCAGAATCGGGTTGACAAAAAAGACACTGCGCCAGCTCATAAACGTAAGCAATAGTCCGCTTAACGGAGCGCCCACGGTCACCCCGGTGGCAAACCCGGCGGAGAACATCCCCAGGGCCAAGCCCCGCTCTTTCTCCGCAAAGGCCAGGGTGATGAGCTTGGGCGATACCCCGAGCATGAGGGCGCCCCCCGCCCCCTGGGCCACCCGGCTGGCCAGGAGCCACCCCAGGGAGGGGCTCAGGCCGGCAAGGGCCGAAGCCCCGGCGAACAGAGTCACACCCGCCAGAAACAGCCGGCCGGGAGCAGTGAGGTCGGACAAGCGGCCCACGATGATTTGCAGGGAGGCGTTGGCCAAGAGATATGCCACCATGACCCAGGAGATGGTGGCCAGGGAGGTCTCCATATAGATGGCCATTTGCGGCAGGGCCACGCTTACCAGGCTCGTGTCCATGGTGGCCATGAAGGCCCCCAGACAGACCGTGGTCAAAAGCCCTTTCTTGCTGAAGGCTGGAAGATTGGTGTTCAGGGTCGTTTCCTACCTGGTGAGATAGGCTTGAGGATAAAGCAAAAAGGAGGCGGGGACAAGTCTGAGGACGCCTGCGGCAGGATGCTAACTGAGGCTCAGAGGTGCGCCGAGGCACTGGTGAGCCCTACCGGCGCGGGATAGAAAAAGAAAGAACTCCCTTGAATCATGCCGCTAAGACTCATTTTTCAGAGAAATGCGGAACGCGCTGCAGAACATTTATAGAGAAAAAAAAAGAGGTCACCGGGCGGTGACCTCATCGAAATTTTCACATCCTCCGGGCCGCCGTCCTCATTGCCGCAAGACGGTGAAGCCGGCGGTTCTGAAGTTGCGCAAGCCTACCCCCCTACTTGGCGTACCTAAACGGCGGCATGGCCTTCAGGGCCTCCTTGGTGGCGCCCGGCAGAGTGATCTTACCTTTTTCCATTTTGAACTGATTGACGGGAATGGCCACGTCATGCTTGTCCATGCCCAGGAAGCCGCCCGCGCCGATGATGGCATAGGAGATGGCTTTGTCAGGGGCAACAATGAGGTCGTCCACCGTGCCGACCTTCTCTTTCTTCTCGTTGTATACGTCCTTTCCCAGGATTTGTTGTTTAACGCTCCAACCCTTGGCCACGAGGGTTACCTCTTGAACCGTAATGCCGAGGGCCACCGGTTGGGTGCCCGCCACCGGCGGCGGCGCCTGCTCTTTTTGCTGCTTCGGCTGCTTCTTCTGGGCCATCGCCGTCCCCGCCAGCGCCACCAGGGCCACACAAACCAAAAAAACCACAACTTTTCTCACCATCTTCTCATCCTCCTTCGATAAATTTTAAACGATTTTCTTTTACAGCATGTTTCACTACGACGTTATCTCCTATCGCCTGGCGTCCTCATATCGGAGGTGAAAAGGCTGGCCGGCTTCAGGAAAACCGTATTTCAGCGAACCACGACGTAATCCACACGGCGATGACGAGGCAGCCGAGTGTCAAAAGGAAAACCCCGATGGCTTTGCCCCGGGATAGGCCGGCGGCATGATGTTCCATCTTCATTGAATCGTGATGACCCATCTCCATGGAATTTTGATGGCCCATCTCCATTGAATGTTCGTCACCGTGACCCTCGGAGGAGGCCGGCATGGGAGAAGGCTCGGTCATGGGTTGTTCGTGACCATGACCCTCGGAAGAGGCTGGCGTGGGAGAAGACGCGGTCATCATCCCGTGCTTGAGGCCGCTGGCCACCATCCAGGAGTTGATGGGATAGGCCGTCACCATACCCACTATGGCTGCCAAAGACATGATCCCCCAGAAAGTGGGATTGTAAGGATTGTCGCTTCCCGGTATCCGGGACATCAAAATTACCATGGTGGGGATCATCCCCACCATCACCATGTTCATGGACACGGTCTCGGCGAAAAAGGTCTTCCGCACCGCCATGAGGTAGTTGTCACCCAGCATGGATTTCATGAACAGGGCCTGAAAAATCAGCAGGCCGACCACAAAGGCCGCGGTATATTCGAGGATCAGGTCAATGCCGTTGGGAAGACCGAAGTGATAAACGATGGCTGCGGCGAGAATAATGCCGGTGGCATCCCCGGCCACGCAATGCATCATCGAGCCGATGGCCTGTTTCCAATGAGGAGTAATATATTGCTCATGAGTCCCGGGTAAGGGCTCGCGACAGGCCAGCAAATAAAGGAACAGGCCCACAGGCCCGGTGTACAAAACGATTAATACCCAGGCGAGTTTCATGACCCACATCGCCGGAGTGTTGAAAATCAGATCCCAGATGAGGAAAATCAGGGATCCGGCGGTGAGAATATACCACAACAGCAACATGCCACTGATCATAGATGCCATGGATAGTCCTCTTGGCGATATCTTCTGCCCTGGGATGGCCTGAGGCTTGGTAGTTCAGAAAAAAGTGCGGGGGTTCTTTTATGGACCATTTTTTTATTAGACGTGGCGTTCTACAACCCACAGAGATTAATCAAAAAATAAGATGAGGTAGAGCCCTGTCAACCAGTCTGTGTAGAAAAAGGGTTCATTGCCAATTTATCAATAGGCTAGAGGGCAGGAAGCGGATTCTTCTCTCAGCTTTATTTCGAGGAGCCCCCCCAC
>CBFDAH010000230.1:0-4053 GCA_965602785.1 uncultured Syntrophobacterales bacterium
TCCCCCGCCCGGACCGCCGGGCGAAGCTCTGTCGGTGGCTGTACGAGTTTTTGTGGGGGGTGGGCCAGGGACCTGAGGCCCCTGCCCTCCCCCCACACCCCCCTCCCACCCCGCCTAGGGGTGGCTGAGAAAGGCGATGCTCGGAGCATCGCCGTTCTCAGCCAAATATATCCCCCTTAAGGGATTGGGGGTGGGGGCTTGGGGGAGGGGGTAAGGGCCGGTGGCCCTTAGCCCCCTCCTCCAAATATCCATTAAAAAGTGTGCACATGAGTGGTGATATTTACGTTGTAGGTGACATTCACGGGTGTTTGGCGCCCTTGAAGCGTCTTTTGGAGCATCTCGAGCCCGATCTCTACCGGGACCGGCTTCTCTTCATGGGGGACTACGTTGATCGGGGACCGGAGTCCCGGGGGGTGGTGGACTACATCCTGAGTCTCATGGCCCGATACCCGGCGGAAAACATCATCTGCCTCAAGGGCAATCACGAAGTCATGTTCCTGGACTATCTGGCAGGGCAGGACGAGGGCCTCTTTCTCTTCAACGGCGGTCTCAACACCCTGGAGGACTATTGGGGGGAAGGCTGGGACCGACGGACCGACCTTGTCCTACCCCCTGATCACGCCCGGTTTTATCAGGATCTCCGCCCGTTCTACGAAACCGAAGAGTACATTTTCGTCCATGCCGGGCTCAAGCCCGAGGTGCCTCTGGAGGAACAGTCCGAGGAAGACCTTTACTGGATTAGGGGGGAGTTCATTGCCTCTACCGAGGATTTCGGCCGCCGGGTGATTTTCGGCCACACTCCCTTCGAACAACCCCTGATCCTGCCGAACAAGATCGGCATCGACACCGGCCTGGTGTATGGCAATTTTCTCACCTGTCTGAAGCTGCCCCAGATGGACTATTACTTTGTGGGCCATGGGCCTGAGGAGGATTGAGACCTCCCAGGGCCGGCGCTTCTTCCCTTCTCTTGACAGGCCGCCCTCTCTCCGATAAGTTTGTTGGGATATGTGGGAGTCCGGGAATTATTACCTGGAGCCCCACCACGGTGTAGACCAGATACCCGGCCCCGGCTCCTAGCCGCGGCCCCAAGGAGTTCTTTCGGATGTTGCGAGCCATCCGCCTCAAGTTCCTCTTGCTGTTTTTGTTAATGGTCATCTCCATTCTCCTGGTCCTCCCCTCCTTCCCGGTGAATATGCCGTCTTGGTGGACAACTTACATCAGCCGCGGCCTGAACCTTGGTTTAGACCTGCGGGGGGGCATGCACCTGGTCCTGGAAGTGGACCTGGAGCAGGCCATCCGCAATGAACTGGATCGTACGGCTCGCAGCCTCACCTCGATAGCCGACCGGCAAAAGATCGGCGTCACGGTGGGCGAAGTGTCCCAAGACACCCTCCCCGTGACCCTTATCAAGGCTAGCGACCAAGAAAAATTTATTAAACTCGTCAAAGATTATTTCCCCAAGCTGGATTTGAAGGGACCCAAAGCGCTAAACGGCGGACAGTCTTACACCCTCAATCTCAAACCCGAGGAAATTGCGGCCTTCAAAGACGACACCCTGCGCCGCAGCCTGGAGATCCTGCGCAACCGCATCGACCAGTTCGGGGTTACCGAACCCACCATCGTCCCCCAGGGGGACGACCAGATTGTAGTGCAGCTTCCCGGCATCCAGGACCCCACCCGGGCCCGACAGCTCATCAAGCAAACCGCCCAACTCGAGTTCAAGCTGGTGGATGATGAGTCCCCGGTTAATTTGGAAGAATTGATTGACCAGGCGGAAAAAGAGGGCCGCCTGAAGGACCGTTACGATCGGGCTGAGGTCAACCAGGCCCTGGCCGGCAAACTTCCCCCGGGCACAGAAGTGTATTTTGAACTACGCAAAGACCTTGACACCCGGCGGGAGACCAAGATCCCTCTCCTCCTGAAGAAGAAGGTTCTATTGACCGGCGACCGGGTGGAAAATGCCAACGTCCGCCCCGATGTCGGCGAAATTGCTGTTCTGGTGACCTTTAACTCTGAGGGAGCCAAGGAATTCGACAACATTACCCGGAAAAACGTCAAGAAGCGCCTGGCCATTATTCTGGACGAGAAGGTGCGCTCCGCCCCGGTGATCCAGGAACGCATTTCCAAGGGCGAAGCCCGCATCACGGGGGCTTTTACGCCGGAAGAAGCCGCGGATTTGGCCACCGTGCTCCGGGTGGGCGCCCTGCCGGCCAGCGTTAAAATCGTCCAGGACATCACTGTGGGCCCCACCCTGGGACAGGACTCTATCCGCAAGGGCCTGATCTCTGGCTTGGTGGCCATCATTCTGGTGATGGGCTTTATGGTTTTCTACTATCGCTTCTCCGGTCTGGTGGCGAACTACGCCCTGATTCTGAACACCATCATGCTCCTGGGCTGCCTGTCTCTGTTCAACGCCACCCTCACCCTGCCGGGCATCGCCGGCATCATCCTGTCCCTCGGTATGGCGGTGGACTCGAACGTCCTCATCTACGAACGCATGCGGGAGGAATTCGAAGCAGGCAAGCCCCTCAAAAGCGGCATCGACGGTGGTTACGACAAAGCCTTCTGGACCATTATCGACTCTCACGTCACTACCCTCATCACCGCCCTGGTGCTGTTCATTTTCGGCACCGGCCCCATTAAGGGCTTCGCGGTCACCTTGAGCCTGGGTGTCTCCCTCAACCTGTTCACCGCTCTCTTCGGCACTCGGGTGGTCTACGACTGGAGTGTTGCCAAGCGCTGGCTCAAAAACCTCAGCTTTTTCCAATTCTTCAAGAAACCCAACTTTGATTTTATTGCCTGGCGGCGGTATGCCTTTATCTTCTCCGCCGTCGTGGTTCTCTTGGGGGTCTTTGCCTTCGTGCAATTAAGCCGCGGCCATGGCAACCTGGGGGTGGAGTTCAGCGGCGGCGCCATGGTGAGGATGGACGCCGGTAAACCCTTCACGGTGAGCGCGGTGCGGAATGCGCTGGAGAAGGAAGGGTGGGGACATGCCGAGATTCAGCCCCTGGAAGGCGGCAAGGGCCTGATGGTCAGGCTGAAGAGGTCCGATGAAAACGTGGGCCAAATGGCGGATAAAATGGCCCTGATTCTGAACAAGAGCCTGCCAGACAACAAATTCACGGTGGTGGGTACTGAAGAAATCGGCGCCTCCGTCAGCAGAGATTTGCGTAAATATGCGATATACGCCATTACTATTTCACTTTTCTGCATCATACTTTATATTTGGTTCCGCTTTGAATTCATTTTCGGCATTGCCGCCACCGCGGCTACCTTTCACGATGTCTTGGCGGTGCTGGGAGTGTTTTATCTCCTGAACATAGAGATTACTCTTCTGGTGGTCACCGCCCTCCTCACCATTGCGGGCTACTCCTTGACCGACACCGTGGTGGTCTTTGACCGCATCCGGGAAAACCTGGCCCGCCGCCGGGGCACCCTGCGGGACATCATCAATTTGAGCGTCAACGAAGTGCTGTCCCGCACCATTATTACCAGCACTACCGTACTCGTCGTGGTCATACCCGTCTACTTTTTCGGCGGTGTGGTCTTGAAGGACTTCGCCCTGGCCATGATTCTCGGTGTCTTGGTCGGTACCTTCTCCTCGGTCTTTGTGGCCAGCCCCATCATCTTTGGGTGGCGCAAAGAAGTGAAGCGGGTGGAAATCAAGCGGGAAAAAGTCATTGAACTGGCGGCCCAGAAACAGAAACGCCAGGAGAAAAAAGCCGCCACTCGGAAAAAGAAGGGCGGTAAGAAAAAGACCAAGTGAGGGATAGGGACCTGAAGTCTCCTCCTCTGGCCCGGCCCCCTGACAATCTCCAGAGAATAGGACCCCGGGCGCCCCGCCCGACGGCAGCATAAGTCAAAGGCCTTGGGAACCAAAATTGATAACCCAAAACCGAAAACCGCAAACCGAAAACCCCGAAATAAAGCCCAAGGCTTTAGTCCTCTATGGCTATGGCCTCAACTGCGACTGGGAGACCCAGTTCGCCCTGAACCAAGCCGGGGCCGAGGCGGTCAGGGTGCACACCAGCGACCTCTTCGCCAACCCGGCCA
>CBFDAH010000231.1:0-3972 GCA_965602785.1 uncultured Syntrophobacterales bacterium
CCGAACACCTGGGCCTGGGGACGCGGGAATATGAGTTGGTAGGGCTATGATTTTCCTGGTGAGGAAGCCAGGAAGCACAGCCCCCTGCCCCTCCCCCAATCCTTTAAGCAAGAACGGTAGCACGGGCTTCCAGCCCGTGCCGCACGGGCAAGATGCCCATGCTACCGAGTAATCTTAACGAGTGTGGAGAGGGGAGTTTGAGAGGAGGGCGGATGATTCTCAATCCCCCGGCCCTCCCCCCAAAGCCACAGGAGCTAACCCATGCAGCCCATCGCCCCTTTGATGATTGAGCACCGTCTCATCGAACGCATGGTGTCTCTCATGCGCCAGGACCTGGACCGCATCCGCAGCAACATCGCCATCGACCCGGAGTTCGCCTTCGTGGACCCGGTGTTCATTGACGTGGCCGTGGACTTCTTGCGCACCTATGCCGACCGCTGCCATCATGGCAAGGAGGAGGATATCCTCTTTGTCGAGCTGGTCAAAAAGGAACTCCCTCCTGATCTTAAAAAAATCATGGACGAACTGACCCAAGAGCACAAACGGGCCCGGGAGTTCACCAAAGAGCTGGTCAAAGCCAAGGAGAACTATCTCAGGGAAGAACCGGAGGCGGTGAGTAAGGTTTTGTTTTATTTAGACAAGCTCACTGCCATGTACCCTAAACATATCAGCAAGGAAGACCAGCACTTTTTCATTTCCTGCATGGCCTACTTCACCCCTGAGGAAAAGGAAGCCATGCTGGCCAGGATGTGGGAGTTCGACCGGCAGATGATTCACGACAAATACCAGGGGGTGGTGTCGGCCATCGAAAACCGCCAGGCCTGCGGCCTGGAGCATAAGTGAGGCTCAATCATCCTGGGGTTTTAACAGGTTCACATTAATGCCGGCAGTATAAAGGCTGGGGGGAAGCTGCTCCTTCACCCAGGCCACCAGTTTGGCCAAGGTCCGGGCCCAGGCCTCGGTGTGGTCCTGGCCGGTCATCAGGTGGGCCAGCTCATGGCAGAGGGTGGCGAGGCGGAGGCCCGAAGGATAAATGGTGATGGTGCCCTCCCGGTGGTCGGCCTCGGCCATGAGGAGCGTTTTGTCCTCAAGAAAGTCAAAGGGCCCTTCTACCAGGGGGGGCGAATCCCCCGTGGTCAGGGTGGGCGGCGTATAGCCGAAGGCCTGGCAAATGCGCCGGTTCCATTCGGCGATTTCTTCAAAGGAACGCGATTCCAGAAGCTGCCGGTCATAGCGGTGGCACCGGTCACAGAAGATCTCCCCGTCGCACACCAGATAGCCGTGGCAGGCGGGATCAAGGGTTTTGCCGCATCTGGGACAATGCACCGAACTTTTCCCCATAAATTTTTTGAGCCTGATAAATTCTACCTCTCAATCCTGTTATAATCAAAACATATGCACGGAAAAGTTTACCTGGTGGGAGCCGGCCCCGGGGACCCCGGCCTTATGACCATAAAGGGCTGGAAGCTTCTCGGCCAGGCAGACGTCATCGTCTATGACCAGTTGGCCGCCCCGGAGCTTCTCAAGGAAGCCCGCCCCGACGCGGAAATCCTTTATGTGGGCAAAAAGGCCGGGGCTCACACCCTCCCCCAGGGAGGCATCAACCAGCTTCTGGTGGACAAAGCCCGGGCCGGACTCACGGTGGTGCGTCTCAAGGGTGGCGACCCCTTTGTTTTCGGCCGGGGAGGCGAGGAGGCGGAAGCCCTGGCTGCGGCGGGGGTGCCCTTTGAGGTGGTCCCGGGCGTCACTGCCGCGGTGGCGGTGCCCGCTTATGCCGGCATCCCCGTCACCCACCGGTCCCACACCACGCTGGTAACCTTTATCACCGGCCACGAGGACCCCACCAAGGCGGAGAGCACCATCCCCTGGGACAATCTGGGGGCCAACCCCGGCACTCTGGTCTTCCTCATGGGGGTCAAAAATCTGGCGGAAAACTGCCGGCGGCTGGTGGAGGCCGGCCGGACGCCTTCAACCCCGGCGGCGGTAATCCAGTCCGGCACCCTCCCCACCCAGCGCACTGTCTCGGGCACCCTGGCGGATATTGCCGACAAAGCCAAAGAGGCTGGGATTCAACCCCCGGCCATTCTGGTGGTGGGTGGGGTGGCGGAACTCCGGGAGCGCCTGGCCTGGTGGGAGAAGCGGCCCCTGTGGGGCAAGACCGCCGTGGTCACCCGCACCCGGGAGCAGGCCAGCGTCCTGGTGGAGCTCCTCACCGCCGCCGGCGCCCACTGCCTGGAGATTCCCACTTTAGAGATCGTCCCTCCTGACGATTTCGGCCCACTGGACAGAGCCCTGGCGCGCCTGCCGGATTACTCCTGGGTCATCTTCACCAGCGCCAACGGGGTTGCGGCGTTTTTCCAGCGGCTTTTCGAAAAAGGGTATGACGTGCGGGCCTTGGGAAGGGCAAAACTGGGGGCCATCGGCCCGGCCACGGCCTTGGCCTTAGAGGAGCAAGGCCTGATGGCTGACGTGGTGCCGACGCGCTTTGTGGCGGAGGACCTGGCTGCGGCTCTCCTGGGGCACATTGCCCCTGGCTCCCGAGTCCTTCTGGCCCGGGCCCAGGTGGCCCGGGAGGTGCTGCCCGAAACCCTGGCCCAGGCCGGTATCCGGGTGGACGTGGTCCCGGTTTATCAGGCCCAACCGCCCCGGGAGATCCCTCCGGCAGCCAGGCCTTTTATCGACCAGGGGAACGTGGACATCCTCACCTTCGCCAGTTCAGCCACGGTGCATAATTTCGCCGCTCTGGTGGGCCGGGAAAAATTTCAGGAATTGGCGGGAAAAGCCGTGGTGGCCGCCATTGGTCCGATTACTGCAGCGACCTTATTGGAGTACAATATTAAGCCGGAGATACAACCTACGCAATATACAATCCCAGATTTGGTAAAATCCATTATAAACTATTTTTAAGATATTATTTTCATAATAACTGGAAATAAATAAGCTTCCGTTGGAAATTATTAATGTAATTTTCTTTTTTGTTTGGCCAATCTATCAGTAATTATTTCTAACAAATCATTCTTTGAAATACAGTAAACATTCATATTTTCTTTTTTTGTCTTATTTTCATTCTGAATATCCATAGTATAATTTATCTCTTGAGGCAATATATCATCACTCTTTTTTATAATGCAATTATGATTATCATTATTGCTTGATTTAAATCCCTTCTTTATACCTCTAAAATAATTTATTATCTTTTTACCTACATTTATATTTTCGTTATTATTATCGCCTTGATCTTTTATATCCTCCATTTTTTTCGGAAACAATTCTAAACCTTCATATGTTTTCCAAAAAATATGATGCTTTTCTTTAAAGTTTTCGAGGTCTTTTTCACAAACCACTTGTTTAGACAAATGTTTTATGATTTCATCAATATCAACTAGAAAATTATTTTTGAAAAAAACCATTAAATCCTGAATATTTTCATAGTCATTATTTATCATTAATTTCGTAAAATTATAATTTGCTGATCCTAATAAAACTCCTTCTCTTTCAACATAAAACAAATTCATATTTATGTGATTGGTAAAATGTATCTTAGCTCCTTTCATTGATAATTCTTCTAACGCATATGGGTCTATATTACCAGGTTGAGGATAACAAAATATATTTACATTATAAACATCTGGAAATAACTTTGGAGCAACATCGTCCAAATAATTGACGAGAACAACTCGACGCCGATGACGAGTTTTAGGAGAGAATAACTTATTGATTTTTTCTCTTATGGCAGGTCGGTCCTGGAGAATGGAAAACGACATGGAACAGCCTCCCCCTTGGCTTTACCACTAAAAGAACGACACAAGCCCTCTCCTTGTCCCGCTCTCCGGTCGCAGACTTCCCTCAACCTAGACTTGCTAAGGCCTTGATAATCAGTGTTGGAAGATAAAGGTGATCCTCCCCCCCAGGAGGGTCCTGACAAGTTGGTTTTTTACAACCATTTCCTACCGTCAGGAATTCCCAAATAGC
>CBFDAH010000232.1:0-3965 GCA_965602785.1 uncultured Syntrophobacterales bacterium
TACTCCAGGGCCCGGCGCATGAGGAGGGGGTTGGTCACGGGCATGCCGTCATCCGAGACGGCCACACAGCCCACGGCCTTGAGTTCGCCGTATTCGCTCAACTGCACGCCCAGGGAGCCCTGGGAGATGGCCCCCACCGGGTAGACTTTAGCACTCCCCTTGGCCCTGGCCTGGTCCAAAATGAAACTGGTCACTGCGGCCGAATCGTTCACCGGTTTGGTGTTGGGCATTGAGGCCACGGCGGTGAAACCGCCCCGGGCCGCGGCCGCGGTGCCGGTGGCAATGGTTTCCTTGTATTCCTCTCCCGGCTCCCGGAGATGCACGTGCATGTCAATGAGACCCGGGGCCACCACCAGGCCTTCTGCCGTGATGAGCTCTTTGCCTTCCGGAGGAATGGTTCCGGGAGGCTCGAGGGCTGCGATGCGGTCCCCTTCGATGAGTAAATCCCGAGGTTCTTCCAAACCCTGGGCCGGGTCCACGATGAGGCCGCCTGTGATGAGAAGGCTCATGGTCAGGAAAAATCCCCCCTCACCCCCCTTTTATAAAAGAGGGGAATGTTATGCTTTTTCGCCCCCGATGAGCAACAGTAGCACCGCCATGCGCACGGCCACGCCATTGGTCACCTGCTCCAGGATAACGGAGTGGGGGCCATCGGCCACCTCCGGGGAAATTTCCACCCCCCGGTTCAGAGGCCCCGGGTGCATGACGATGACATCTTCCTTGGCCAGCTCCAGGTGCCGAAGGGCCAGGCCGAAGTGGGCGGCGTACTCCCGCAGGGTGGCAAGATACATCTGGCCCATGCGTTCGAGTTGGAGGCGCAGCATCATGATGACGTCGGCCCCGGTGACCGCTTCCTCCAGGGAATGGGTGACCTGCGCCCCCAGGGTATCCAGGTAAGGCGGCAGCATGGTGGCAGGGCCGGCCACCACCACTTCGGCCCCCATTTTGGTGAAACCGTGAACATTGGAGCGGGCTACCCGGGAGTGGGCGATGTCCCCGATGATGGCTATCTTCAAGCCAGCAAGAGTGCCCTTGGCCTCCCGCACCGTGAGCATGTCGAGGAGGGCCTGGGTGGGGTGCTCATGAAGACCGTCTCCGGCGTTGATGACCCCGCACCTGAGTTTGCCGGCGAGATAGTGGGGCGCGCCCGAAGCCTGGTGGCGAATGACCAAGAGATCCGGCTGCATGGCTTCGAGGTTGTGAGCCGTGTCCGCCAGGGTCTCGCCCTTCACGGCGCTACTGGCCATCACCGTCAGGTTCATGGTGTCCGCGGAAAGGCGTTTGGCGGCGATTTCGAAGGACATGCGGGTCCGGGTGCTGGGCTCGTAGAACAGAGTCACTACGGTTTTGCCCCTGAGGGTGGGGACTTTCTTGATGGATCGGGTGGAGATTTCCTTCAGGGAAGAGGCTGTGTCCAGAACGAGCTCAATCTCTTCGGGGGAGAGATCGGCGATGCCCAGGAGGTCTTTGCGCCGGAATTCCATAAAATTAACTCGTCTGAAAAGGGGAGGCCGAGTGGGCGAGGCCTAAGGCCGGCGTATCCCTCTTCCCGGAGAATTTACAAAAAAAAACCTCCTTGTCTGCAAAGGAGGTCATCTGGCTGGTTTTTAACGGCAGTGTAGTCATGGCGAGTGCCCTGGCTGCTGCCCTCTTTTTGTAGCATCAACGGCAACTGAATTCAAGGAGAAACTTGGGGAAATTTTGGCGGGCACATTGACAAGAAAAGTATGCGGTATTACTTTAATATATGGAAATTACTCTCGATTTAACCAATTTTTGGAGGTGATTTTATGGACTTGGAACAGTGGAAACCATTTCGGGAAGTTACCCGACTCCGTCGGGAAATGGATCGCCTCTGGGATGAATATTTTGGCCCCGGCCGCCGGGCCTTCCAACCCATGGAAGAAGCCTGGATGCCGGCTATTGATGTCTCTGAGACCGGGGAAAAGATAACGGTCAAGGCCGAAATCCCAGGCATGGAGGCCAACGACATCGACATTTCCATCGTGGGAGATACCCTTACCATTAAAGGGGAAAAGAAAACCGAACGCGAAGAGAAGGAGGAGAATTACCACACAGTGGAGCGCTCCTACGGGTCCTTCAGCCGCTCCATGAAGCTCCCGGCGGCGGTGGATGCGGATAAGGTGGAAGCCTCTTATAAAAATGGCGTCTTAACGGTGGTTTGCCCCAAGAAGGAAGAGGTCAAACCCAAGGCCATCGAGATCAAGGCCGGATAAGGGTTTCAGGTCCTTCAGCAAAACCCGCCCCTGGAGTTGGCCCGAGGGTCAGGCCAGGGGCGGCCACCAAGAAGGGGGTGAGAACCCCCTTCTGTTACTTCGGAGCTTGATTCCCCTAACGCCATGGGGTAACGTAATAACCAGTTGTATATTCTAATGCGAAGGAAGCCGAAATGAACGTCGAACTGAAGCCCCTCATCGAACAGGCAATTCGTCAGGAAGAACTGTCCCACGAATTTTACACCCGTATAGCCAAGGTGGTCAGCGACAAGGAAACCAAGGAAACCCTGGAGTGGCTGGCCAAGGACGAGCTCGAGCACAAGGCTTTCCTGGAGTCGTGTATGACGCCCTCCGGCTGCACCCTGGCGGGGGAGGCCCAGGACACGCACCTGGCTGAGGTCATGAAGGCCCCGGCCATCACCTCTGAGATGACCCCCAAGGAGGCCTTGATGGTGGCCATGAAGAGGGAGGAAGGCTCCTACCGGTTTTACCAACGGCTGGCGAGTTTCCAGCCCCCCGGAGAGGCCAGGGCGTTCCTGGAAAGGATGGCTAAGATGGAGCTGGGCCACAAGGAAAAGGTGGAGTACCTCTACGCTAACGTGGCCTTTCCCGAAGTGTGGTAGCGCCAGTCCGGGGATGGCGCGGGGATTTCTCATCGCCCTGGAGGGCGTAGACGGGGCCGGAAAAACCACCCAGGCTATGCTTCTGGCCGGGGCCCTGGCTCGCTTCGGACGCCGGGTGCTCCTTACCCGGGAGCCCACCTCTGGCACAGCCGGGCGGCGCCTGTCGGCCTATCTGGCAGGGGACAGCCGTCACCTGACTGCTGTGGAGGAACTAGCCCTTTTCCAGGCAGATCGCCGGGAGCACGTGGAGATGGCCATTCGGCCGGCCCTCAGCCGGGGCTGGGTGGTTATCACCGACCGGTACTACTACTCCTCGGCGGCCTATCAGGGGGCTCTGGAGCTTAATCCGCATGACATTCTGGCGGAGAGTGAGGTTTTTGCCCCCCGGCCGGACCTGGCCATAATACTTTCTCTGCCCCTTTCCCTGGCTTTGTCCCGGCGCCTGGAAAATCGACAGGACGGACCCCAGGTGAGCGAGGTCCCGGAATACCTGGAGCGGGTGGCGACGCTCTATGACACCTTTCAAGGGCCGCACCTTAAGCATGTTCAGGCGGGGGGACCGGCGGCGGAGGTGCTGGGGCGGCTCCTGGACCTGACCGTGGAAGCCTTAATGGCCGCCGAGGCAAATTATCCCGGGGAATAAAGGGAGGTGGCGCCATGTCCATGTGGTTCTATGACGATGCCAAGGAATTGGAGGAGTACCAGGCGATACAGAAAGAGGTTCGCCGCCTGGAACGGGAGTACCTGGAGTTGCGGGTGGTTCTTAAGGAGGCGGAGGTGGCGCTCAGGGAAAATCCCGAAGATGAGAATTTCCAGGCTAAAGTAAAGTATTACCAGAAGCGGGTCCGGGACATGGAAGCCATGAATCCCCGGTTTGCCGCAGACTCCCCCATTGAGATGTCTTTGTTTTTCCCGCCCCACGGCTGAAGGCCAGGGCGGCGGGCACTAGGCACCAGGTAAGCTCATGTTACAGTTGCTGGCGGATTTAGAACAGTTTGAGAGACTTAAACAAGAGGATCGACCCCTGGAGATACTCCACCTGAAATTTTGAACCCTGATTAGGGATGTGGCGGCGACTCTGCGGGCGGACCCGGACAACCATAAA
>CBFDAH010000233.1:0-3918 GCA_965602785.1 uncultured Syntrophobacterales bacterium
TGGCCCTCCGCCCTCCCCGCAAAATCCCCTCCCCACCCCCTATAGTGGGAGCCTGGGTAGACGGGACCCTGGTCCCGTCTACCCAGGCTATAACTATCTCCCCCCTGAGGGATTGGGGGAGGGGGCGTGGGAGAGGGGGTAAGGGCCCACGGCCTTTAGCCCCCTCCCCCACCCAATTCTGCCTCCACCTGCCCGGCTCTTTCGGCCAGGGCTGCCAAGCGTTGGCGGCGGGTTTCCTGGTCGGCTCCGGCCTGGCGCATGGCTCCGGTCACCCCTTCCAGGTCAGCCAGCAGCGATTTCAGGAGGTCGTCCAGGTGGGCCTCCAGGCTGGCGGTGAGGCCGTCCACCAGGGGAAAAAAGTATTGGAACTTCAAGCGTTCCCCGAAATCCACCAGATTCACCCTGGCCTCTTCCAGGAGCCGGTCTTTGATGGCCTGTAAAGCCCACGAGAGGTTCTGCAGGAGCTGGCTCCGGGGGTCAAGGACCGTTTTCCGCCCCAGTTTTGCTTTTAGCGCCTGCCAGGCCCGGCGCAGCCAGCCGGCCCCGGAGCGCAGCCAGGCTTCCCCGGAAAAGCGCCAGTCAACCTCGGGGGCCACCATCAAGAGAGGCACTTCCAACCCCGCCGGATTAGGAGGCAACTCGACCTTCAGGTGGGGCGGCGAAGCCGGCAGGCCCAGGTCGGCAATTTCCCGGTAGTACAAGGTCAGAGCTTCCTGCAAGGATAGAAACAGAGGGGCGGCGGTGGCCAGGAGCTCCTGGCGCAGCCACTCCTCCTGATTCCGGATGAATTCCAGGGACCGCCCGGTCATTTCCCCGGACACAAAACGGGCCAGAGCCTTCTGGAATTCCTGAAACAGACGATACAGGGCCGGGCGCAGGGCTTCCTCGGCGCTCTCAGGGACCAGTTCCTCCCAGTCGGGCTCGTATTCCAGGATAAAATCCAGGAGCGCGGCCCCCTGCCCGGAGCGAGGATCCATGAAGGAGCCCACCCGTTTCCTGAGGGCCGCCTTGAGGTGGTCGCCGGCGCCCTGGAGAGCCTGGGCCAGGCTGCGCCGGGTGGCCAACAGCGGCCGGCGGCGCTCCTCCAGGCGCGCCTCCAGATCCTGGAACAGGGTCAGATCTTTGCCCGACAGGCCCAAAGCCAACTCCACCTGTTCCCGCAAACCCCGAGCCACCATCTGCACCTGGGAATGGCTGCCCCCGGCCAGCCGCCGTTTCCGCAAATGTTCCAACTCTCTTCCCAGCTCCTGGGCAAACCTTTGAAACTCCCCCCGGCTGAAAGCAGTGGTCTGAGGGTCCGCCTCCCAGACAGCCAGCAAAGCGGTCTCTCGTGACTCCAGGGCCTCTCCTTGCTCCTGTCGGTGTCTGAGCAGATGTTCCAGGGCGGAAAAGGCGAACACGGGTGGCTCAGCCGCAAGGGGCGCCAGTTCCCGGAGGATGCGCGTCTGAAAGGCCTCGATTTCCCCCAGATCCCGGTGCTCCGCCAGGTCCAGATTCAGGAGAAACCAGGTATGGGTCAAAAGGCCCATGCGCCTGAGCTCTGTCAAGAAGTGGAAGTCCCCCTGCCGCAAGCCTACCCGGGAGCTGATGACATACAGCACCAGGTCGCTTTTCAACAGATAGGTGAGGACCTGGGCCAGGTGCTGGGGGATGGGGGAGTCGCTTCCCTGGCAGTCGCCCAGCTCTAAGCCGCCGGGCAGCCAGGGGACGGGCACGGTGAGAAGCACATCCTTGAGGTAGACGGCTGTGGCCTCCCGGGTCACCAGGTCGCCGTGACGATCAAGGTCCGGTCCCGCCAGGGTGAGACCGCCCTCCTCGAGGGTCTTCGCCACCTGGTCATAGCCCTCCAGATAAGACTTGAGGAGAAGCCACTCCTGGTTCAGGCTGCCTCCGGCCCAGAGGTCGGAACTTTCCCCCTCGGACAGGGCCTGGGCCAACAGGCGGCGGTCCTCGGCCTGGCGGAGGTCAAAAGGACGGGCCAGATTGTTGACTGCACCGCCGGGAAAAAGGGCCAGGGCCCGGCGGATCTCCTCAGCAATGGCCGCCCAGTCCTTGAACCTGAGGACGGCCCTGGCTCTGTCCCCGGGCTGCACCCGGGTGATCATGGCGGTAAGAATGCCCGCACCCCGGCGAAGGAGGTCCTGCCCCACCAGGGCATTGACCACGGTGCTTTTCCCAGACTTTACCGTGCCTACCACAGCCAGCCGGAGGCAGTCCTCCGCCAGGTGGGCCCGGACCTGGTTCAGCACCTTGAGCCAATGGTCGGCCTGGGACGCGGCCAGAGGAAAGAGGTCCCGCCACTCCCCGGCCATCTCCTCAACGTCGGTTACGGATCGGACAAAGGGCGCAAGGGTATGATCTTCAGGCACCGAGAGCTTCCTGCGGGAATTTCCGGTCGTGGGGTCAACTGTCCCCAGGGATTTACTTTTTGGGAGCGAAGGTGGCGACGTAGGCCCGACCCACCTCCACCCGCACCTTGTCGGCGATCTCCAGGGTCAGGGTCTGGTCACCGATGGTAACGATCTCCCCCACGAGCCCCCCGGAGGTAATAACTTTGTCACCCCGTTTCAAATTATCCAAAAACTGCCGGTGGTCTTTGGCTTTTTTCTGTTGAGGCCGAATCAACAGAAAATAGAAGATCACAAAGATGGAGACCATCATGATCAGGGGAAACATAGAACCCCAATCCTGTCCTCCGATTCCATTAGCGGCGTATGCCCAATCAACCACGCAGTGTACCTCCCTCGTTCCGTTTGGTGTAAAAGTCCCGGCGAAACGCAACAAACCGGCCGTTGGCCAGAGCCTGCCGCATCTGGGACATTAGATCAAAATAGTAATATAAATTATGTAACGTCAAAAGGCGATAGGCGAGAATCTCCCGGGAGATAAAAAGATGGCGGAGATAGGCCCGGGAGTAGTGGCGGCAGGTGTAACAGCAGCAGGCGGGGGACAGGGGCTCCGGGTCCCGGGCATGGACCGCATTCCTGATGACCACCCGCCCCGTCTCGGTGAAAGCCGTGCCATTCCGGGCGTTTCGGGTGGGCAGCACACAGTCGAACATGTCCATCCCCCGGGCCACTCCCTCCACCAGGTCCTCCGGTGTGCCAAGACCCATGAGATAACGTGGCTTGTCTTCCGGCAGTTCCGGGGCCGTGGCCGCCACCATGGCCAGGGTGGTCTCCTTGTCCTCCCCCACGCTGAGCCCCCCCAGAGCATAGCCAGGAAAATCGAGCTCCCCAAGGGCCTGGGCCTGCTCCCGGCGCCATTCCGGAACCATGCCCCCCTGGACGATGGCGAACAGGGCCTGTCCCCGGCGGCTCCAGGCTTCCCGGGATCTCTGGGCCCACCTGTACGTCAGGTCCATGGCCCGCCGGGCCTCCGCCTCCGGGCAGGGAAAGGGGGGACATTCGTCCAGACACATCATGATGTCCACCCCCAGAGCTTCCTGGAGCTCCACCACCCGCTCCGGGGTCAGGAAGTGCTGGTCACCGTTCAGGTGGGAGCGGAAAAGCACCCCTTCCTCACTGAGGGTGCGAAAAGGGGCCAGACTGAAAACCTGGTAACCCCCGGAATCCGTAAGGATGGGACCGGGCCAGTTCATAAACCGGTGCAGTCCCCCCAACCCGGCGATGACCTCCACCCCGGGCCGCAAATAGAGATGATAGACATTGCTGAGGATGAGGGCCGCCCCCAACTCCCCCACCTCCTCAGGGGTCATGGTCTTCACCGTGCCATAGGTGGCCACCGGCATAAAAACCGGAGTCTCCACCACCCCCCGGGCAGTGCGCAACTCCCCCAACCGCGGTCCGGCCGGCCCTTCGGATTTTATGAGATTAAATGTGAACATGGGTTACGGTAGTGGAGGAGGGGGGTAAGGGTCGCAGACCCTTACCCCCTCCCCCACACCCCCTCCCCCAA
>CBFDAH010000234.1:0-3892 GCA_965602785.1 uncultured Syntrophobacterales bacterium
AACAAGTATCTTACCAATATAATAGCAACCATACTAAAAAGTTATAGATAATTTTTCAAAGGGGGTCAGCGAAAGATGAAAATAATTCAAAAGATTTTCGCTTTGTCAGTTGTTCTCCTGCTGGGGCTGCCTGGCAGTGTGTCTGCTCTGAAGCCGGACGCCGCCTTTCTGGACCTCCAGAAACGAAATAAAGACAAGTGGGCCAAGGAAGACCAGGAGATCAACAAGAAACTGGCCGCCCTCAAGAAGAAATTCGGCAAGCCCCCCAATATCATCTACATCCTGGCCGACGACGTGGGCTGGGGCGAGCTGGGCTGGCAGGGCGGCGGCAAGCACCGGGGCACCCCCACCCCGGAGCTGGACAAAATGGCTTCCGAGGGCATGCGCTTCTGGGCCGCTTATGCCGAACCCTCCTGCACCCCCACCCGCATCGCCATCAACACCGGCCGCCATCCGTTTCGCACCGGACTCATCTCGGTGCTCTGGCCCGGCCAGACCGAGGGGCTTTCCCCCAAGGAAGTCACCGTGGCCGAGGTCCTCTCCAAAGCCGGCTACCACACGGCCATGTGGGGCAAATGGCACTTGGGGGAAGAGCCCAAGCAGGCCCCCGAGAACCAGGGCTACGATTACACCTACTACGGCCTGTGGAACGGCGCACCCTACATGTGGGAACCCGCGGCCGATATGTACAAAGGCAAGAGCCCGGCGGGCACCGCCATGTTTTTTGACTTCCCCGGCTCGGAAAAGTACAAGGAAATCACTGGCATCAGCCTGAAAACGGGGTTCTACCAGGGCAAGAAGGGTAAGAAGCGCAAAGGTCTGGACACCCCGGTGACCAACACCGGGCTGGCGGATTTCGAGGCCGAGTGCTACAAGCAGATCATCGCCTATGTCAAGGAGAAGGCCAAATCCGACAAGCCTTTCTTCATCTACTGGGCCACTTATACCCAGCAGGTGGGCGGGGTGGATGATTATCAGAACAAGCCCTTTGTGGATAAGGCCAATGCCCAGGCCTCCTTCATGCTCCGGCACAACGACCAGGTGCGGAGTCTCCTCAATACCCTCAAGGAATTGAAAATCGCCGAGAACACCCTGGTGATATGGTACAGCGACAACGGCCCCATGTACGGCTTCTGGCCCATCGCCGGGTACTCCTGGCTCAAGGGCAGCAAAGGTGATGTATACGAAGGGGGCGTGCGGGTGCCGGCCATAGCCTGGTGGCCGGGCATGATCGAGCCCAATCAGGACCCCACCGACATCCTCCACGTCACCGACCTTTTCACCACCGCGGCCCGCCTGGCCGGGGCCACCAAAAACATACCGAATGACCGGGTGGTGGACGGGGTGGACCAAACAGCCCTGTTGCTCATGGGCCAGGGGCACAGCCGCCGCAATTACATGTTCCATTACAGCGGCGCGCATCTCGGGGCCATCCGCTGGGGCGATTTCAAACTGCATATAAAATCGGGTGGCGGCCACGGCGGCCTCCCCCCCATCGAGTCCTACAATGTCATGCGGGACCCCGGCGAGAAGTTCGGCTATATGTATCCCTACCTCTTCACCGTGACGCCGTTCCAGAACCTGATCAAGAGCCACAAACTCCAGATCAAGAAGTTCCCCAATCGGGTCTCGAAAACAATGCCCAAGGGCGCGGAAATCACGCCGCACGATTGAGCGATAAGGCTCAGTTTGGCCATCCGGGTTGTAAAACAGGGGTGGGCAGACTGAGCCTTATTTCGGGGAGAAGGGGGAGAAGATATGTGGAGAGCCTTCGGAAAGAGCGTTTTCCAGGTACAAAGTTCGTCCATATTCCCGAGGACCAGGGCCTGAGGATGGCTGGGGCTGCTGGTGGCGTTGGCCCTGGTTCTGAACCCGACCATGGCGCCGGCGGCTGAGAAAGCCGCATCTCCATCGGCCGCCAAGGGGTCTGGGGCGGCGGCCTCCGGGGGGGATTCAGCTTTTACTGACGCCAGTGCCGCGGCCCGAGATTCCTCCAATCCTCTGGGCGGAAATTTTCTTATTATTCTCAACCAGTTCGACAATTATTTTCTCGAAGGCAACGCCACCAACAAGGCAAGAAGTCTGAACACCTGGAGCCTCCAGCCGGTCATCCCCATACCCATGAAAAAACTCGGGGAACACTGGATCTGGGTCAACCGGCCCACCTTTCCTTTCATAATAAATTCGGACGTCCCTGATGTGCCGGGGATCAGAGAACGCCTGATCTCAGGGGGTGGAGGCACGCCCTCTTTCCCACCCAATATTCCTCCGGGAAACCTGCCGTTCACCAGCAAGGGCGGCTTCGGCGACATCGTCTACTTCTCCCTCCTCGGCCAGTCAATTCCCACGAAGAAATGGGGCGGCGGCGACTTTGTCTGGGCGGTAGGCCCCACCTTCCAGTTCCCCACCGCTTCTCACCCGGCGCTGGGCAGCGGCAAGTGGTCCATGGGACCCTCGGCGGTGATGGCCTTCATCGGCAACAAATTCATCCTCGGCGCCTTGGGGCAGCAATGGTTCGACTACGCCAACAGCGGCAGCGCCACTAGCGGCCCGGTCAACTTCACCTGGGTGAACTTCTTCTATTTCATCAATTTCCCGAAAGGTTGGCAGGTGGGCGGCACCCCCATTGTCACCGCCAACTGGGCCACCGACGCCAAAAATCGCTGGACGGTCCCCCTCGGCCTCGGGGTCTATAAGACGCATATCTTCTTCGGGAAGATGCCCATCAAAATGGGGGTGGAATTCCAGTGGAGCGCGACCCGGCCGGACATTCTGGGCCAGCAATGGAACATTCGCTTTACCTTCGCGCCCGTCCTGCCGTCGCCCTTCGCCAAAAAAAAGTAAGGCCAGAGACCACCGGTAGCAAATTTACCTAGTACTTTGTTGCATAAATCAGCGCAAGTAATTGCGAGCCTCCTTAAAGATAAGGAACGTATAAAGTCCCCCTTTGAAAAAGGGGGATTTAGGGGGATTTTCAAGCGGATAGAGAAATCCCCCCTAACCCCCCTTTAAAAAAGGGGGGAATAAAAACCGCTTTAAAAATTTACTAACTTTAGCAATTAAGTAATATCCCCCTGTCATACTTTGGCTTGTATAATCGGTTGGCCTTCGGTAACATCGGGGTGACCGTCAGTGGGACCACCACCCCGAGTTTCACCGAGGACGCCAGGTTCACGGACACCTGAAACCTGGCCCAAAGGGATCAGCAGGGCAGCGAGGCAAACCTCCGGTTGTCTTAAGGGTTTGCCGCGAGTCCTCCCCGGGGTTCGACGCCAACCTGATCTTACGGCACTAAACCCAAAAGTTGGGGCTCAAATGAGGGGTCTCAATTCCTTCCCGAAATCCGCATCACAGAAGATCATGCACCACACGTGCAGGATAACGGTCTTACTATTATCTCTCTTATTCCTTCTCTGGGCCGGGCCCGTGTGGGCCATCAGCGCCGATGACCTGTTCAAATTGCTCATAGAAGAAAACGTTATCACTCCGGAGAAGGCTGAGCAAATCAAACAAAAGGCTCGCACCATCGACAAAAAGAAAAAAGCCCAAGAAGAAGCCAAACGGGCCCGGGAGTTGGAGCAGGTCAAACAGGAGGCCAAGGCGGAAGCTAAAAAGGAGGCCATCAAGGAGGCCAAAGCAATAGCGACAGAGAGGAAGCCGAAATGGAAAGTTTATTGGAAAAACGGTCTGAACGTCAATAGTACAGACGGCCAGCACAAGATAAAGATGGGTGGCGGAATCCAAGTGGATTTCGCCAGCATCTCTTCACCGAAGCGAAGCTTTATCGATCAAATTGAGGCTGAGCAGGGAAATAATCTTGTCGGCTTCGGCACTGAAATTGACCTGCCCCCAGCAGTTGTACCAAGTTTTAAGTTAGGATGGGGTTCAAGTC
>CBFDAH010000235.1:0-3887 GCA_965602785.1 uncultured Syntrophobacterales bacterium
GGCCCGCCCATACCCCGCCGGATCCCCATGCACCGTGGCCAGGAGGATGAGTTGGATAGTGGGGGGAGGGGCAGGGGTCTGCGACCCCTGACCCCCTCCCCCACCATTCCGCTCCTAAGGCTCGCCTGGTTTGGCATAGTAAGAGAACTCGGTAGTGTCGGGGTATTTAAAGAGATAGCGGGCTCCGGAGACCTCTGGGGCCAGGTCCAGGTAGCTGCCCCAGTTGACCACGTGGACCTCCTTCAGGTCTTCATCCGGCGCCGCGGCCACCTCCCGGCCATTGAACACCGGCGCGTGGGCAAAGACCAGCAGCCGGGCGGCCCGGTCCATTTCCTCCCCCCAGGCCTCGCGGCTCGGGCTCTCCGTCCCCAGGAGGCGACCCACCAAGAGGATGAGAGGCTGGAAGTCCTCCTCCGCTTCCCAATAGGTCCGCTCCTCGCCGATTTTCTCCCCGAAGGTGCGCTCCCCGGTGGCCCCCAGGTACAAAAGCGCCTCCTCGCCATACAGAGGATGGGCCCCGTATACCTGGTAGAGACCGTAATCAATGCGGGGGTCCTCCAGCTCTTCCAGCTCGTCGAAGGTATAGGGCCCGTCCCAGTCGATGAAAATAATTTTATGTGCCATGAATCATCCCCTTCCAGAAACCTTGTAGCCTCCCAAGCAAAAGCCTCATAACTTCAATACCATGCCGCCGGTGGCCCAGGCATCACGCCTGTGCTCCCCAAGGCTAATGGTGCATGAGCACCATAAGCTCACATCGAACCATGAAAATGTAGGACCGCCGCCCTCGGCGGTTCATGCGCCGCCGGGGGCGGCGGCGCTACATATTATTAGGTTCCTCTAGTAGGAGGAGACGATGTGCCGCTGATGCGGCCAGTGGCCCAGGCGTCTCGCCTGTGCTAGTGCAGGCTGAGGCCTGTAGTTCAGGGGTCATTCTTCCTGAAAAATTCCCCCCCTCAATCCTGCACAAACTCCCGTCCTTCCTTAAGGGCCATCTCCGCCTTGGCCAACTGCCGCCCCAAATACATGGCATGGTTAATGTCGCTCACCGCCACATCCCGGGCGATCTGGTGCTGGAGGGACAGCGCGGTCCGGCCCCGGTACTCCTTCAAGGTCACGTCCTCGGCCCGGTGCTCCACTAAAATCTCATCGCCGTCAATGGTCACCCGGAAGTAACCCATGGGGTCCAGGTGCATCTTCCACTTGCGCTTCCCCACCACCGTCAGGGCCCGGTCCAGTTCCTTAGGGTCGATGCTGATGGAGTGGCTGAACACCGTAATCGCGCCCGACTGCATCCCGGCCTTTTGTGCCACTTCCTTCTGCAATCTCATGAGCCCATAAAAATTCAGCAACCAGGCGTCCATGGCGTTGTGGGTGCGGAAGGTGGCGGTGAGGGTCAATTTCTCCCCGAATTTCCGAAAAAAGGCCGACACGAAGCAGGGCCGGCTCTCCTTGGCCTTCAGGTCCCGTCTGTTGTCCCACAGGGTAAAATAGGCCTTGCGGTCCTCCGGGTCTTTTTTGAGACGGGCCGCCAACAACTTCACCGCATCAAGGTCAAAGTAAGTTCTCAACCGGTGCCCATAGGTGTAGGCCTCGTCGGGGCGCAACTCGCCCTGGAGAAATTCCCGGTAATACGCCTCAAGCTTCCCGGGGTCGAGGTTGACGGCCAAAAGGCTCTCGTCCGATGCAGGTTCCGGTTCTTCCACCACCACCTTGACATTTTGCAGCTCTAACCGATCCCCCTTCTTCAAGGTTACCCGACGGCCGAAGCGGGTTATGACCAAAAGAAGTTCCAGCCAGGCATCAAGAGGGCTCTCCTTAACAATCTGGTGGCCCCGGGGGTTGCTCGGGAAGTATTGCGTTTCCACTTCAGGGAGGGGCGGCACCTGCTCTTTTAATGGCCTGGCCGCATTTAATCCGGGGGCAGGCCGCCAGTTATGAAAAAAACCTCGAATATTTTCCAGGATGGTTTCTTCTTTGGGATCACCCAGCGTTTTCAACTTGATATCAACATTCAAAAACAACTCAGGCATTATTAAACCGTCTATCAAACGGTTCGTTCCCTTGATTCGAAAGGGATTAGCCACCATACCTTTCTCTGTTAAAAATTGGACGGGCGCGTCCTCGACAATCTCAAGCCCCTCATTCTCATCGAAGAAATTTAGCAATTCCTGCGCTGACCCAGACCTGTCATGCCCACAAATCAACAGCACCTGAATCTGCGGGTTATACAACAGATTCCGGAGCATCTCCCTTAAGCCATTGCCGTACAGCGTCCCGAAGATTGCGATGGGGCTGGTGGTACGGTCGACGAGGTCCGCCCTCGCCTCCCGGAAGCGTTCCAGGACGTATTCCGGTTTGGACCACAGGGTCACCACGCCAATGACCCCGTGGGGATTGACCACGGTCAGGCGGTCGCCGAAGTACAGGGCTTCAAATTCCATTACTTCGGCTTATATAACAAAAACCGGGCGAAATAAAGCCAGGAACCATGAATAGGAAGAATGAAAACGCGGTACCCTTCTCCCCCCGGGAAAACTTTTGCGGATTGCCAGGAGATATGGTAGGAATGAAGTACAGAAGTGATTGTGCCAGCCGCCAACCTAGTTCCCCCTGACATACCGGGGAACCCGATTCTTTTCGACTTAACGTTTTAATATCCGAGGGAGAGGCAGTCATGATGGCGTTCAAGGAAAGGATGTATCTCCGCAGTTTCATTGAGATCAGCAAGACCCTGGGGTCCACCCTGGCGGTAACCGAGGTTATGGACCAGATCGTCCGCCAGATAGCCGAGACCATGGAGCTCAAGGGGTCCACCGTCCGGCTGGTAAACCCCAAGACCAACACCATGGAGTTGATGGCTGCGGTGGGCCTGAGTGAGAAGTACCTGAAGAAGGGCCCGGTGGACCTGGACAAAAGCGTCTCCGACGCCCTGAGCGGGCGGCCCGTGGCCATTTATGACGCCACCAACGACCCCCGCATGCAATACCCCCAGGAGGCCAAGGAGGAGGGCATCGCCTCCCTGGTGGCCATCCCCATGGTCCACAAAGGCAAGGTCATCGGGGTCATGCGCCTGGTTACCGCCGAACCCCGGGAGTTCACCCTGGACGAAGTGGACTTTGCCTGCGCCATCGCCGAGCTGGGGGCCCAGGCCATTTCCAATGCCCAGATGTACGAGTTCCGTACCCGGGAGCTCAACTTCCTCAAGGGCCTGCAGGAGGTTTCCAAGGCCATCAATTCGGCCCTGGACGTGAAAAAAGTGCTGCAGCTCCTGGTGAAAACCGCCACCACAGCCCTCGACATCAAGGCCTCGGCAGTGCGGCTCCTGGATCAAACGCGCCAGCAGATGGAGCTGGTGGCCTCCTACGGCCTGAGCGAGCGCTACGTCAGCAAAGGCCCGGTGACCTCGGACAAATCCATTACCGAAGCCATGATGGGCAAAGCCGTGTCCATCTACGACGTGGGTCAAGACACCCGGGCCATATATCCCAAAGAGGCTGCGGAAGAGGGCATCAGGTCTATCCTTTCCGTGCCCATCGCCCTCAAGGGGACGGTCATCGGCGTCCTGCGCATTTATACCAGCGAGCTCCGGGATTTTTCCGACGACGAAACCACCTTCCTGTCCTCCCTGGCCGAACAGGCCGCCCTGGCCATGGAAAACGCCCGCATGTTCCAGAAACTGAAGGGCGAATACGAAGAACTCATGGGCGACCTCTACCGCTTCACTGACTTCACCCGGGGGTTGTAGGGTTAGATGGATGTGAGGGGAGGGCCGGGGGAGCGCGGCTTTCCCGCCCTTAGGGCACGGCAAGCCGTGCCCCTACAACTCCCCTCCCAACCCGCCTGGGGGTTGGCCTCAGCAATCAGGGCTATCAGCCCTGATTGCT
>CBFDAH010000236.1:0-3866 GCA_965602785.1 uncultured Syntrophobacterales bacterium
GGCCTCATCGGGGGCGGCATGTTCACCAAAAACATCCTGCTGCCTGACCTCCAGAAGGTGCAGGGCCTGAAATTGTTAGGAGTGGCCACCACCTCCGGGGCTATGGTTCAGCACCTGGCCAAAAAGTTCGGCTTTGCTTACGCTACCACCGATCATCGGGAAATCCTCAACGACGCGGCTATCGGCAGCGTGCTCATCACTACCAGGCACAATCTGCATGCACCGTTAGTGCTCGAGGCTCTGGCAGCCGGCAAGCACGTCTTCGTTGAGAAGCCCCTCTGTCTCACCCAGGAGGAGTTAAACGAGATCCTGGGGGCCTATGACGGCTCTCGCCTGCTCATGGTGGGGTTTAACCGGCGGTTTGCTCCCCTGGGCCAGAAAATCAAGGCCATGCTGGGCGGGCGCACCACACCCCTGGTGATGACCTACCGGGTGAACGCCGGCTATATCCCCCCGGACCACTGGGTTCATGACCCGGAGATAGGCGGGGGCCGCCTGCTGGGGGAGGTTTGTCACTTCATCGATTTTTTCCACTACATAACAGGCTCTGAGGCCATCCAGGTGAGTGTCACCGCCATTTCTGGTTCCACCGGTAAATACCGGGGAGACGATAACCTGTGCCTTACCTTGGCTTTCCGGGACGGCTCCGTGGGCACTATCCTTTACACCGCCAAGGGGGCCAAAGCTTTCTCCCGGGAACGCTTCGAGGTTTTCTGTGAAGATTCGGTGGGGGTCATCGAGGACTTTCGCAGGGCTCTTATCGTCCAGGGAGGCCGCAGTCAGACCATCAAGAAGCTTTCCATGGACCTGGGATACCGGGCCGAGCTGGAGTGGTTTTTCCATACGGCAAAGAATTTGCATTATGAAAGTTATATTGCTTCGACCCGGGCCACCCTCAAGGCCGTCGAAGCCCTGAGAACCGGGAAGCCGGTGATCATAGATTGAGAATGAGTTTGGGCAAATGAAGATTCTGTTGATCAGCCCATTTTTTCCACCCGAGGTGGGTTCTGCCGCGCATCTTTACTTCGAGCTGGGGCAAGCGTTGCGGGACCGGGGTCATGAGATTATCGTGCTTACCGGAATTTCCCGGTATCATGTGGTGGAGAATCAAGAAAAAAATAGGAAGAAATTCTTAATCAAAGAACATTATCATGGCCTGAAAGTTATCCGGGTGTTCAATCTGGACATTCCCTGGAATATCCCGATATTACGCGGTCTAGACCAGTATGTCTCGGCCTTGTGCTCTGGCTTGGTTGGCCTTGGCTTACCGGCTTTCGATGTCGCCCTGGTCTATTCCCCTCCCTTGCCGTTGGCCCTGGCGGCTCTGGGATTTTGTCGTCTCCGGCATAGGCCTCTGGCAGTTAACATTCAGGATCTCTTTCCTCAAAGTGCCATCGATCTTGGGGTCTTGAAAAATCCTAACCTGATCCGCTTATTCAAAAAATTAGAGTCTTTTCTCTACCGGAAAGCCGACTTGTTGGTAGTGCATTCTGAAGGCAACCGGCGTTATGTCGGGGCAACCGGGGGAAATCTTGCCAAGGTAGTGGTGGTTTCCAACTGGATAGATACCCAGACCCTCAAGCCCGCTTCAAGGAATAATGGCCTCCGGGTATCTTTGGGTCTTGAGAAGCACTTTATCGTTTCCTTCGCCGGCGTCATGGGCTACTCCCAGGATCTGGAAACAGTTTTGGCAAGTGCCAGGATTTTGCGAGACCAACCGGACATTGCTTTTTTGTTGGTAGGGGATGGCGTTGAAAAACCCAAATTAGTCCATTGGGCCAGACAGCAAGATTTGCAGAACGTCCATTTTTTACCCATGCAGCCGAAGGGAAAATACCCCGAAGTGCTGGCCGCTTCCGACGTCTGCCTGGCAACCCTCCGCAAAGAAGTGAAGACGCCGGTGGTTCCCTCCAAAATATTGAGTATCATGGCCGCGGGCAGGCCTGTTTTAGCCAGCCTGCCTTTGGAGGGCGACGCCCCCGCGCTGATCCGGGAAGCTCGCTGTGGCCTGTGCCTTCCCCCAGGGGACCCTCAGACCATGGCCCAGGCAATTTCTCGCCTCTATTCGGACACAACCCTGAGGAAGAAAATGGGAGCCGAGGGTCGCCGCTATGCAGTAACGCATTTTTCTTTGGAGAGATGCGTGGAACACTTGGAGAGCCAATTGAAGAATATGTGCCCGGCATAGTTGCCGGGTTGTACAGGGGTTTTTGTGTTACGAATCTTTTCTCGGCCACTCTCTAAATGGAAAATCGTCCTGCTGGGTGGAGACGCCTGCTTTTATTTCCTCACCTTGTTGGTCAGCCTCTTTCTCAATCCCAAGACCAACTCTGATCCTATTCTTTTCCTGTCCACCTACAAACTCCAGTTTTTCTTGATGGGCCTGGTGTATCTCCTGGTCAATTACATTGCTGACCTTTATGACTTTCAGAAGGACTATCGCCGCTGGTGGCATACTGCCCAGGTTCTCTTGGGGGTCATGATAGGGGCACTTACCAACATCGTCCTCTTTTATTTTCCTTTGGGGGTCTTTGTGGGCCGCACCTTGCTCCTCATCCAGGCTCCCTTGTTCGCGACCTTTCTGGTCCTCTGGCGCGCGGCTTTTTCTGCCGTGGCGTTGCCCCATCGTTTACAACGAAAAATAATCATCGTGGGCGCTGGAAGCAGCGGCCAGCGCATTTTGCAGGCCTTGCACAACCGGCCCTTGAGTGGCCTGCTGGTGCAGGGATTTGTGGACGATGATCCACAGAAAGTGGGCACTGTGATCGATGGGCTGCCGGTAATGGGGGACAGCTCCCAGCTGCTGGAGCTGGCTTCCCAAACCCAGGCCAACTTGATAGTGGTGGCTATCACCCACGAAAAATCCCAGCAGCTTGTCGACACTCTGACGAGGGTTTCCTGGAGCGGCCTGCAGGTTATTGATATGCCCAATTTCTATGAATACCTGGCGGGCAAGGTGCCCACTGAGCATATCTCTGATGTCTGGCTCCTGTTCAACAGTTTGAATAAAAATTCTTTTTACACCAGGTATCTCAAACGCCTGATGGATCTGGTTCTAGCCGGGTTGCTACTGGTAGTAACCGTCCCCCTGCTTGCCCTCATAGCACTGGCCATCAAAGTGAGCAGCCGGGGGCCGATATTTTATTACCAGGAGCGCTTGGGTTACGAAGGGCGACCTTTTAAACTTATCAAATTTCGGACCATGGTCCGGGATGCCGAGTCTAACGGGCCCCAGTGGGCCACAGACGATGATTCCCGCATCACCCGGGTAGGGCAGCTCTTACGCAAGTTTCGTCTTGATGAACTGCCCCAGTTGTTCAATGTTCTTATGGGCGAAATGAGCGTTATCGGCCCCCGACCCGAGCGGGAAGTGTTCATTCGGGAATTCCAGGAGATGCGCCCTCAGTTCCGCCCGGGACGCCGGGCCTCCGATCCGCCGGGGACGATGATACCTTACGGCTACAAAGAGAAGATTCCCTTTTATGGCTACCGTTTGCTCGTGAAGCCCGGCATCACGGGCTGGGGCCAAATCATGTATCCCTACGCCTCTTCCATGGAGCAAACCAAGGATAAGCTGGATTATGACCTTTTTTATGTGAAAAACGTGGGGTTTTTTCTCGATATGGCCATTCTCCTGAAGACGATTCGTATCGTCCTGTTCGGTCGGGGGACTTGAGCCCGGGCTCCTTCGAGGACTATATGGCTCTCAAAGATTACCACCAGTATTACCGTGGCAAGATCATTCTGGTCACCGGCGGCGCCGGGGCCATCGGCAGTAATTTAGTCCAGGCCCTGGGAGATCTGGGCGCCCGGCTGATAATTGTCCTGGACGATTTGTCTTCGGCGGAGCGCTGGAATGTGCCTTC
>CBFDAH010000237.1:0-3849 GCA_965602785.1 uncultured Syntrophobacterales bacterium
ATTAGGGAAGACTCTGGTGGCACAGGTTTTCAACCTGTGCCGGCGCAGGCTAAAGTCTGCGGTTACATTTTGCCCCTCCTGAAGATGGCCCGATAGTGTAAATCACTTAAAGGACACCACTGGGCTTGAGGGGCGGGCCGGGGGACCACTGGCCCCCCCGCCCTTGGGCACGGCAAGCCGTCCCCCTAGGACTCCCCTCCAACCCTTTTGTAGGGGCTTGATTTACCAAGCCCTGAGGGCGCCATGAATTGCGCCGCTACGGGGTTTGGGAGAGGGGGCAGGGGGCAGTGGCACAGGTGTCCTCACCTGTGGAAACCCCGGTAGCACGGGCTTCCAGCCCGTGGGACCCCCCCCTCTCCCAAAAGACTATTTGCCACAATTTCCCGTTAGGCAATAGTGTTTCATGTAGACAAAAATGGTAGGCGTCCCATCTTAAGCTAACATATTTGTAAATAATTCCTTTTTTGTATTACAAAAATGTACTCTTATTGCCCCCCATTTGCCTGTAATTCTCCCTGTGCCCCGCACTAAGTCCCGCCCCAAGCCAGCGGCACACCTTTTGCTTGATATTTAACAAATCTGAAAATTTCCTCGCAAGGAGGCCACCATGAACTGTCATACTATTGAAGATGTTTATAAAGCAGTCAAGGATCACAACGTCAGCTTTATCCAATTTTGGTTCACTGACGTTCTGGGGGTTTTAAAGAGCTTCTCCATCCGCCCCTCGGAGTTGGAAGAAGCCATGACCGAGGGCATGGGCTTTGACGGCTCCTCCATCGAAGGCTTCTCCCGCATCGAGGAGAGCGACATGATCGCCAAGCCCGACCCCTCCACCTTCCAGCTCCTCCCCTGGCGTCCGGAGGAGCAGCCCGTGGCCCGGGTGTTTTGCGACATCCTGCAGCCGGACGGCTCCCCCTTCCAGGGAGACCCCCGCTACATCCTGAAGCGCATGCTGGCCAAGGCCGCCGAGAAAGGCTACACCTTTTACCTGGGCCCGGAGTTGGAATACTTTTACTTCAAGAACAACAAGGGCCCCGAAGTGCTTGACGAGGGCGGGTATTTTGACGCCCCGCCTCTGGACGTGGCCAACGATTACCGGCGCCAGACCATCTTCGCCCTGGAAAAGTTAGGGGTCCGGGTGGAATACAGCCACCACGAAGTGGCCGCCTCCCAGCATGAAATCGACATGCGCTACGACGAGGGCATGAAAATGGCCGATAAAACCATGACCCTGAGGGCCACGGTGAAGGCCATCGCCTGGATGAACGGCATCTACGCCACCTTCATGCCCAAGCCCATCTTCGGCATCAACGGCAGCGGCATGCACACGCACCAGTCCCTCTTCAAAGACGGCCGAAACGCCTTCTATGACCCCCTGGACGAGTTCAACCTCTCCGCCATGGGCAAAAGCTACATCGCCGGACTCCTCAAGCACGCCCGGGAGATTACCGCCATTTGCAGCCAGTGGGTCAACTCCTACAAGCGGCTGGTCCCGGGTTACGAGGCTCCCGTGTACGTCTCCTGGGCCCGCCGCAATCGCTCCGCCCTCGTCCGGGTGCCCATGTACAAGCCCGGCAAGGAAGCTGCCACCCGCTGCGAGTACCGGGCTCCCGACCCGGCTTGCAACCCCTACCTGGCCTTCGCCGTCATGCTAGCCGCGGGGATGAAGGGTGTCGAGAACAACTACCCCCTCCCCGAACCGGTGGAAGAGGACATCTACCATATGTCCGAGGCCGAGCGGGTGCGCCATGGCATCGCCGAGCTGCCGGGCAGCCTCCATGAAGCCATCCAAGAGACGGAAAACAGCGCCCTCATCAAGGAGACCCTGGGCGAACACATCTTCAGCAAGTTCATCGAGAACAAGAAGATTGAGTGGGACGCCTATCGCATGCACGTGAGCACCTTCGAAATCAACCGGTACCTTCCCATCCTGTAAACCTGAGCCACACCCCTGTTGGGTGGCAGGATCGCGCATTCCTGCCAAGGCCAGGGGGAAACTCTCCTCCTGGCCTCGGTATGCTTGGAGTGGGCCACCGGAAAAGTGGGGTAACCCACAAGGGTTAAAGGAGCTTTCCTTGAAAGCTCATCCGTATCCGCACCCGGGAGCGGGGCCGCGAGGCGGTAATGTATCCCGGTGATATCGACGCGCGCCAGGGGCGGGTGCCAAAAGCCTGAGGCCAGGACCATAACAGGGGAAAAGGGCCGCAGCACCGGCCGTTTTACCGTTGTTACCTGTACATATTTTGGTACATATATTGCACATGAATCAAGCGTGATTATTGTTAAAAATTACGCTATATAAAAGAATTGGACTTGTGCAGTTCACCAGGACTTGAGTGAGAGAGCAACTGATATGAGCCAGAAGGTGACTGTCGTAGTAATGGCCTGCCAACAGGCCGTTCCGGACCCGGCCCTGTTCCTGGGCCCCCTGGAGAAAGCCGGCTTACGGGCCCGGGTGGTCCTGGAACCCTGCAGCAGCAAAGTTGAGGTTTTCCAGATGCTGCGCACCCTGGCCGGGGAAGCCGACCTCCTGTGGGTGGTAGGCTGCCCGGAGCAGGTCTGCCTGCTCGTGGAAGGCAGCTTCCGCATGACCAAACGGGTGGCCCACGCCCAGGATTATCTCCGGGAAATCGGCCTGGAACCTGAGCGTCTGGGGATGGTGCAGCTCCCGGCCGGCAACCAGGAGATTTTGGCCGCCACCTTAAGCGACATCCAGGACCGGGCTCAAGCTCTGGGCGTGAATCCCGCCCGGGCCGGCGCCCCCTTGGCAAAGGAGCAACCGTGATTATCGGCACCAGAAAACCCCTGGAAGAAATCCAGGAGATGGTAAAAAAATACGACCGTATTCTGTTGGCCGGCTGTGATACCTGCGTGGCCGAGTGCGCCAGTGGCGGACGCCGCGAAGTGGCCGAACTTGCCGCTGCCCTTAAGATGGCTTTTCGTCTGGCGGGCGCCGAAAAGGACATTCAGGAAGCCAGCGTGGACCGGCAGTGCGTCCATGAGTTCCTCCTGGACCTGGTGGAAGCGGGCCAGGACCGGGACGCCATCCTGTCTTTGGCCTGCGGCGCCGGGGTGCAGGCCCTGGCCCACCACCTCCCCGAAACCCCGGTTTTCCCCGCCCTCGACACCCAATTCATCGGGGAAACTGCGGGGCGCGGCCTGTGGCTGGAGAACTGCCGGGGCTGCGGCAACTGTATGCTCGGCCTCACCGGCGGCATCTGTCCCATCTCCCGCTGCGCCAAGAGCCTGCTCAACGGTCCCTGCGGCGGAGCCCGGGCGGGGCTGTGCGAAATCAACCTGGCCCGGGAGATCGTCCCCGAAGTTCCCTGCGCCTGGCTCCAGATTTACGACCGTTTGAGCGCCCTGGGGGAGCTGGACCGTCTGCTGGAACTTTCCCCGCCCAAGGATTGGTCCCACGGCGACGCCGCCGGGCCCCGCCGGGTGGTCCGACCCGATCAGCAGGCTTGAGGGCCTCGGCATGCCGGAAAAGTATCACATCCACGTGCACCCGACCCCGCCTCGCTTCCCGGCCCACGGCAAGAGCACTGTCCTGGACTGGGGGGAAGGCTGCGTCCGCTGCACCCACTGCGTCAAGGAAACCTGCCCCTACAACGCCTTCGACCAGCGGGACTTCGACCAGGCCAGCCTCACCGACACCATCGACAGCTTCTGCAAAAATTGCTACCGCTGCGTACAGGGCTGTCCCCGGGAGCTGGTGGTCAAGACGGTGAACCCCCAGTACAGCAGGATGGGGAACGACTACTGGACTCCGGAGATCCTGCTCAGCACCTGGTATCAGGCGGAAACCGGCAAAATTCCGGTCTCCGGCGCCGGCTATGGCGGCCCCTT
>CBFDAH010000238.1:0-3822 GCA_965602785.1 uncultured Syntrophobacterales bacterium
ATCTGGGTCATAGGGGCCTCCTCCGCTTTTGTTAGATCTGGTGAGCTGTTATACTTTCAGCATGTTAGGAGAATATGTGCGAGGTTGGTGGCGCCGCCTGCGCCAGATGATGCCCTGGGGTCCGAGAGGGCAGCCCACCTGGGGGGAGAAGCCTCCCACCATCCTCGGAGTCTGCCGGAAATGCGGCGCCCTGGTCCTGGAAGGCTGGCACCAAAAAGAGGCAGACGGGTTCCTTTGCCAGCGCTGCGCCCGTACGCACCTCCAGGAAAACAACCGGTAATCGCTCTATAAAATCTGGAGAAATTCTTTCACTTCCCCCAAGCCCCGCTCCTGGGCCCGCTGAAAAATGGAGAAACCCAAGGCCAGGTCCTGAATGATGAGGCCGGTGGAGTCAAAGACGGTGATCTCCTCCGGGCTCTGGCGCCCCGGCTTTTTCCCGGCCACCACCTCCCCCAGAGATGCGTACACCATCTCCTGGGTAATGTCCCCCTGGCTCAGAGGCACGTTGATTTCCCCGGAGTGGGAGGCCTGGGCCCAATCGTCCACCACGATTTTGGCGGCCTTGAGGATGGCCGGGTCCAGCTCCTGTTTACCCGCGGCGTCGGCGCCCATGGCGTTGATGTGAGTGCCGGGGCGAACCCAGTCGAGATGGACCAGGGGGACTTCACTGGGGGTGACGGTGACTAAAATGTCGGAGGCCAGAGCGGTTTCCCGGGAATCCGGAGCCAGGATTGCATTGACCGGGTATTGGGCCGCTACTTCGTCCCGCAGGGCCCGGGCCCGGGCCAGGGCGCAGTCGCAGATGATTATTTCTTCTATGGGCCGTACCTTGAGGATCGCGGCAATCTGGGTACGGGCCTGCTCTCCGGCGCCGATAATTCCTAATCGCGTGGCGTCAGGCCGGGAGAGCACCTCCGCAGCCACGCCCCCGGAGGCGCCGGTGCGGTAATTGGTGATGAAGGTGCCGTCCATATCGGCCCACTCCAGGCCGGTCTCCGGGTCGTTCAGCACCACCTTGGCCATCACCGTGAGGAGCCCGAGCTTCGGGTTTTCGGGGTGCACGTTCACCCATTTGAGCCCGCAGACGTGGCCGTCGGGCAGAAAGATCTCCCCATACATGGCCCGAAAGTCCCCCTTGGCCAGGGTGAGATAGGCCTTGGGGGGCATATTCACCCGGCCTTCGCCGTAAGCCCGAAAAGCCTCCCGGACTGCGGCCAGGGCCAGGTCCATGTCCAACACCTGCTTCACTTCCGCACCCGTCAGCACTAAGCTCATGGTTCCTCCTTAAGTTGATATCAGGAAAGCTGAATCGGAGGGCGGGGGAGTTGCGCCCACCCGGCCCTCCCTTCAAATTATTTCTTTTCCCTCACCACCGAAAAGCAGTAAGATAGCAGGCGGCTGGCGTGGGCCCGCTCCAGATGGAGGAGGAGGTCGGCCTCTTGGCAGGGAACGGTGCGGCTCTTGAAATCGCCCTGCACGGTTAGTTTCAGGTTGTCATCCGGCATGGCCCGGGCGGTGAGGGTGGCCTGTTCCGAGAAAACGAAGAGCTTGGCCTCCGGCAGGTGACAGGCGGCCAGGGTGAGGGGCTCGCTGAGTTCCTCCGGCGGCTCGGGCCAGGGATTTACGACCAGATTGTGGTGGGCCGCAAAATGTTCCATCTTGGAAAGCAGCTCGGCCACCGGAGCCAGGCTCACCTGTAAAGAAATCTCTGCCGCGGCAGTTTCTTTCAGGGGCTGAACGGCCAAGTCCCCCAGCTTCAGGATAAAGGTGTCCCCGTGGTGGCAGTCCCACAGGAGGGAGAGGGGATGCTCGGTGAATAGTCTGAATCCCACGGCAGGGAAAAGGGCCTGGGCCTGGGTGCAGGTGAGGTGCATGGCGGTCTGTCTCCCGGGATTTTGCCGGCGCCGGGCGGCGCCCCAAAGGCTCACCTTGGATGTGGTGATTTCTCTGGCGCGCTTCTTGACCCGGACCGTCAAAGGTATTATATTAATTACACTTTATTTTGTGAAGGGAGCAACCATGTATTCCAATATTGTCATGGATCACTTTAAGAGTCCTCGAAATGTCGGCGAAATTGACGAAGCCGACGGCATCGGTGAAGTGGGAAACCCCGTCTGTGGGGACATGATGAATGTCTTCATCAAGGTAGAGGGTGACAAAATCGCCGATATCAAGTTCAAAACCTTCGGCTGCGGCGCGGCCATTGCCGTGTCCAGTATGATCACGGAGCTGGCCAAGGGGAAAACCCTGGACGAGGCCATGAAGATCACCAACAAGGATGTGGCCAAAGCTCTGGGAGGCCTGCCCCAAAACAAATTGCATTGCTCCAACCTCGGTGCCGATGCCCTACACTCTGCCATCAAGAACTATCTGGACCGGAAGGCCGGCAAAGTTACAGACATTGCAAAGGATCGGGAGGAGCATGTCGGTAGCCGCGAAGCTCAGGCTTGCTACTGTCCCTACTGTACCAAACAAGTTGAGGAGGAGTCGCCCTTTTGCATCTTTTGCGGCTCGGATATACCACACGACCACGATCATTAAACACCGAGCCAGTTTGGGCTAAAAGGGCGCCGTCATGGGAATCGTCTATCTTGACCATCTGTCTGGAACGCCTCTGCATCCTCGGGTGAAGGAGGCGATGATCAACCACATCAATACTATCTACGGCAACCCGGTAAGCGATCACCAGGTGGGGCAGCAGGCTTCCCAGGCCCTGGATCTGGCCCGCTCCCAGGTGGCGGCCCTGATCAATGCCGATCCCAGTGAGATCGTTTTCGAGTCCGGCGGCACGGAATCCATCAACCACGCCATCAAAGGCGTGGCCATTGGCATGCGGGAGAAGGGGCGCCATATCATTACCACCAACATCGAGCACAAAGCGGTGCTAAATTCGCTGCGCACCCTGCGGCTGCTGGACTATACCGTCACCTCTTTGGACGTGGACCATTATGGCCTGGTAGACCCCGCCGCGGTGGAGGCGGCCATCACGCCGGACACCATCCTTATCAGCGTCATGCTGGCCAACAACGAGATCGGCACCATCGAGCCCATCGCGGACCTCGCCAAGATCGCCAAAAAGCACAAAGTGGTTTTCCACACTGACGCCGTGGACGCGGTGGGGGTGATTCCGGTGGATGTGAAAGAACTGGGGGTAACCCTCCTGAGCCTGGCTGCCAACCAGTTTTACGGGCCGCCGGGAGTGGGGGCGTTGTATGTCCGCAAGGGCACTCGGGTCTGGCCGCTGTTGGACGGCGGCATGCAGGAAAACAAGCGTCGGGCCGGCACGGAAAACCTCATCGGCATCGTGGGCCTGGGGGTGGCCGCCGAAGTGGCCAAAGAGGAGATGCCCGAGCGCCTGCCCCGCATCAAGGCCTTGCGGGATAAGCTCCGGGACGGCCTGGAGGAGCGTATCCCTGAGATCATCCTCAACGGCCATCCCACCCAGTGCTTGCCACATCTGGTTTCCATCTCCTTAAAGTACGTGGAAGGGGAAAGCGTCATGCTCATGCTGGACGAGGAAGGCATTGCCGCGGCCACCCGCTCGGCCTGCGCCTCCGGGTCGCTGCGGGCTTCCCATGTTCTCATTTCCACGGGCCTGGACTTTGCCAGCGCCCAGGGAACGCTCCTTTTCAGCCTGGGCCGGGACACCACGGAAGCGGATGTGGACCAGGTAATCACCAACCTGCCGCCCATTGTGCAAACCCTCAGGGACATGTCGCCTCTTTATAAGAAGGAGCAAACCGCCTAAAGGACTGCGGCCAGCCATCATCCCGCCGCGCCCCAGAATTAGAGACCATTCAAACAGGGGAACCGGGCTGAAAA
>CBFDAH010000239.1:0-3821 GCA_965602785.1 uncultured Syntrophobacterales bacterium
GGGGGCGGGAAGGGTGTCCGGACTGTATCGGCCTGTTCCCAGCTCTAAAAAAAACGCGGCAAAAAACACTCTTCCGTCCATAAGGCCTTTGCTCACCTCCACGAGAAAGTCTATATTTAAGAAAGCACAACCTGCAGGAGACCGTCCATGAAGACCATCCTGGTAGTGGATGACGAAAACGCCATTCGCATGCTCATCGAAGCGGAGCTGGTGGAGGAGGGCTACCGCGTCCTCACCGCCAACAATGCTCAGGACGCCCTGAAGATGGTGCAGACCGAGCCGCTGGATCTGGTGATCCTGGACATCCGCATGCCCGGCATGGACGGCCTGGAGGCCCTGCCCCGTATCCTGGGGCTCAAGGAAGGAATCAAGGTCATCCTCAATACGGCCTACTCTCAGTATCAGGATAGCTTTATGAGCTGGGCCGCGGATGCCTATGTCATTAAGTCTGCAGACCTTAGCGAACTCAAGAGCAAAATCAAGGAACTCCTTACCTAAATAAGGTGGGCGATGGAACGGTTGAAGGGACTTACCACCATTGTTATGGCGGGGGGCAGGGGAGAGCGCCTCTCCCCCCTTACCCGGGACAAGGCCAAGCCCGCCATCATCTTCGGGGGCATTTACCGTATCATCGATTTCACCTTATCCAATTGTCTGAATTCCGGCATCCGGCGCATCTACGTCTTGAGCCAGTATGGCAGCTTCTCCCTGGACATCCACCTGCGCCACACCTGGGACATTATGCGGCCCGACCTGGGGGAGTATATCTACTCGGTGCCTCCCCAGCAGATCACCGTGGACCGCTGGTACCGGGGGACGGCCGACTCCATCTACCAGAACTTGAAGCTCCTGGATGAAGAGCGGCCCCAACAGGTGCTCATCCTGTCCGGCGACCACGTGTACAAGATGGATTATCTGGCCATGCTGGACTTCCATCTGGCCAAAGGCGCGGACCTTACCGTAGCTGCGGTGCCGGCCCCCCGCCAGGAGGCCAGCGCGTTTGGTATTGTCCACGTGGATGAGAACCACCAGGTCATTGAATTTCTGGAAAAGCCCGCCAAACCACCGAGCATGCCCGGAAACCCGGACTTTTCCCTGGTGTCCATGGGCGTCTATATTTTTGCCGCGGAGACCCTGGTGCGGGAGCTGATTGCCGACTCCAAGAACAAGAAAAGCCAGCACGATTTCGGACGCAACATCATCCCCCAGATGGTGGGGCGCAAAAAGGTCTTTGCCTATAATTTCTTGGATAAGGCCACCGGAAAACCAGGCTACTGGCGGGATATCGGGCAACTGGACGCCTACTTCCAGTCCCACATGGACCTGGTGGGAGAGGAACCGGTTTTCGACCTCTTCGGCGGCGACTGGCCTGTCCGGAGCCACCTGACCCTTACGCCCCCCACCAAATATTTAACCCGGAAAAAACCCGTGGAAGTGACCGATTCCCTGATTTCCTCCGGGTGCGAGCTGAACGAAGCCAAGGTGAGCCGCGCCGTGCTTTCCCCCCTGGTGCGCATCGGCCGGGGAGCGGAGGTGAAGGAAGCCATTCTCTGGAATAACGTGCAGGTGGGGTTAGGGGCAAAAATCCGGCGGGCCATCATCGAGGACGGTGTGCAGATTCCCCCCCGATTCACCATTGGCTATGACCGCCAAGCCGACGCCAGCCGCTTTCCGGTGACCGAGGGCGGCATCGTGGTGGTCCCCAACAACGTGACCCTGGAAGGCCCTTAATGCGTCTTGCCTCCTTCGCCCACCACGACCGGCCCACCCCCACCCGCCTGTATCTGGTGCGCCACGGCCAGGTGGCTGACGGGCATACCCAACGCTACCACGGCAACAACGACATCGGCCTCAGCCCCGAGGGAGAACGCCAGTTGAGACGACTGGCCCAGGAACTCACCTCCGTGCCCCTCGCGGCAGTGTACGCCTCCGACCTCCGCCGCTCCCGGGAAGGCGCGGACTGCCTCGGACAGGAGCGGCAGCTTGAAACGCAGGTTATCCCCGAATTCCGGGAGATACACTTCGGCGTCTGGGAAGGCTTGAGCTTTGCGGAGATCGCGGAACGCTACCCGGAGGATTTAGAAGGACGCTTCCGGGACTTGGCGGGCTTTCGCATACCGGGAGGGGAAAGCTTGCTCGACCTGCGAAACCGGACCCTCCCCCGCCTCCAGGAGATTTTGGCGGAGCACCCCGGCCAATCCCTGGCTCTGGTGGCACACGCCGGGGTCAACCGGGTCATCCTCTGCGACGCCCTGGGCCTCCCCTTCGACAACATCTTCCGCCTGGATCAAAACTACGGCTGCCTCAATATCATCGACTACTTCCCCGACTTCACCGTGGTCCGGATGATTAATGGTGGGGTGAATGGGTTTTGAGGGCTATTGTGGGGGGAGGGCCAGGGACCTGAGGTCCCTGCCCTCCCCCCACACTCTCTCAGCCTCAATCCACGCATTGGTGAGACAGGGGCTGTTCTCCCAGGCGGCTCAGGAAGTCAAGCAGCAGGCGGGCGGTGGCCCCCCAGATGACGGTGTCCTGGTGTTTCCAGCAGCAGACCTGGATGTCTTGCCCCTGGTAGGTGTAAGTCCCGGTGCTCCAGCGGGCGGGAGGGAGGAAGTCGGCCAGCGGGAAGACGAGCAGGCGCTTGACTTCCCGGTGGTTAATCCGGAAATCATAGGGATGGGGGATGAGTCCCACAAAGGGGTTGATCCAGTAGCCGGTAACGGTGGCCAGAGGTGCAATCATACCCAGAATTTCCACGTCCTCAGGGGCCAGGCCGATCTCTTCTTCGGTCTCCCGCAGAGCCGTGGCCAGGAGATCCTGGTCACCGGGATCCTGCACACCCCCGGGGAAAGAAATTTGACCCTGGTGGTCCCTGAGGTGCATGGTGCGCTGGGTGAACAGAAGATGCAGCTCCGCCCCGGCCACGAACAGGGGAGCTAAGACTCCCGCCGGTATTAGCCCCTCCGGTGTGGCGGTCAAGCCAATTTTCCGGGATAAACGGGATTTCAGGTAATCGAGAGTCAGGGGCACGAAGTTTTTTTATCATGCCCTGCCTGGCCTGACAATGGCGGTTAAACTTCCGAGATGAATTTGACAAGCGTGGGGGGGCGATTTATGGTTATGACAACACCAAGGAAATTATCCACGAGAATTATTCCCTGCTGGACGCGCCAATTAGCCTCAGGGAAGAACTGAAGGGAGAAAGCCAGCCATGACCACGGTAAATGAATATCTTCGCAATGCCTTGAAAGAGGCCATCCAGATGGAAGTGGACGGCCGTCAGTTTTATCTGGAGGCGGCTAAGAAAACCAAGAACGATGGCGTCCGCCAGATCCTGGACTATCTGGCGGAATCGGAAATGTATCACATCAAGAAGTTCAACGAGATTTACCAGAGCCTGGAGAAAGACCCCAAGTGGACGGAGAAACTGGCGGAGTTTAAACCGCCTCATAGCGAACCCTATGCCTGCGTCATGGCCATGACCCAGGCAGGCCAGGGCACCGGGGGGAAAGATGATCTGGAGGCCCTGAAAACCGGCCTCCAAATGGAGCAGTGTGCCATTGACTACTACACCAAGCTGGCCAAGGAGACTCCCATCCCCCTGGCCCGGCGCTTTTTAATGAGCCTGGCCCACGAGGAGCGGGGTCACTACCTCATGCTCCTGGACATGCACAACTACATCACCGACCCCGCCGACTGGTTCTATGTCACCGAAATGTCCATGGTGGACGGGGCGTGAATAGAGCAGATTTATTGAGGGGAGGGTCGGGGGAGCGCAACTCCCCCGCCCTCCCCTCAAACTCCCCTCCCTACCCCCTTTA
>CBFDAH010000240.1:0-3738 GCA_965602785.1 uncultured Syntrophobacterales bacterium
GGGAGGGGGTAAGGGTCTGCGACCCTTAGCCCCCTCCCCCAAATTTCTTTACCCACCAGGGCACCTGCGCCTTTGGCAGAGAGTCGCTCCGGGGGATATAGGGTTTGAGGTCCAGGACCGGCGAGCCTTCCCGGGCGTCCAGCCCTTCCACTTTCAGGACATTCCCCTTGACACTGACGATGCGGCAGGCGGTGAGCCCGATGAGGTTAGGGCGCGCCGGCGACCGGGTGGCAAAGACCCCGGTGAGGGGATTGGCCGGGTCCCGGCGGGGGTGGACCTTAAGGATGGCTCGCTCTTCGGGGTGGTCCTTTTCGTGGAACCAGTAAATCACCCAGACATGGGAGAATCCCGACAGGCCATCGAGGGCCGGAGCCAGCTCCGGTCGAACCGTCACCAGGGAAGTGTCGTTCTGGCGCGTTACCCGGCCGATGGGATTTATCTTAATAGGATGGGTAGAACTCACGGTCGGCCCGCTTTTTGCTCCCGGCTTTTTTTCACCCGAAACCGGATTGGCCGCCAACAAACACACGGTGACCACCACCACAAGCTGACGCCACATGATCCACCCCCGTTCATAACTTATCCCCCTTCCGCCAGCACTTCCTCCAGCACCTCGCCCGCCAGGGTGAGGGGGACGCCTTCCCGGATCACCGCCTCCCCCAGGCCCTTTAAAAGCACGAATACCTGGCCGGTTTCCAGACGTTTCTTGTCCTTGGTGATCGCGGCCAGGACCGCCTCTCGGTCCAGGGGAGGGAGGCCACTGGTATAGCCGAAGCCCTGGAGGAGACGCTGTCCCCACTTAGAATCTTCCTGAGGGAGGGCGGCGAGCTGCTCTGAGAGCTTGAGGGCCGCCAGCATTCCCAGGGCCACCGCCCGGCCGTGGGGGAGGCGATAGTTCGAAGCTGCCTCCAGGCCGTGGCCCAGAGTGTGGCCGAAGTTGAGAAGGCGGCGCAGGTCCGCTTCCCGGGTGTCCGCGGCCACAATAGCAGCCTTGATGTGCGCGGCCCGGTGGATGACTTCCAGCAAGGCTTCTGGATGGCGGAAAAGTCCCAGGCCTTCCCGGGACAGGCTTCCAAGAAGCTCCCGGTCCCGGATAAAGCCCGCTTTCAGGACCTCCGCCAGGCCGTTGAGGCGCTCCATGGGGGGCAAGGTTTCCAAGAATTCGGGGTCAATGACCACCAGGCGGGGCTGGTGGAAGGTTCCCAGGAGGTTTTTCCCTTCCGGCAGGTTGATGGCGGTCTTGCCGCCGATGGCCGCGTCCACCATGGCGAGGAGCGTCGTGGGCACCTGGACCAGAGGCACCCCCCGCATAAAAATGGAGGCCAGAAAGCCGGTCACGTCCCCCACCACACCCCCGCCCAGAGCCACCAGGGCCGTGCCTCGGTGGGCTCCGTGCGCCAGCAGTTCCCGGGCCAGGCGCTGGACCACGGCCCAGCTCTTGGTCCGCTCCCCGGGAGCCACCTCCAGAACGGTGGCCTGAAAGCCACTCCCCCTCAGAGCTTTATCCAGGTCGGCAGCATAAAGACGGCCCACCCGCCTGTCCGTTACCACAAAGAGGTGGGCTGGAAAGTGGTAGGGTTGCAGAAATCGCCCCAGCTCATGACGCAGGCCGGGGCCCAGGAGCAGGCGGTGGCTCTCGTCCCGGCCGGAGAGGGCGAGAAAGATTTCCCTCAATTCCAGCCCCCGGGATTGAGCGACCTGAGGTCTTCCATGAGGGCTTCGAACTGGTCCGGAAACAGGGATTGGGCCCCATCGGAAAGGGCCTTTTCCGGCTCGTGGTGCACCTCGATAAGCAGGCCGTCAGCCCCGGCGGCTGCGGCGGCTCGGGCCAGAGGGGCTACCAGGTCCCGGCGTCCGGAGGCGTGGCTGGGGTCGGCCACGATGGGCAGGTGGCTTTCCCGGCGCACCGACGGGATGGTGGCCAGGTCCAGGAGATTCCGGGCGTGCTCGCCGATGGCCCGAATACCCCGCTCACAGAGGATCACCTGGGGATTGCCCTCGGCCAGGATGTATTCTGCGGCCATGAGCCATTCATCCAGGGTGGCGTACATGCCCCGCTTCAGCAATACCGGCTTCTTGATCTTCCCGGCCCGGCGCAGGAGGGTGTAATTTTGCATATTCCGGGCCCCGATCTGCACGATGTCAGCGTATTCCGCCACCAATTTCAGAGAGTCATGGTCCACCGCTTCGGTGATGATGAGAAGTCCCGTTTCTTCCCGCACTTTGTCCAGGACCTTCAGCCCGGCCTTTCCAAGACCCTGGTAGCTGTAAGGGGAGGTGCGGGGCTTATAGGCCCCGCCTCGGAAAAACTGGGCCCCGGCAGCCTTGACTAGGCGGGCGATGGTGAGGGCCTGGGTTTCGCTTTCGATGGCGCAGGGCCCGGCTATGACCACAAAGCGGCCCTTGCCGATCTCCAGACCGTTGGCCAGGGTGATAATGGTGTCCTCCCGCTTCATCTCCCGGCTCACCAGCTTGTAGGGTCGGGACACGGGGATGGCCTGGATGACTCCCGGCATGCCCAGGAAGATGGCCGGGTCCACCGGCCCGGGGTTCCGCAGAATGCCAATGGCCACCCGTTCGCCCCCGGGAATGGGCTGGGCTGCATAGCCCAGGGTCTCGATCTTACCCACCACCGTCTGGATCATCTCCCCGGTGGCGTCTTTATCCATGACGATAAGCATGTCCGTCTCCGGCCGGATAGAGCCAGGGACTCCACAACTCCCCGGCTTCAGTGAGGTTTGCGGGATTAATGAGAAAATTGTAACAAGCTAGTTCTTTATACTCAGGAGAATGGGGGAAGTCAAATACTCTGGAAAGATTATGGATTGAGAAAATCAGATGATGGATTACGGTTCAGGGCCCTTTGGGGTAAAAACGAAGCATGCATATAGTGAACCGCCGCCCCCGGTGCTTCAGGCGCCCCCGAGGGCGGCGGCGTTGTTTTTCAAATAAGAGACTGGGATTATCGAAGATACTGATTTATAGACGAATTTATTTCACACCCCTATCCAGCACAGGAGCACCATCCCCATGGCCAGGGCCACGGCGTAAGGGAGCCCCTCGGATTTGGTGGGGGAGGAGGGGGCAGGGTCAGGGGACGAGGAGCGCAGGAGAACCAGGTTCACCAGAAAGGTCCAGAACTGCCGGGTCTTGTTTTTGAGCTCCCCCCGGCGCCAGAGGAAAAAACAGATGAGGGGAATCCCCATGAGGCCCATGTAAATGAACAGGTAAAGGGTGGAAAGGGGTCCCAGCCAGGCCCCCAGGGCCGCCAGGGCCTTGACATCCCCGGCGCCCATGCCTCCTTTGAGGTAAAAGCCGATCATCAGGGAAAAGCCCACGCAGAGGCCCAAAAAGCCCTGCCCCACCCCGGCCCAGCCGTGGGTGCCGAACTGGAAGCCCAGCCCGGCCAGAGCGGCGCCCAGGGTGAGGTAATTGGGAATGCGGCGGGTGCGGACGTCTCCCACGGCCATCCAGCAGGCCAGGAGGAAGGGTAGAGCCAGGTGGCTGTTAGCTCTCAGCCACGCGAGGACCGGCCCTAGCATATTCTCAAGCATCGGCGCCTTTCTTCACTGTCAGGCAGTGGCAAACTTCCTGGTTACTTTATTCGGAACAATGGCAAATTTCTTGATTTTGCTGCTTGGAATAAAGAACCTCGATTACACGCTTCAGCCATTATCCCTTGGGAAATCACTGCTGTCCGGCATGCTAATTGAATAGCAAAGGTTGTCGGTTATCAGG
>CBFDAH010000241.1:0-3697 GCA_965602785.1 uncultured Syntrophobacterales bacterium
TCGGCGGGAAGGTCACCCCGGTTGACGCGACGCACTTCCCCCACCGGCAAGAGGTCGCCTTGGTGAGTGACCAGGGCGGCCAGGGGACCCCGGTACATAACCAGGATCTCTTCGGTGGTTTCAGGTTTTCTGGCCTCAAAGGTAAGGGAAAAGAAGGGATGCCCCTGGACCTCCCGGTAGGGGAAGCGCTTCAAAACTTTGAGGGCGGTGAAGCCGGTTTCCTCCAGGAGGGCGAACAGGTCCCTCTCGGTGAGGGCGCCAGCGATGCATTCCCCTCTGAGGATGTCGTCATTCCTGATGGCCGGGTCGGGTTCGGTGGGCGTGACTACGTCGGCCACCACCAGACGCCCGCCGGGTTGGAGGACCCGAAAAGCTTCCCGAAAGGTGCGCCGTTTGTGGCTGGAGAGGTTGATGACACAGTTGGACAGGGTCACATTTATGCTGTCGTCCGGGAGAGGCAGGTCCTCCAGGAAGCCTTGCTTGAATTCCAGGTTGCTGTATCCCAGGTTGGCAGTCACCTGGGCTGCGCCCCGGGCAGCCCGCCTCAGCATGGGAAGGAGCATGTCCACTCCGACGACCCGGCCTGCCGGCCCCACCAGTTGGGCGGCAATGAAACACTCCACCCCGGTGCCGCAGCCCAGGTCCAAGACGGCATCCCCGGGCTTCAGTCCCGCTTCCAGAACAGGACTGCCGCAGCCGTAACTACGCAGGCGGGCCGACTCCGGGATATGGGAAATGAATTCCTCGGGGTAGCACACCGGGTTTAAGATGTCCTCCCTGGTGGTCTGGGCGGCGTCCTGATAAAACTCGCGCACTGCGGTACGGCTGTCCAAAGTGGCCGCGGTCAAGAGGCAGTTGCTGTGGGTCAGGGCCACGGCGCCGTGGGAGCCGCAACTTTCCAGAACCTCACCCATGCGGAGGCGCAGAGCGGGAGGCCCTTGATCCGGCTCTTTGGCGGCCTCCCGGGCGATAAGCCACAGGGCCAGCTTTTCATAGAGGGGCACATAGGGATCATCCCCCACGAAGGTGCCCCGGTGGAGATAGCTGTGGTCCGGGTCGCCACCTCCCAGAAAAAAACGCAGGGGCCAGGAGAGGGAGGCGGCGGTGGCCCGGCGCAGATCGGTGAGCACCGGGCTGATTCGCCAGGCGGTTTCGAGGTCCGGGGTGAGGTCCGTGGCCAGGGCCTCAACTCCAACCAGGGCGGGGGAGGGGTAGAGGCGGCTGTCCGGGCCCACCACCAGGGACTCCCAGCCGCTGCCGGCGCCGTCGTGGATGGTGCCCGTAGGGGCGAAGATCTGGGATTTCAAGGTATCCAGGTTATCCAGGCTAATGCCCCGCATCTCGGCCCGGGCGGCGGCCTCGACGACCTGGGGCAAGATGGCCTCCGGGGGGACGAACTCAGCCGAAGTGCCCCGGCCTCTTACGAAGTACCACAGAAGGTGGAGATTGGCGGCTCCCACCTCCCCGGCCAGGTCAACCATGCCGGGAAGGTCCATGAAGTTCGAAGCCGTGACACACATGGAAAGGGTGCAGGCTCGGCCCTGGGCTTTGAGCCACGTGAGGTTGTCCAACAGGGCGGCAAAGGCCCCTCGTCCCCGCAGGTGATCGTGATTCTGCTCCAGGCCGTCCACACTCATCTGGAGGTGGAAGCGCTCAGCCGGCCAGCGGTTTAGATGGTCGGCGAAATCTTTCAGGAGGGTGCCGTTGGTGAGAACCACCACGTGAGTCTGGTCAAAGTGTAAAAGAAAATCCACGATGTCGGTGAATTCAGGGTGGACAAAGGGTTCCCCACCCGTGAGGGCAAAGACCCGGCAGCCTATGGCCGCGGCCTGGGCGGCGATATCCTGCACCTGACGGCAGGACAGCCCGTCCCCGGCGCTGGGGGAGGAGGCAAAGAGACAATGACGGCAGGCCTGGTTGCAGCGGTTAGTGAGGTGAAACCAGAGTTCCCGCAGATGCTGGAGTTTGAGGACCCCGTCCCGACCGGAGTAGGAAAGATGGGGCTCCCCGGGAAGCCGCTCGAGAAAGCGGCGCACCGGAAGGTCCCCGTTTACTGCCGCCTCGGGCCATTCTGTGAGGATTTGGTCGCCGGCGGTGTTGGGCACAAACCAGTGGGGCCGGTCTCCCCGCACATAGATGGGGATGCCTTCTGACTCGTACCTGGTCCATAATTCACGTTGAAACGTCATTTGCTGCCTCTGGAGAATTGTCAGCTTTAAGGAAAGGGTTTGGCTGTCTTCTTATGTAAACTATGTAACCATAGTTCCTAACTAGTCAAGTTTTTCTCCAGGAATTTTCGGATGAGGTCGGCGATCAATCCCCCATCCTCCTCCAGCGCGAAGTGCCCTGTGTCTAGTAAATGGAATTCGATATTCTTTAGGTCACGTTTATAAGGGGTAGCCCCTTCGGCGGGGAAAATAAAGTCGTTCTTTCCCCAGGCGATCAACGTAGGGGGCTGATATTCCCGAAAGTAGGCCTGCCACTGAGGATAGAGTGGCGGGTTGGAGCGGTAGTCATAGAACAATTGCAGCTGGATGTCCTTGTTGCCAGGCCGCTCCATCAGGTACTGGTCGTGGACCCAGTTATCGGGAGTGATGGTCTCGGGATTTCGAAAACCATTGGTGTACTGCCATTTGGTGGCTTCGATGGTAAGCAAGCTGTTTCTCAGCACCTCGGCATTCTCGTTGGTTTTATCCTTCCAGTAGGCTCTAATCGGCTCCCAGAAGTCAAGCAGACCCTCATCGTAGGCATTGCCGTTCTGGACAATCAGCGCCTCCACTCTGTCGGGATGTTTTGCGGCAATGCGAAACCCCACAGGCGCGCCATAATCGAACACATATAAGCTGTATTTCTCGAGTCCCAGCTTCTCAAGGAAGGAATCGATTACTTCTGCAATGCGGTCGAAGGTGTAGTCGAACTCGTCAATTGTGGGCATCGAGCTGTATCCGTACCCGGGATAATCCGGGGCCACCACATGGAACTTGTCCGACAGCGCCGGAATCAGGTTGCGGAACATGTGCGACGAAGTGGGGAAGCCATGCAGTAAGATAATCGAGGGCGCGGTTTCCGGGCCCGCCTCACGATAGAAGATCTCGAGTCCCTCTACTTCAATGGTCTTGTAAAGGGTTGGAAAACGTCCCGGAGCCTCTTGTGCGGTCGGCGGCATGGTTCCCCTCCTCACGGAAGATATGTAGTAATATTAGGTTTGTTACCTACCTGAACACGAAAGGGGGCGCTTTAAACTTTCCCGACTACCTTGACGGCCCTGACCCTGGTAAACCCGTTTCACATTCCTGACTTCCGGAAAGTCCATGGCTTTGCTTGACCATATAAGTCAAGAAAAAAGCTTAACGATTTAGGACCCTTCTTTTTTGGCGAATTTTTCTGGCTGCCGGGCGAACTCTTCTTTGCAGAGCTCGGAGCAGAAATGGTAGGTCACGTCTTCGAAGTCGCACATGAACTTGCCGTGCTGAGCTCCCAAATCCATGTTGCAGACCGGGTTGACAGTGCACACCCGCTCTTCTTCTTTGGCAAAGAAACTCAATCCTCGTAATGATTCTTTTCAATTAATCCAAAGGCGTTTCACCAGATGTCAGCTAGATTTTATCAAAGGTTGATGAAGACAAGAGCCTGCAACGGCAAGGCAAACCTCCCAGGACGGATATGAGGCCGGGCCGCCGGCAGGTATGAAAACTAC
>CBFDAH010000242.1:0-3694 GCA_965602785.1 uncultured Syntrophobacterales bacterium
GTGCCCAAGGGCGTGTAGGGGCGGGTTTCAAACCCGCCCTATGCTCCACGGCCCGCCCCTCAAGATACTTTTGCAACAATCTCAACTTAGCGCCGACAAACAGCCCGTTGGGAAGAATTCGGCTGTTTGCGGGCCAGAGAGGCGCGGCATTGCCTTATTCGGTCTTTCAGGCGAGGCTCGCCCGCCACTCCACCAAAAACGGCAGCGCATCGGCGTGATGGGCGATCATCTTCCACTTGCCGTCCTCTTGGCGGAACACGCAGGTCTCCCGGAGTAAGGTCTTCTGGAATTCTCCTGCCTGGTTTTTAACCTCTCCCCGGGTGTAATTCTGGGTGACCGCCATATCCTGGCCCACCGTAACATGAATATCCACAGGTGCGGCCTGGCCCCCCGGTACCATGTCAGCCTGGGCCTGCCAATCCGCATACACCTGGTCCCAGCCGATTCGGAAATCGCCGGCCGCCCCCATGTAGGTCACGTCGTCGGCGTGGGAATAGACCTCCTTAAGCGGGTTCGGATCACCCGCCAGCATCGCATTCAAGGCAGTGTAAAATTGCGCCGCTGCTTTTCTGACTGCCTGTTCATCTTCATGAGACGTGCGAGTCTGCATGTGTAACCTCCTTAAGAGTGAGAAGTTTTCCTGACATTTATGATCTAGGGGCAGGACGAAGGCTAGGGGCAAGGCTCAAATTGGATGCCCATCAAACAGTCCCCAGTTGATTGCCGATACAAGGATGACTTATGGAGCCTAATGGGGCGACTCAGGCGCGCCGGACCCGCGTCTCCTGACGTCATTTGTTACATGGTTACTGATATGTTTTGCCCTGGTGCTTGATCCAGCCCCCAATATGGCGACCCGCAGGATCATGATGAGTCCAGTGTATGACACCCCCTTTGGGATTCCATTCATATTCACCATGGAAAACGACGGAGTCCCCTACTCGAAGCGAACTGATTCTTGGGGCCAGGTCGATGTTATGGGAGATCAATAAGGTTTGCCCGGAACTCAGCCTAACGATGAACCGCTGGTGTCTGCTCCCCTTGAGATCATCTCGAAGAACCCTGATTACCTTCCCCTCGCCTTCAACCTGGAAATCGCTGCTTCGATTCTCAAAGGCGCGCTCTAATAGTTGCTCGCTGCCGCGAATCGATCCTGAAAGGCCCGGTTTGGAAAAACCTCCGCTTTGGATGAATCCATAAACAGCGGCGGCCAACACAATAAGAATTAGGACTTTTCGCATCTCATTCCATGTAACGCCTGAAATCAGCGTTGCGGTTTCACGCATCAGCTGGATTTCATTAGTAGTTGTTCTTCCAGTTCTCGATTGATTTGAATAAGATCTTCATAACAGGCTCGCAGGCTTTAGCCTGCGGCCGCACAGGTTGAAAACCTGTGCCACCAGCGTTTTCTAAAATCTGGGGAAAATTCCCCCTTATCCGGATAAGAGCTTCGCCAGGCGGTCAGAAGCTGCCCCGGCCCTGACTCCAAGCAGGCGGCGGCTTTTATTACTCGGAGCCCAAAATGGAATCATTTTCACCCTCACCCCAACCCTCTCCAGCAAGGGAGAGGGAGAATAAGGAAAATTTTCATTCACCAATTTTTTCCCCCCAGTAATATATACTCTGGCGCCTGCAAGTCTCCCCCCCCATGGCAGCCCGGTGCGAGGGGCGGCTCAGGTCTACAGCCTGTCTCAAAGGCGATTTTTTGTCATCCTGAACAAGTGGAAGAGCTCAACTCATTGACACTACCAGATTCTTCGCGGTGCTCAGAATGACCTGCCAGACAATAGGTGGGTTTTGAAATAACTTATAACCTTTCCGTCGATATAATGATACGTGAGAAGTTCGGCAAGGAATCTGAATTTTATCAAAGGAAAACTTTGTTAAGAGTATTTACTATCATAAGATCAGGGTAATGTGGCGCACGATTTTGTAATGTCAGGTTTTTCTTACAACGTACCGAAAACTATAAAGTAAAGAAAATTGACAATTCTTGGGTAGCATGGTAATAGTTTTTTTATTATCACCTTAAACGGTACCGTCTATCTTGCCCGGAAGATACACTTTATCCGGAAATGGCCGACGAGGCCGCGCCTGTGCCGGAGGATCACCAAAAAGAGCAGGGGAACCGCAGAACCAAAGCTCGACGCCTGGAAAAGCACCTTGAGACGGAGGCGGAAAAAGTCGTTGAGGAAGTCATTAGCGAGGGTTTGGTGTAAGGTTGGGTAAAGTCCTCTGAGAAAAGAGGGCAACTCTGGCATTTGAGTTCCGGGTAGTCTCACGGATGTGCCCTCAGGCAACCACTCAAGGCTCGGCTGGCCAGCCGAACCGCTCCTGCCGATACCATGCGGAAGCGCTTTTTGCCGGGACTGTTATTGGGGTTGGTGCTTTTGGGGGGAATGTCCGCCCAGGCGGCTGAGGTGACCCCCGAGCTGCCTGTCCGTCGCCGACAAAAGCAAGGCTTTCATCTAAAAATTCCCGACACCACCGGTCCCATCGTAACTGATTCTGCCCTCCCGCAAGCCCTGGGGACAGCAAGCCTTGAGGTAAACACGTTTTTAGCATTTACGGGGGGAAATTTCAGCCGCGGGTGGCGTCGGGTGAGCGCCGGGGGAGAGTTTATTTCGCTTTCCATGCCGGTGGAATTCTACTATGGTCTGGCGCCTCGCACAGAAATCCAGATAACCATTCCTTACCTCCAAAAGTGGGCCTCCCAGGTGGGGCCTACTAATCGAGCCGCCCAATTCGGAGGCATCGGCGACACGTGCGTGGAGTTCAAATATTTGCTGGTGAAGGAGGGCCCCAGAGTTCCGGCAGTTGCCGGTATATTTGCGGTGGGTTTTCCCACGGGCCATCATCGGAACCTCGGAGCCCGGTTTCTGGGGATTGATCAGCTCGGCCAGGGAGCCTACTCCTTCACCCTGGGCTTCGATCTCTTCAAATACGTAAAACCAGTCTTACTGTATGGGGACATCTGGTACACAGCCTTTACGAATGGAAAAGTCAATGGCCAGAAGACCTTTTGCCCGGATCAGGTCACCCTCAATTTAGCGGTGGAATTGCCACTCAGTAAAAAGTGGGTGCTCCTGGGCGAAATGGTCAGCACCTGGGATGTGGGGCGGTTAATCGGGCCAACACCCAATCAACCTTCCACTGCCATCGTCAGCGTCTTGCCGGCCATAGAATTTCTCCCCACGAATTGGGTTAATATTGCGGCGGGCATAAAAATAGATCTTATCGGCAAAAACACCGCCTTTACCTATACCCCGGTGGTTGCTTTGTTTTTATATTATTAAACGGAGAACCACCCTCTGGGAAACCGCCTGAGGCCAGTCAAGCCTGAGAGGGAAAGCTTGCGGTGGCCCATTCTCCAAGGCCTAGGCCGCAGTAAGTGAGGTGGTCAGCGCGCATCTCAAAAAGACGGGGGGCCGTTGAGGCGAACCGGGGAAGCGGCATGGCCTGAGGAAGACGACAAGGACCTGGGGCGAGACTTTTTCCTGTTTCAGACGGCCGGATGGGATGATCCCGGGCCCATGTCCTTGAAGAGGTGGCCCTGTAACGGCCCCGAGGAGCGCAGCGTGATGACTTCCCTGGTTGCCATGGCAGGGAAGCGGGCCGAAGCACCTGGCGTTTGCAGGGGCTGGATTACTTTCGTATAATGGCGGCGAGCGCTCAGAAGAGCATGCCGGGGTGC